>CAZHRH010000001.1:0-25771 GCA_964534475.1 uncultured Wenzhouxiangellaceae bacterium
AATTTCAGTGCGACACAATTCTGTCACAGTTTTTCTCATCATCCTTGTGAATTGGCGCTTTTTCGCGCAATCCATCATCGGGTCGCGGCATGGATATCAGTGCCTTTTCCAGTACTTCATCGATCCATCGTACCGGGTGGATATCGAGCCCGGCGCGAATGTTTTCGGGAATTTCCACCAGATCCTTGGCATTTTCATCCGGGATGAGCACCGTCTTGATGCCGCTGCGATGTGCTGCCAGCAGTTTTTCCTTGAGTCCGCCGATCGGCAGAACTTTGCCGCGCAGTGTGATCTCACCGGTCATGGCGACATCAGCACGCACCGGGATGCCAGAAACCGCCGATACCAGCGCAACACACATGGCAATGCCGGCACTGGGACCATCCTTCGGGGTGGCACCTTCGGGCACATGAATGTGAAAATCATTGCTCTGATGAAAATCCTGCGCCAGACCGAGAATATCGGCACGTGATCTGACCACAGTCAGCGCTGCCTGCACCGATTCCTGCATGACCTCACCCAGTTGCCCGGTTTGCGTCAGCTTGCCTTTGCCGGGCACCAGTGTGGCTTCGATCTTGAGCAGCACGCCACCCACCGAAGTCCAGGCCAGGCCATTGACCTGGCCGATTTCAGGCTCTTGCTCGGCATTGTCGTAGCGATACTGCTCGACGCCAAGATAATGATCCAGATTACGCACAGTGATCTGACGGTGGTTACGCTTTTTATCGGTGGTCAGTTCTTTCACCACCTTGCGACACAGCTTGGCCAGTTGGCGCTCCAGATTGCGCACACCGGCTTCCTGGGTGTAGTAACGGATGCTATTGCGGATGACACCGTCGCTGACTTTCAGCTCGTCTCCGCTGAGGCCATGCTGGCGCATCTGCTTCGGCAACAGATGATCACGGGCAATATGTTCTTTCTCATCCTCGGTATAACCCGGGATGCGGATGACCTCCATGCGATCCAGCAGCGGAGCCGGTATGTTCAGCGAGTTGGCGGTGGCGATGAACATGACTTCGGACAGGTCATAGTCCACTTCCAGATAATGGTCGCTGAACTTGTCGTTCTGTTCCGGATCCAGCACTTCCAGCAATGCCGATGATGGATCGCCGCGAAAATCCATGGACATCTTGTCCAGTTCGTCGAGCATGAACAAGGGGTTCTTTTTGCCGACTTTGGCCATGGATTGCAGGATGCGCCCGGGCATGGAGCCGATGTAGGTGCGCCGATGGCCGCGGATTTCGGCCTCATCGCGTACTCCGCCCAGCGACATGCGCACAAACTCGCGGCTGGTGGCTTTGGCAATCGATTTACCCAGCGAGGTCTTGCCCACGCCGGGCGGCCCGACCAGGCACAAAATCGGTCCTTTCATGCTTTTGACACGCTGCTGCACGGCAAGATACTCGACAATGCGCTCTTTGACCTTTTCCAGCGCGTAGTGATCTTCATCCAGCACTTTTTCTGCGCGTCCAATGTTCTTGTTGATCTTGCTGCGTTTTTTCCACGGCAGACCCAGGACCATGTCCAGATAGTTGCGCACAACAGTGGCCTCGGCCGACATCGGCGACATCATGCGCAGCTTGCGCAGCTCATTCTGCACCTTTTCCATTGCCTGCTTGGGCAAACCGGCCTTTTCCAGGCGTTGCTCCAACTCATCCAGATCATCCGGCGAATCCTCGATCTCGTTGAGCTCCTTCTGGATCGCCTTCATCTGCTCGTTGAGATAATATTCGCGCTGACTCTTCTCCATCTGTCCCTTGACCCGGCCACGGATGCGCTTCTCCAGCTGCAACATGTCCAGTTCTTCTTCAATCAACGCCAGCAGCTTCTCCATACGCTGTTGAATATCAGCGGTTTCGAGAATTTTCTGCTTCTCTTCCAGACGCACACCCAGATGCGCTGCGATGGTGTCTGCCAACCGTGAATTGTCCTCAATACCCACCAGCGTGGTCAGCAATTCTGCCGGAATTTTCCGATTCAGCTTGATGTAGCGCTCAAACAATGTCACCAGCGAGCGGGCAGTCACTTCAACCGTCATTTCATCATCTGTCGGCTCTTCCGGCAGCAATTGCCAACCCGCGGCAAGGTATTCGCCGGTATCTAGAAAATGGTCAATGGCGACGCGATTGTTACCTTCCACCAGCACCTTGGTGGTGCCATCCGGTAGCCGCAACAGTTGCAGGATGTTGGCCAGAGTGCCGACCTGATAAAGATCTTTCTCTTCGGGATCATCCACATCCGGACTGCGTTGCGTGATCAACAAGATTTTTTTGTCCACGTCCATGGCCCGCTGCAGCGCGGCCATGGAGCGTTCCCGACCGATAAACAGCGGGATGACCATGTGCGGATAAACCACCACGTCGCGCAGAGACAATACCGGTGTGGTTTGCTGTTTCTTGCTGCTGCCAGCGGGGGTAGCTGCGGAGGTGGATTGTTTGCTCATAGGATAATTTGCATGGTTTGATTACTGTACAGAGATGGTGCCAGCAGCACGGCATTCAACCACGTCTGCCAAGGTACAGCTTCGCTGCTGCATCGTTGCTTTGACTGCTTTGTGGTGCCCGCAGCGTATGGGCAGGTGGAAATCAGGCGCTTTCCGCCGCCTGTTGTTCTTTGCCGCTGTAGATAATGTAGGGTTGAGCTTCACCTTTGACCACCGCTTCGTCAACAACGATCTTGGCAACGTCATTCATGCTGGGTAATTCATACATGGAATCCAGCATGACATTTTCCAGGATGGTGCGCAGACCGCGCGCTCCGGTTTTACGCTGCATGGCAAGCATGGCGATGGCCTGCAAAGCATCATCACGGATGTCCAGCTCACAGTCTTCCATTTCGAACAGGCGCCGAAACTGCTTGATGAGCGCATTCTTCGGTTGTGTCAGGATCTGCACCAGTGCATCCTGATCCAGCTCTTCCAGTGAAGCCACCACCGGCAATCTGCCGATGAACTCCGGAATCAAGCCATACTTGATCAGATCTTCCGGCTCCACCTGCGCCAACAGACGACTGATCTCTTCACTCGCCTCCTGTTTGCTGCGCACGTCGGCCTTGAAGCCGATTCCGGTTGCAGTGGATCGCTGCTGCACCACTTTTTCCAGGCCGTTGAAAGCACCACCGCAGATGAACAGCATGTTACTGGTATCAACCTGCAGAAATTCCTGTTGCGGATGCTTGCGACCACCTTGTGGCGGCACCGACGCAATGGTGCCCTCGATCAGCTTGAGCAGCGCCTGCTGTACCCCTTCACCCGATACATCGCGCGTAATCGATGGATTCTCGGCCTTGCGTGATACCTTGTCGATCTCGTCAATGTAGACAATGCCGGTCTGCGCTTTGTCCACATCGTAATCACATTTCTGCAGCAGCTTCTGAATGATGTTCTCCACGTCCTCACCCACGTAGCCGGCTTCGGTCAGCGTGGTGGCATCAGCGATGGTGAATGGCACATTGAGCATTCTGGCCAGGGTTTCAGCAAGCAGGGTCTTACCCGAGCCGGTAGGGCCGATGAGCAGGATATTGGACTTGGATAACTCGATTTCGGACTTGTCGGCGCCAGCACGCATGCGCTTGTAGTGGTTATAGACTGCCACTGAAAGTACTTTCTTGGCGCGCTCCTGGCCGATCACATAATCATCCAGAAAGGCATGAATCTTGTGCGGTGATGGCAGTGCCTCGCTGTGTTCCTGCTGCTTTTCTTCCAGTTCTTCGCGGATGATGTCGTTACATAACTCGACGCACTCATCACAAATGTAGACGCTGGGTCCAGCGATCAACTTGCGTACTTCCGACTGGCTTTTGCCACAGAAGGAGCAATACAGTATCTTGCTGGAGGATGGTTTGCTGGTGGTCTTGTCAGTCATCTATGTGCTTTACTGCAGGATTTGAAACAGAGTAACAATATAAATGTGGACAGTATAGCATTCAAGTCATCGGGGCCAACATGCTCACTGCTTTGCAACCTGCTGGCGGCGTTCGATCACCTCGTCGACAATACGATATTCCCTGGCCTGCTCAGCAGTCATGAATTTGTCGCGATCTGTGTCGCGGGCGATGGCATCCAGATCCTGGCCGGTATGAAAAGCGAGTATTTCATTCAGGCGTTCTCGCATGGACAGGATTTCACGGGCATGAATATCAATGTCCGACGCCTGACCCTGGAAACCGCCCAGCGGCTGGTGAATCATCACCCTTGAGTTGGGCAGACAGTAACGTTTACCGGCAGCTCCGGCGGCCAGCAGCAGTGAACCCATGCTGGCGGCCTGGCCGACACAAATGGTGCTGACATCGGGCTGCAGAAACTGCATGGTATCGTAAATGGCAAGGCCTGAAGTGACCACGCCACCGGGGCTGTTGATATAGATACTGATGTCTTTTTCCGGGTTTTCCGACTCCAGATACAGTAGCTGTGCCACCACCAGGTTGGCCACGTTGTCGTCGATGCCGCCGACAATAAACACCACCCGCTCTTTCAACAGGCGAGAGTAGATGTCATAGGCACGCTCTCCGCGCGAGGTCTGTTCGACCACCATTGGCACCAGATTGAGTGCGGTTTCAGGAATCATGCTCATTTTCATTGCCCAGTCTGTTGGTTAACGCGCTGCATCAGTTCCGGCAGCGCCATCGGTTCCGGCTTGCTGTCAGCCTGCTCAATGATCCAGTCAATAACCTGATCTTCAAGCACGCTCTGTGACAGATTCTCCAGCAACTGCTGGTTGGATGAATACAGTTCAATCACTTGCTCGGGCTGCTCATAGGTGGAAGCAATGTCCATGATTGCCTGCTGTACGCGCTGCTGATCCAGCTGGATATCGTTTTGTACTGCCAACTCGGCCAGAATCACGCTGTCACGCACCCGGCGCTCGGCAGCAGCCTGCAGTTGCTCGCGTGGTGGCAGCATGGACTCGTCACCACCTGACTGTTTGATTTCCTGGCGCATGCGCTGCTGCAGTTGCTCGATTTCCTGCTCGATCAGGCTCTCCGGCAACGCTATGTCAGCATAAATTTTCGCCAGCTCATCACTCAAACGCATGCGCTCAAGCCGGTTGATGGCGCCGCGTCGTTCGCGATCAAGATTTGCTTTGACTTCTTCTCGCAGGCGAGCCACCCCCTCCTCGATACCAAAGGCTTTGGCAAAGGCATCGTCCACCGGCGGCAGTTCCCCTGTCTCGACCTGATCGAGGGTAAATTCGACCTGAGCAGTTTGCCCAGCCAGTTGCTGATGGCGGAAGCTGTCAGGAAAACTCAGCTCCAGGCTTTTCTTTTCACCCACTGTCATGCCCTGAATGGCCTCATCGAATGCAGCAAACAGCATGCCGCTGCCCAGCAGCGCACTGACGCGCTCATGGCCGTGTTCGGGGATGCGCTGGTCATCCAGCGTGGCAACGTAAGCGATGGCGACACGATGGTTGCTGGCGGCAGGCTCATCCACCGCTTGCCACTCACGGCGCTGTTCCTGCAACGTTGCCAGCATGTCATCGACATCAGCATCCGTCACCTCCACTTCCGGCTTGGTCAGATCCAGCGCGCTCAAATCGAGCGCCTGCAATTCCGGATACAACTCCAATTCCGCAGTGAACTGCAGATCCGACTTGGCATCGTCGCCGGCAGCCGGCGTGATCTCCCGCAATGCCGCCACGCGCAATTTATTGTCAGCAATGGCATTGTTGAGCCCGTCACGCATCACGTCCTGCATGATTTCGTCGCGCACCTGTTTGCCGTAGCGCTGCTTGACCACCTGCGGCGGAACTCGGCCAGGGCGAAAACCCTTGAGCCGAATGCTCTTGCCCAGCTCCTGCAGTCGGCTTTGCATTTTGTCGTCAATGTCAGTGGCCGGCACAGTGATCTGCAGGCGCCGCTTGAGACCATCCAGTTGTTCGATATTAACTTGCATAGGCTTGTTTGAGTCCGGAAACGTTAGTATGTGATATTGGTCGCCGCTGATTGTATCGACGATCGATCTGGATTGCTTAATAATGGTGGGCCATCAAGGACTCGAACCTTGAACCTACTGATTAAGAGTCAGCTGCTCTACCAATTGAGCTAATGGCCCGCTAGCGTGAAATGGTCGTCATGCTACATGATCCTTGGCAGATGGTCAGATCGGCAGTTGACTGACGCAATTCAGAGGCTGACATCAGCCCACCAGAGCAGGATTCCACTGCCGGCCATCAAATCCGCCTGAGTCAGGGCAGTGCCCTTAGTCAATTGCAAAAATGGCTCAACTGCAAAAATGGGGTGGACGATGGGGATTGAACCCACGACCGCCGCGGCCACAACGCGGTGCTCTACCACTGAGCTACGCCCACCATTGTTCCTTGCAGGCTGTCCTGCATGCATGCCAGCCTAAGTATACTGATCTGCTAACTGCGATCTATACATGGCAAAAGCAACCTGCAATATCACCAGAAAATACAGAACGCGATTGTATTGGTCGGGGTGGAGGGATTTGAACCCCCGACCCACTGCTCCCAAAGCAGTTGCGCTACCAGGCTGCGCTACACCCCGACGTAGCCGACCATAATACCCCTTGCGCCAATACGGGTCAATGTTTGCAAAGCATTTACCTTCTCGCTTGAATCGCTGTCTCAACTGCCATGGGCTTATTGACAGTCACTTGGCGGATGGCGATAATACATCGCTACGCGCCCGTAGCTCAGCTGGATAGAGTACCTGGCTACGAACCAGGCGGTCGGAGGTTCGAATCCTTCCGGGCGCGCCATTCAATTCATTCTCGCTAGCAGTCCACTGTCGCTGGCGTCCACACCAGCGCTGTGCAAGCCACCTTGTTAGTAACATCAAAACGAGTTCACCATGATGAAAGCAAACCTCCTCCTTGCTGCAGCCCTGCTGCTGTGGATCACCGCCTGCCAACAGCCATCCGGCAACAACCCGCAGCAGCAAACCGCCGCCGGCAGTGAAGTAACTGACAACAGCGGCAATGCAGCAGCCGGTAAAGCTGCGGCTGAGCACCCCGAACTCGGTACCTGGGGCATTGACCTGGCACAAATGGACAACTCAGTGGCACCAGGTGACGATTTCGCCAATTACGTCAACGGCCAATGGTATGACAGCTTTGTGATACCCGCTGATCGTGCCAGCTATGGCATCTTCACTGCACTGCGCGAACGCTCCACCGAGCAGGTACGGGACATCATCGAGGATCTCAGCAAAACAACGACTGCCAGCGGCAGCATCGAACAGAAAGTGGCCGACTACTACCGCACCTGGATGGATATCGACAGCCTGAATGAGCAGGGAGCGGCACCGTTACAGGATCAATTACAATACATCACAGACATCGACAATATGGCGGCACTGATGCAGGCGTTCTCCAGCCTGCATCTGACCGCACCGTTCGGCATCGGCATTCTGCCGGACCCGGCCGACACCACACGATACACGCTGTTTGCCGGCCAGGCCGGTCTGGGCATGCCCGACCGCGAATATTACCTCAGCGATGAACAGCGCTTCGTCGAGTTTCGTGCCGCCTATCGTGACTACATCATGCGCCTGCTGGAGCTCGCCGATATCGAGCAAACCGCAGCGCGCGCGGACGCCATCATGGCGCTGGAAAAACGTCTCGCCGAAGTCCACTGGCCGCGCGAAATGACCCGCGACATACAAAAAATCTACAACCCGATGTCACCTGCGCAACTGGCCGAGCTGGCACCACAGATCGATTGGGCTATGATTCTGTCGCAGTTGGGTCTTGGCAGCGCCGAGAGCATTGTGGTGGCGCAACCTGACGTCATGACCAGCAGCGCTGAAATCATCCGCGACACTGATCTGGCGACCTGGAAAGATTACCTGTGTTTCCATTTCATCAGCGCCCAGGCACCTTATCTGTCGGCCGCATTTGACCAGGCTCATTTCCGGTTTTTCAGTCAGACCCTGAACGGTATCGAACAACAGCGGGCACGCTGGAAACGCGGTTCCGACCTGGTCAATCGCAATCTGGGTGAGGCGGTCGGCCAGATTTATGTGGATCGGCATTTCCCGCCGGCCGCCAAGCAGCAGATGGATGCGCTGGTCAAAAATCTTCGCGCTGCACTCAAGCAGCGCATCATGGCCAATGAGTGGATGGATGAAGCCACGCGCGCAGCGGCGCTGGCCAAGCTGGCCACGTTTGAACCGCGCATCGGCTACCCCGACAAGTGGATCGACTACGGCAGTCTGCAGATCAGCGCCGGCGACATGGTCGGCAACCGCCTGGCCATCACCGAATTTCAGTGGCAGCGGGATGTCGAGCGGCTGAATGGTCCGGTCGAGCGCGACGAATGGGGTTATCCGCCGCAGACCGTGAATGCCTCCTACAATCCGCTGTTAAACCAGCTCACCTTCCCGGCCGGAATCCTGCAGCCGCCGTTCTTTGATCCGCTGGCTGATCCAGCGGTCAACTATGGTGCCATCGGGGCCGTCATCGGTCACGAAATGGGCCATGGTTTTGACGACCAGGGTCGCCGTTTTGATGCCTCCGGCAAAATTCGTGACTGGTGGACTGAGGCCGCCGACGTTGCTTTCTCTGCGCGCGCTGAGCGTCTTGGTGCCCAGTACGACAGCTATGAACCACTGCCCGGCATGCACATCAATGGCCAGCTCACCATGGGCGAGAACATCGGCGATTTAGGCGGCGTGGAAATGGCCTGGTCGGCGTATCAGCGATTCATTACCGACAACGGCGAGCCACCGGTACTCGACGGTTTCACCGGCGCCCAGCGTTTCTTCATGGCCTGGGCCCAGGTGTGGCGCGCCAAGGCGCGCGAAGACGCCTTGCGCCAGCAGTTGCTGACCGATCCGCACAGCCCGGCCAGCTACCGCATCAACGGCGTCGTGCGCAACGTTGACGCCTGGTATGAGGCGTTTGCAGTGGAGCCCGGCAACGCCTTGTATCTGCCCCCCGATGAGCGCGTCAACATCTGGTAATCGCCGCTGACGCCAGAGTACTCGATGGCGCTGCTGGCATGGCACTTTTCCATCGTGCCACAGTCAGATGGCGCGCACTGCATAAACGCGTCTGCGTCAGCGCGCGCGAGCAATGCGCTGTCTTACATTGTGGAAAACAAATGCTCATCAACCATTCATGCAGAATATCTCTGATAACGTCGCGCCCACGCAATACTATGCAAAGACGTGCTGAAATGCGGAAGCAATCACGGCCGCTGATTTTCAGCATACTGATATTGTCGGCGATGGCACTGCCGGCTCCGAGCCTGGCACAAACGGGTCTGGCGACAGACCATGCTGCCGAATCACAATCTGCCAGTGACTCCAGCACAGATGCCAGCAGCGCCAGCAAGCAGGCCAGTGCTGTGATCGACGTGACCGAGAACTTTGCTCTGGCGCAACCGTTTGCCGCCCGTTTTGACATCCAGCTCGACGGCAAACCGATGGGCTATGGCGAGATGACGCTGCAGCGACTGCCGGACATCGACGGCCGCGATGATCTGCAACAGTTCGAGGTTTTGTTCACCAGCAAAGCCACCAGCGGTATCGCCAAAATGGCGCGCTTCCGCGGTCGTGAGGAAACCAGCTTCGTGGTGCAAGACAACCGGGTCTACCCGCTGCTGTATGAGCAAAATGAATCCATGCTGTTCAGCAAGGATGTCTGGCAGGCCTCATTCAACTGGCAGGACAACAAGCTCAGCGTCAGCAGCAAAGACGGCAACTGGGATCAGGCCATGCAGGAACAGACGGTGGACTCGCTGAGCATCTATCTGCTGCTCGCCAGTCAGGCCGTGCGTGCGGTTGATTCATTTGCCCTGTCGCTGCTGAAAGAGGACAAGATTGCTGCTTACCAGTGGCAGCTACTGCCGCCGGAGACCGTCAGCAATCAGTGCGGTGAGTTCGACACGGTTGTTTATCAGGGCAACTGGCCCGGCAGCGACAAGACCATCTGGACCTGGCATGCCCCGGCATTGCACTGGCTGCCGGTACGCATCCGCAAGAATCGCGATGAGGACAGTTATTTTCAGATCGATCTCAACGCCATCGCCTGGGACGAGGATACACAACGCAACTGCGGACAACTGCCGCCCGAGCAGCAGGATCAGTAAAAAATTCGCTATGATGGCTGCTGACGAATGGGACAAGGATCAAGCCATGAGCAAAGCGATCATCACAACAGGATGCAAAAATCAACGCGGCACATTATTGCTGGTAGCGCTGGCATTGTTTACGCTGCTGTCCGGCTGCGCCACCAATCCGGTGACCGGCGACAGCAACCTGATGTTCATGCCGGCAAGCTGGGATCGCCAGGTTGGCGCGCAGCAGTATGCGCCATCGCTACAAAGCCAGGGTGGTGAATACAATGTCGAACCTGAGCTGACCCGCTACGTCAGCAGCGTTGGCCAGCGTCTGGCGCAACATGCCGATCTGCAGCTGGACTATGAATTCACTGTCTTGAACAGCGACGTGCCTAATGCCTGGGCTCTGCCCGGCGGCAAAATCGCCATCAATCGCGGACTGCTCACGGAACTCAATTCAGAGGCCGAGCTGGCCGCTGTGCTGGGCCATGAAATCGTCCATGCCGCGGCCCGCCATGGTGCCCAGGCACAGTCGCGCGGCACCCTGCTCAGCGGTGCCGTGATGGCCACCGGCATTGCCAGTCGCAACAGCGAGTACAGTCAACTGGCGGCGTTGGGCGCCGGTCTTGGCGCGCAACTGATCAACACCCGTTATGGTCGTGAGGCAGAACTGGAATCGGATGCGTACGGCATCCGCTACATGGTTGCCGCCGGCTATGACCCGCAAGGTGCGGTGGATCTGCAGGCAACCTTTGTGCGCCTGTCGGAAGGCCGCAATCAGGACTGGCTCAGCGGTCTGTTCGCCTCGCATCCACCGTCCCGTGAGCGGCTGCAGAAAAACCGCGAGCTTGCCGCCAGCTTTGCGCCCGGTGGTGAGATCGGCAAACAGCGCTATCAACAACAGATGCAGCCTTTGCTGCAGTCACAAGACGCTTATGCTGCAGCAGCGAGGGCACGTCAGGCACTGCAGGACGGCAATCCAGATGCAGCACGACGCCACGCGCAAGCGGCAATCCAGGCGGAACCACGCGAATCAAGATTTTATGGGCTCATGGGTGACATCGCGCGCGCGCAGCAGCGCGATAATGAGGCAGTGCGCTACTACGAGCAGGCCATTGCACGTGATCCGGACTGGTTTTACTTTCCGCTGGCGCGCGGCATACTCAGACAACGCGTGAATAATGCGTCAGGCGCGCGGCAGGACCTGCAGCGCAGTCTGAAGCTGTTGCCGACCGGCACCGGCTTTTATCATCTCGGCGTATTGGAAAAGCGCAGTGGCAATCGCGATCAGGCCATTCGCTACCTGCAAACCGCGCAGCAGGCTGGCGGCGAGATTGCCCAGCGCGCCAGCGCTGAACTGCAGACCATGCAGTAAGTCGGGCAATCCTGATCAAGATACCGCAGCAATGCGGTTGCTGTGCATGTGCTGGTTGGTGATACGCCGCACATCTGCTCCCAGCGCAGACAGTTTTTCCTCAATGTTCTCATAGCCGCGATCGATATGATAAACGCGATCAACCTGGGTCTGGCCCTCAGCCACCAGACCGGCCAGCACCAGCGAAGCTGAAGCGCGCAGGTCGGTGGCCATGATCGGCGCGCCGGACAGTTTTTTCACCCCCTTGACGATGGCGTTGCCGCCGCGCAACTGGATGTTGGCACCCAGCCGCTGCAGCTCCAGTACGTGCATGAAGCGGTTTTCGAACACCCGCTCGGAGATCACCGAGGTGCCTTCGGCAATGGCATTGAGCGCCGTGAACTGCGCCTGCATGTCGGTCGGAAAGCCGGGGAAAGGCGCCGTGGTGATGTCCACCGCCTGCGGTCTGTGGCCATGCATATCCAGACTGATCCAGTCACTGCCGGTATTCACCTCGGCACCGGCAGCGGCCAGCTTCTGCAGCACCGCATCCAGCGTGTCAGCGCGCGCATTGCGCAATTTAACGCGGCCACCGGTCATTGCCGCCGCCACCAGGTAGGTACCGGTCTCGATTCGATCGGGCAGCACCGGATGTACCGCGCCACCGAGTGTCTCCACGCCCTCGATGTGCAGGGTATCGCTGCCGGCACCGCTAATCCTGGCCCCCATCGCATTCAGACACTGCGCCAGATCCACCACTTCCGGTTCCTGCGCGGCATTTTCGATCACTGTTGTACCTTGGGCCAGCGTGGCCGCCATCATGATGTTCTCGGTGCCGGTCACGGTGACCGTATCCATGACAATGCGCGCGCCCACCAGACGATCAGCGCGGGCGTGAATGTAGCCGTTTTTGACTTCGACTTCGGCACCCAGTGCCTGCATGCCGCGCAGATGCAAGTCCACCGGCCGGGCACCAATAGCACAGCCGCCCGGCAAGGACACCTCGGCACGTCCGCAGCGTGCCAGCAATGGACCCAGCACCAGGATCGAGGCGCGCATGGTGCGCACCAGCTCGTAAGGCGCGGCATGCGAGGTCAGATTGGCAGCATTGATGCTGATCGCCATACCATCATCCATGGAGATCTCAGCGCCCAGTTGCGCCAACAGCGACATGGTGGTGGTGACATCCTGCAGATGCGGCACATTGCGCAATTGCAGCGTCTGCTCGGTGAGCAGGCTGGCCACCAGTATCGGCAGTACCGCATTTTTCGCGCCGGAAATGGACAACTCGCCGCTGAGTGTGCGACCGCCGTTGATCTGGATGATGGCCATGTCAGGCGGGATCCGTAGCAGCGTCTGGCGGCACCCGGGTGTGCAAGCTGAGTGCGTGTATTTCTGCGCCCAGCGCCGGGCCGATTATGTCATGTACCATGCGGTGCTGGGCAATGCGCGTGAGTCCGGCAAAAGCGGCCGATTCAATTTCCGCGGTGAAATGGACACCGTCGGGACTGTGTACCTGAACTCTGGCATGCGGCATTTGTTGTTCGATTGATTGCTGTATCTGTGTGGCATCCATACAATAAGCGACTTGTTTTAGCTGAACAAACTCATATGTTAACTGTTCGCGATCGATTTCGTAAGCATACCTTCCATGAATAGCGTGCCACATTGATCCATCTTGCGCCCGGCATAATCCCATAAAGCAGATACTGTGCTGATATCCCTGTTGCAGATAATCGGCGGCTTCGTGCTGCTGATCTGGTCGGCCGACCGCCTGGTGGCCGGCGCCTCAGCGTGTGCGACGCACTTCGGCATCTCGCCATTGGTAATCGGCCTGGTCATCATCGGCTTTGGCACATCGGCACCGGAAATGGTGGTATCGGCGGTGGCGGCCCTGCAGGGCAACCCCGGCTTTGCTGTCGGCAATGCGCTGGGCTCCAACATCACCAACGTCGGCCTGGTGCTGGGCGTCACCGCCATCCTCTATCCGCTGCAAGTCGATTCGCAAACCCTGCGGCGCGAAATTCCGGTGCTGTTTGCGATCATGCTGCTGGCCACCCTGCTGCTGAGTGATCTGCGCCTGTCACTCAGCGATGGCTTGATTTTACTGGGCGGGCTGGCGCTGATGCTGCTGTGGATGACGCGGCTGAGCATGAACTCCGGCCAATCTGATCTGCTCATGACCGAACTGCAAGAGGAGATACCCAGCGACCTGCCGCTGCGCAAGGCCGTTTTCTGGACCCTGCTCGGGCTGATCTTGCTGCCGCTGAGCTCTACCGTGCTGGTGGATGGTGCCACCTTTGTCGCGCAAAGCCTGGGTGTCAGCGACGAGATCATCGGCCTGACCATACTCGCCATCGGCACCAGCCTGCCTGAACTTGCCGCCGCGCTGGCATCGGCAATGAAAAACGAACACGAGCTGGCGGTCGGCAATATACTCGGCTCGAACATGTTCAACCTGCTGGGCGTACTCGGCATTGCTGCAACCATCGCACCGATGAACATTTCCGCCGGGATTCTCAGCCGCGATTGCGTGATCATGTTCGTGCTCACCGGCTTGCTGGTGCTGTTCGCCATCCGCCGCCGCGGTTCCGGCGTCGTGCAGCGCTATCACGGCGCCGCATTGCTGGCGATATACTGCGGCTACGTTTATATCCTTGCTCGCAGCATATTTTGAGGAAGCTCTGAATTGATCAGAGGTTCCTTGGACCCACTCGCGCTATAATCAGACACTCTCCCTCGTCATGACTGATCGCTGATATGAGCAGCAAGCCAAACGTCCGCAGCAACATGGCTCACCAGCAGCAACATCCCGATCGCGCCGCCGATGAGGCACTTGCACACAGTCTGAGCCAGGCTCTGCAGATAGAGGCCGAGGCCATCCAGGGCATCGCTGCCCAGGCACTGCCGGCACTCATTCAGGCAAGCCACATGCTGTTTGCCTGCAGCGGTCGCATCATCACTTCCGGCATGGGCAAATCCGGCCATGTGGCGCGTAAGACGGCGGCCACGCTATCGTCTACCGGCACGCCGTCCATGTTTCTGCATCCCGCTGAAGCCGGTCACGGCGATCTCGGCATGCTCGTCCCGGGCGACCTGCTGCTGATGTTCTCCAACTCCGGTAACAGCGCGGAACTGCAGCGCTTGATACCGGCACTGAAGCGGCTGCAGGTGCCGGTGCTGCTGATCTGCGGCCGCGCCGACAGCATTCTGGCCAAGGATGCCGATCAGGTGGTCGTGATTGCGGTAGAGCGCGAAGCCTGTCCGCTGGATCTGGCACCCACCGCCAGCAGCATTGCCATGCTGGCCGCAGCCGATGCGCTTGCCATCAGCCTGCTGCAAAGGCGCGGGTTCACGCATGATGATTTTGCCCGCGCCCATCCCGGCGGGCAGCTTGGCCGACGGCTGCTGTTGCGCATTCGTGACATCATGCATACCGATAGTGCTATTCCGGTGGTCAACACTGGCACCGCCATCAGCGCCGCCATCGTCGAGATGACGCAGAAACGTCTGGGCATGGTGGCGGTGCTCGATGACAATGATCAGGTCTGCGGCATCTTCACCGATGGTGATCTGCGCCGCAGCCTGGAGCAGCAGGAAAACCTCACCGGCATGCGCATCGATGCACTGATGACGCCGGCACCGCTGACCATTAATGCGGATGCGCTGGCGGTGGAAGCCGCCACATTACTGCAGCAACACAAGATTCAGGCTTTGCTGGTGACGTCAGAATCACGCCTGGTGGGCGCGTTGAACATCCACGACCTGCTGCAGCATGGCGTGCTCTGAATCGGTTTATGCAAGACCTCGACACTGTATTCAGCAAGGCCAGAGACATACACCTGCTGGCAGTGGATATCGACGGCACACTCACCGACGGCCGCGTATATTACGCCCAGGATGGCAACTCGCTGGTTGCGTTCAATACCCGTGACGGCTACGGCATCAAGCAATGGCAGCAGCTTGGACTGCAGTTTGCCGCGCTCAGCGGCCGTGAATCTGCGGGCGTACTGCAGCGCATGCAGGCACTGGGCGTCAGCGATAACCTGCTTGGCCTGACGGAAAAACGCGCGCCGTTGCAACAACTGCTGCAGCAATACCAGTTGCAGCCGGCGCAACTTTGCTATATCGGCGATGACCACATTGACGTACCGGCCATGCAGCTTGCCGGGCTGGCGGTGGCGGTGGCCGATGCCACCGCGCCGTGTCTGGCGGCGGCCCATTTGCAGACCCGTCTCGCCGGCGGCATGGGCGCGGTGCGCGAAGTCATCGACCTGCTGCTGCAGGCCAAGGGACTGACCATGCAGCACGGCGTCAGCGGCTGATGTGGCGACGCTGGCTGATCATCCTGGCAACGCTGTTGCTGCTGGCGGCGATGCAGCTGGGCTGGCGGCAGCTGCAGCAAGACACTGTGATCAGCGATGACAGCAGCAGCAAGCTGCAGTACCGCATGCAGGATTTCACCATGCGCATCATCGGCACCGATGGCAGCGAACAGATGCGCATTACTGCACCGCTGCTGATCGATCAGGGCAAACATGCACCGTCCCGGTTGACGCGCCCGGTTGTGACCAGCATGGACAGCACCCAAGGCTGGCAGATCAGCGCCGACCGCGCCCTGCTTGATCGCCACAATGACGTGGCTGAATTCATCGACCATGTCGTGGTCAACAAACATGACAATCCGGCCGCCATGCAACTGGCAACCAGCTACCTGCGCTTTGACCTGGAAAATAAAACCATCCACAGCCAGGAGTTGGTTACAATCACCAGACCCGGACTGCTGCTACGTGGGACTGGTCTGCGCGGGAATATCGATACAGCACGTTATCAATTGCTGAGTAACATACAAGCCACCTATGATGAGCAATAGATTATTTTCTTGCGCCGACCAACAAGGCGGCAGCCTGGTGTTGCTGCTGGCAATGCTGCTGTGCCTGCCCGGTAACAATGTCTGGGCGAAAAAATCCGATCGTGAACAGCCGGTCGAGCTGGCTGCTGATCAGTCAGAGTTTGATGCCGATACCGGCTTCACGCTGATCACCGGCAACGTCGTCATCGAACAGGGCACGCTGGAAATTCATTCCGACGAGGCCCGCGTGTTCATGCAGGATGGCCGCATGTCACGCATATTGCTGGATGGTGCTCCCGCCACCTGGCGCCAGCAACTGGAAAGCGGCCAATGGATGGATGCCGAATCACTGCAGATCGACTACGATGTCAACGCCGAGCAGATCCTGTTGATTGGCGATGCCGTGGTTGATCATCCGCAGGGTGAAATCACCGGCGACCGTATCAGCTATGACCTGGCGGCAGAAAAATTGCGCGGCGACAGCAGCAGTGGCGGTCGCATCAGAATGCGCATTGAACCCGACGTGGTGGAAAATGAATCCGGCAAAACAGCAGACAACAACGATCAGCTTGCTGATGCTGACGACAGCGATGCTGATAGCTAGTCTACTGTCTGCTATTGATTGGCGATATGAGCGAGTCGTCAAGCGGTCGGTTGCCAGGCGCGCGCACGCCGGGAGGGTGATCCCCTTTGCAGCACGCGCAACAGCGCAGATGGCCGCTTCGCGGCTCGCCCGAAGGCTGCCACTAATCAATACCAGACAGTCCACCAGACCGAGGCCCTTGACCCAGTCGACAACTGAGCGCGGCCAACAACCATGCTGCTGAAAGCCGAGCATCTGCAAAAAAGCTACCAGCGCACCCAGGTGATCAGCGATGTCAGCATGGCGGTAGCACAAGGCGAAGTGGTCGGCTTGCTGGGTCCCAACGGCGCCGGCAAAACCACCTGCTTTTATATGATGGTCGGACTGGTCAGTGCCGATGCCGGCGAGGTCTATCTGGACGATGAAAACATCACCGACGCCCCGATGCACAAGCGCGCGCGCAAAGGCCTGGGCTACCTGCCGCAGGATGCCTCGATATTCCGCGGCCTGTCGGTTAGCGACAACATCATGGCGGTACTGGAATTACGCCATGAACTAAGCCAGCGCCAGCGCGAGAATGAGCTGGAACAACTGCTGGATAGCCTGCAGGTAGCGCATCTGGCCAGTCAAAAAGGCCAGAGCCTGTCCGGAGGTGAGCGGCGCCGGGTGGAAATCGCCCGGGCACTGGCGGCGGCACCGAGTTTCATACTGCTGGATGAACCGTTTGCCGGCGTCGACCCGATTTCGGTCGGTGAAATCCAGCGCATCGTGCGCCAGCTCAAGGCGCAGAATATCGGCATCCTCATCACCGACCACAATGTACGCGAAACCCTGGGCATCTGTGATCATGCCTACATCATCAGCAGCGGCACCGTGCTCAGCCGCGGCACACCGGAAGAAATTCTCGCTGATGACGCCGTGCGCGATGTCTACCTGGGGCGTGATTTTAAACTATAGGCACAAATTCAGCGCATGAACAAGCCACTCATGCAGGGCTTGTCACTGCGCCAGCAGCAGCGTCAGAAAATGGCCCAGCAAATCCAGCTCGGCATCAGCCTGCTGCCGCTCAATAACGCCCAGCTACAGCGCTATCTGGCGCTGCAGGTGCAACACAATCCGGCGCTTGGCTGGCGTCCCGGCAGTACTCTCGCTGCTGCCAGCGTCAGCGCAGATGGCGCTTCCGCGCACGACATCGCGCTGGCCACACATGCAGCCGCACCGTCTTTGCAGGAACACCTTTTGCAACAGCTCTATCAGCAGCCCATCCGCGATGAACAAATGCTGCTGGCGGAAATCATTGTCGATGCCCTGGACGAGGACGGCTATCTGTCAGCGCCGCTGCAAGAGCTGCGCGCGGCCAACAGCCAGCAACCCGATCTGCCGTCAGCAACAGAGCAACAGTGGCAGCAGGCCCTGGCACTGGTGCAATCGCTGGAACCGATCGGGGTGGCAGCCACCGATCTGGTCGATTGTCTGCGTCTGCAGCTAGTACAGAAAGCGGCCAGTCCGCAGCGCGAGCTGGCGCTGAAGCTGATTCATGAAGACCTCGAGTTGCTGGCCGGCGGTGCCAGCACAACGCTGGCTGCACGTCACGCCAGCGACACCGACAGCGTGGCAGCAGCACTGCAGATGATCCGCACGCTGGAGCCGAAACCGGGACGACCGTTTGCCGCCAGCGCCGCGCCCGTGCAGGCCGATGCGGAAATCGTGCAGCAGGATGAACAACTGGATGTGCGGCTGCTGCAGCCGGCCAGCGCCAGTATAGAACTGCACAACAGCGCAGCGGCCAGCGCCGCACAACGCCAGGCCGCGCAACAACTGCTGCAGGCTTTGCAACTGCGTGAACAAAACCTGTACAACATCATCAGCGCCGCCGCCAGACAGCAGGCAGCAATGTTGATCAATCATGATGCAACCCTGACCAGGCCACTGACCCAGACCGACCTGGCTGCACATCTGGGTTTGCATCCATCGACCATCAGCCGGGCCGTGCGCAGTCGCTATGCACTCTGGCGCGGAAAGTTGTTGTCCCTGCGCAGGCTGTTCAGCCATCGGCTGATCGACCAACACGGCAAGGCCATGGCCGCAGCCGCGATCAAGGCCAGGCTGGAGCAGATTGTCGCCACTGAATTACCAGACAAGCCCTATACGGATGCCGCGCTGCAGCAACAGCTTGCCGAACAGGGTTGCATGATTGCCCGTCGCACCGTGGCCAAATATCGGCAGCAATTACAGATTCCAGCCGCGCATCAGCGGCGTACAAGCTGAATGCCTAAAACCTGTTATTGGCAGATCATGTGCCGGCTGAGGCAGCTTGCCGCTTATCGCTGTTTTCACGGACACATTCCGATTGGACACAACTTGATGGCAACAAATCGGTCAACATATTAGACTCTATAGACAATTTTGTTCAGGCCACAAGGAATACGCATGCAAATCGACATCACCGGTCAGCACCTGGAGATCACTGAAGCCATCCGCAAATATGTCACCGACAAGCTGCCACGGCTGGAAAAGCATTTCGACAACATCATCGGCGCCCATGTCATTTTGAAGATCGAGAAGTATGTCCACACGGCAGAGTGCACGCTGCTGGTAGCCGGCGGCAAGCGTCTGCACGCCGAAGACAACAATGACGACTTGTACGCTGCCATCGACAGCATGCTGAGCAAGCTGGATCGCCAGGTGCGGCGGCACAAAAGCAAATTGACCGAACATCGCAAATAGTGCCACTAACACCTGCATTATTTGCTCGCCTTGGCCGCTGACGTGCCCGCAAGCAAAGCCAGCCAGACACCGGCACTGATCATTCTCAGCGGCCTCTCCGGCAGCGGCAAGAGCACCGCGCTGCAGGCACTGGAGGATCAAGGTTACTTCTGTATTGACAATCTGCCGGTCACCCTGATTCCGGCATTACTGCAGCAACAACAGCAACAGCCGCAGGAATATCCGCGGCTGGCCATCGGCCTGGATGCGCGCAGCAAGCGCACTCAGGAACTGGCGGCGCTGCTGGATGCCTTGCAACAATCCGGCCAGCATCCGCGTTTGCTGTTTCTGACCGCCAGCGATGCGGTGCTGGTGCAGCGTTTCAATGCCACCCGCCGCGAGCACCCGCTGGCCGATGCGGCTGGCCTGAGCGCCGCCATCAGCAGGGAACGCGAGTTGCTCACCGCAATCAGCGCCTATGCCAGCGACATCATCGATACCAGCAAGCTGAACGTGCACGAATTGCGCCAGCGCATCACCGAGTTGATTGGCATCCAGGCCGGCTTGCCGCGTCTGCTGCTGCAATCGTTTGCTTATACTCACGGGGTGCCGGCCGATGTTGATATTCTGTTCGATGCCCGCTGTCTGCCCAATCCACACTGGCAGCCGGGCTTGCGCGAGCTAAGCGGTCGTGATCAGCCGGTGCAGGCGTTTCTGCAACAATCAGCCGTCGCGACAGCGTTTATCGATGACATTGTGCAATTCATGTTGCGCTGGCTGCCGCAATACAGTCACAGCACACGCAGCCAGATCACCATCGGCTTCGGCTGCACCGGCGGCCGGCATCGCTCGGTGTATGCCGCCGAAGCCGTGGCCGCTGCATTGCGCAAAGATGCACAGTCCTTCAGCAGCGGCTTGAGCGTCTACCATCGTGATGGGCTGGAAGCAAAACCGCGCATGCCGGCGATGCCATAGGCGCCGTGCGCGCGCGCCTGATCCAGATCTGCCGGTTGCAGTCCACCCACAGCATACAGCGGCATAGCTGTTGTCTCGCTCAATATCTGCAACTGCCGCCAGCCCATGGCCGCGCGTTCGGGATGACTCGCGGTCGGCTTGACCGGTCCCAGTAAGGCGTAATCACAACCTGCCTGCTGCGCCAGGTGCAAGTCATTGTGGTCGTGACAGGCAGCGCCAAGCAAAGCCTGCGGGTGCTGCCGTCGCCAGTCGGAAAGATCACCATCACTGCCTGCTGCCGACAGCTCTGCGGCACAAAGATGCCGGCCATCTATGGCCAGGTTGCTGTGGTGCCGCTGACCCAACGCGATAAGTTCGCTGTTGCACACGATGCCGGCAGCACGCTGGTGACAGCGCGCGCTGATTTGCTGCAGCAACGGCAGAGACTGTTCCGGCTGCAGCAGGGGTTGACGCAGGTACACCAGGCCGGCGCCAAGCTGCAGTGCCTTGTCGACACAGGCCAATAGCTGTTGCTGCTGTTTGCTGTCTGCGACGGCGGGGGTAATGTAGAGCAACGGCGGTAACTGCACCAGTCTGGCAATACCGGCATCGGCCGCAGACAATGGCAGTTGAGCCAATGCGCCGGCATCAAACCAGTCCAATAGTTGCTGTTCTCGCGCGCGCGGCGCATGCCGCCAGCGCAACACGCGGGCAACATGCAGCCGTATAGACAGATCCGGATAATGATGGGTGAAGCTGTGTAAGTGTTCGGCCGCGAGCACCTCAATGCCCAGCTCTTCTAGCAGTTCCCGGCACAAGCCTTGATGAATCGTTTCAGAACGTTGCAGTTTGCCGCCGGGAAATTCCCACTCACCGGCACGCACCTTGCCGGCCGGGCGCTGGCTCAGCAGAAAGCGACCCGACTCATCCTGCAGCACGGCCGCCACCACCGGCACAGCTTGCTGTTGGTCATCGCTGGCGGTGATATCAGTTGACCCGACCGTGGCACTGCTTGTATTTCTTGCCGGAACCACACGGACAGGGCTCATTGCGGCCGATCTTGCGCCCCTCGCGCGTCACCGGTTGCGCTGCTGCCTGCTGTGCCTGTCCATCAGCTTGCGGCTGTGGCCTGGCATTGGGGTCGGCGTGCTGATACTGCATGCTGGCAGCCGGGCGCCGCTGCGCCTCGACGGCGTCGACATCCTGCTCGGTGCGCACCTGAACCCGTGACAGCTTGCTGATCACATCGCGCTTGAACTGCTCCAGCATCTCGCTGAACATCTGAAACGATTCGCGCTTGTATTCCTGCTTCGGCTGCTTCTGGGCAAAGCCACGCAAATGGATACCGCGGCGCAGATAATCCATGCTCGCCAGGTGCTCTTTCCATTGCTGATCCAGCTCGTTGAGCATCAGCGCCTTCTCGAACTGGCGCATGACTTCTGCACCAGTAGCTTCAACCTTGGCGGCATAGTGTGCCCTGGAGGCCTCCTCGAGGCGCTGCAGCATGGCGTCTTCACTGATTTCCGGTTCCTGTTGCAGCCAGCCACTGACATCGACCGACAGGCCAAAATCGGACTCCATCACCTTTTCCAGCCCTTTCACATCCCACATCTCTTCCAGACTGCCGGGCGGTATGTGGGCCTGGAACTCGGCGCGCATGATGTCTTCGCGGATATCATCCACCATGTCGCCGACATCCTCACTGGCCATCAGATCATTGCGCATTTCATAGATGACCTTGCGCTGATCATTGGCCACATCGTCGTATTCGAGCAGGTTTTTGCGCATGTCAAAGTTGTGACCTTCGACCTTGCGCTGGGCATTCTCAATCGCCTTGCTGACCCAGGGGTGTTCGATCGCCTCGCCCTCGGTACCCAGCTTCTGCATCATATCGCCCAGCTTGCCGGAAGCGAAGATGCGCATCAGATTGTCTTCCAGCGACAGATAAAAGCGCGATGAACCCGGATCGCCCTGGCGCCCGGAGCGGCCGCGCAACTGGTTGTCGATGCGGCGGGACTCGTGGCGTTCGGTACCGATGATGTGCAGACCACCGGCCGCCAGTACGCGCTGATGGCGCTGCTCCCAGTCGGCTTCCAGCTCGGCCAGTTGCCGGTCGCTGGCTGTTTCGTCCAGCGCCTCCTTTTCCATCTGCAGATTGCCACCGAGTACAATGTCGGTGCCGCGACCGGCCATGTTGGTGGCGATGGTCACCGCACCAGGCCGACCGGCTTCGGCAACAATGCTGGCTTCGCGTTCGTGCTGTTTGGCGTTGAGCACCTGGTGCTTGATGTTTTGTTGGCGCAACAGCCCGGAGATCAGTTCCGAGGTTTCAATTGACGTGGTGCCGACCAGGCAGGGTTGCCCGCGCTGTACGCAGTCCTTGATGTCCTCACTGATGGCGTTGAATTTCTCCTGCTGCGACATGTACACCAGATCGCCACGATCCTCGCGAACCATGGCTTTGTGGGTCGGGATCGAGACCACTTCCAGCCCGTAGATACTCTGAAATTCATACGCTTCGGTATCTGCGGTACCGGTCATGCCGGCCAGCTTGCCGTAGAGGCGGAAATAGTTCTGGAACGTGATCGATGCCAGCGTCTGGTTCTCGCGCTGGATGGGCACCCCTTCTTTCGCCTCGACCGCCTGGTGCAGACCATCCGACCAGCGGCGCCCGGCCAGTGTGCGTCCGGTGAATTCATCGACGATGACCACTTCACCGTCGCGCACGATGTAGTCAACATCCTTGCTGAACAGGTGATGCGCGCGCAAGGCAGCGTTGATATGGTGCAACAGATTAAGGTTGCCGGCTTCATACAGGCTGCCGTCACCTTGCAGCAGCCCGGACTGGGTGAGCAACTCCTCGACGTGAGCCATGCCGTCTTCAGTCAGATAGACTTGTTTGTTTTTCTCTTCCATGCTGAAATCACCCGGCCCGTCTTCTTCCTGCTGCATACTCAGCTTCGGCACCAGTTGATTGATGCGCGTGTACATTTCCGGGCTTTCCTCGGCCGGTCCGGAAATGATCAGCGGCGTGCGTGCTTCATCGATGAGAATGGAGTCAACCTCATCGACAATGGCAAACGCCAGTTCGCGCTGCACTTTCTGCTCGCTGCTGAACGCCATGTTATCGCGCAGATAATCAAAGCCCAGCTCGTTGTTGGTGGCATAGGTGACATCACACGCGTAGGCGGCGCGCTTAGCGGCCGGACTCATGCCCGGCACGGCGACCCCCACGGTGAGCCCCAGCATTTCGTACAGTGGCCGCATCCAGTCGGCATCACGGCGGGCAAGGTAGTCGTTCACGGTAACCAGATGCACACCCTGACCGCTGAGCGCGTTCAGATATACCGCCAGGGTTGCCACCAGGGTCTTGCCCTCGCCGGTTTTCATCTCCGCGATCTTGCCCTGATGCAGCACCATGCCACCGATCAACTGCACATCGAAATGCCGCATCTGCAGGGTGCGCATGGATGCTTCCCGACATACCGCAAAAGCTTCTGCCAGCAACGCATCCAGCGAATCACCATCGCGAAAGCGCTGTTTAAGCTGTTCGGTTTTTTCCGCCAGCTGCTGATCATTCAGTGCCTGCATGGTCGGCTCGAGCGCATTGATCGCAGCAACGTCGCGCTGCATGGTTTTGAGCAGGCGTTCGTTGCGTGAACCAACCAGACGGGTAAAAAACTTGTTCAACATGACAATTCGGTCCGTGTGTTTTCCTGCAGCGCCGCCTCAACCAGCAGCGCCGCCTCAGTAAGGGCAACTTGTGATTGCCTGCAGCGTACATGATGTGACAGCATTGACAGTATCAATTCTGCCTGTGAGCGACATGACAAGTTGCGATTTGTGCACTGATATATGAGTGTGACATATTGGGCATGACGGTAAGCGATGCAAGCCCTGGCGGGCTGAACCACAGCATGCATGACTATGATACTGTATTGCTGTTATGAATCGTTTTATTCGGCATGACTAATTCTGACTGCGAGCGTGTGAGCAGTATTGTGGCAGCGCTCGTAGAGCATCAACACGCTGCCGACCGCCAGCGTGTAAACGCAGACGCTGGTACCACGCTCGGCAAACTGCTATCGCAACAGGACATGCACGCAAAGCTGCAGCAGTATCTGCTGCAAAACCTGGAGTTCTGGCCACACACTGCTGCCACTGTCAGTCACCTGCATGAGCAGCAGTTGGTCATCCGCTGTGCGGATGGCAGCAGCGCCAGCCGCGTGCGTTTCATGCAGCCAGATATTCTCCACGCAGTGCAGGCTTACAGTGACAGTGTCTCCAGCGCCGATGAGCGCAGCATGCTGCGAGCAGTCAGCAGCATCAGCATCACCATTCGTCCCTCTTGAGTGCCCAATCGCGGGCAGAGGATATGCTCAGCCCGCCTGGGCCGGATGCAGATAAGAGATCGGCGCTTGCTCCTGTTCCGAGAAGGTCACTTCCTCGAACGCGCCGGCGGTGGCCAGAGCCTTGCGCAACAGGCAATTGTTCAGCTCGTGACCAGATTTGTAACCGGAAAAATGCGCCAGCACCGGATGGCCAAGCAGATACATGTCACCGATAACATCAAGTATTTTGTGCCGCACCAGTTCATCATGTGTGCGCAGACCATCTTCATTCAGCACACGATAGTCATCCAGCACCACGGCGTTATCCATGTTCCCGCCCAGCACCAGATTGTTCTTGCGCAGTGTTTCCAGATCACGCATGAAGCCGAACGTTCTGGCACGAGCAATCTCTTTCAAGTAAGCGGTGGTGGAAAAATCCATCAATGCACGGGTGTTCTGACTGGTGAAAAGCGGATGGTCAAAGTCGATTTCGAAATCCACCCGCAAGCCATCATGGGGCTCCAGCAGCGCCCATTTGTCATCGATTTTCAGTTCCACCCGCTTGCACACACGCAAAAATCGCTTGGGCGCTTTCTGTTCGGCAATACCGGCTGATTGCAACAGAAAAACAAACGGGCCGGCACTGCCGTCCATGATCGGTATCTCTGGCGCATTGACATCAATGTAGGCATTGTCAATGCCCAGTCCGGCCAGCGCCGACATCAGATGTTCAACGGTGCCAATGCGTACCTCATCTTTGGCCAGTGTGGTACAAAACCGGGTATCCCCGACATTCGTGGCGTGTGCCTTGATTTCGACAATTGGATCCAGATCGATACGGCGAAACACAATACCGGTATTGATCGCTGCCGGCCGCAACGCCAACGACGCCTTTCTGCCGCTGTGGATACCAACGCCGGTAGCGCGAATGACATTTTGCAGGGTTCTTTGCTTGATCACGTTATT
>CAZHRH010000001.1:25871-48180 GCA_964534475.1 uncultured Wenzhouxiangellaceae bacterium
CAACGCCGGTAGCGCGAATGACATTTTGCAGGGTTCTTTGCTTGATCACGTTATTAAATTCCTGATCCCATAGATGTGTTAATTCCGCGCCAGAGCGACTATCAGCATCGCATCAGCGCTGCTCTGACTCTGCCACCATGCTATCTATGCAGCGCAGCATATCTGGTACTTGTGAACCGACCATGAACAGACTGTGGCTGGAAAGCCGGCCTGTTTCTCAACATCCGTGCAAGACCATATTTCCGGCACGTTCAATGCCAGCGCATATTATAGGGTCAATCCGCCTGGTTGCGCAAAAACGCCGGAATATCGAGGAATTCGATGTCCGGTTGCACCATCTCACCATCGGCTGCGGATTTGCCTGCTTGATGGTCACCATCGTCGCGTCGCACCGGCCCGGCATTGACCACCTGACGCTCATTTTCGTTAACGCTACCATGCTCGGCTTCATGCTGGCGTTGTTGCAGCTTTTGTTGCTGGTAATGCCGGTGCTGCTGACGCTGCTTGCCCAACTGGATATGGGTCACGGCATCATCTTCACGCTGCTGGCGCTCATGATCCAGTCCGGTGGCGACGACCGTCACGCGCACTTCGTCACCCAGCTCTTCATCGATACCGGTGCCGACAACGATATTGGCATCTTCTGAAGCCAGGTCGGTAATGGTGGTGTTGATGTCGCTGAACTCGGCCATGGTCAGCGTATTGGATGCGGTGATGTTCACCAGCAGACCACAGGCACCGGCCAGATCGATGTCTTCCAGCAGCGGACTGCTGATGGCCATGGTCGCTGCCACCACGGCACGGTCTTCGCCGCGCGCATGGCCTGAGCCCATCATCGCCATGCCGGTTTCCGTCATTACTGTGCGCACATCGGCAAAATCGACATTGATCAGCCCCGGGCGGGTGATCAGTTCGGCGATGCCCTGCACGGCACCGTAGAGTACTTCATTGGCCTTGCGCAGGCCTTCCTGCATGGTCACGTCACCACCAAGCACGCTGAGTAGCTTGGCGTTGGGGATGGTGATCAGTGAATCGACATGATAGCGCAACTCATCAATACCGGATTGCGCGTATTCCATGCGCCGCTTGCCTTCAAACGGAAATGGCCGCGTTACCACTGCCACGGTCAAGGCACCGGCTTCACGCGCCGCCTGGGCCACCACCGGCGCGGCGCCGGTGCCGGTGCCACCGCCCATGCCGGCGGTGATGAACACCATGTCGGCACCTTCGACCATTTCGATGATGCGATCACGATCCTCCAGTGCCGCCTGGCGGCCGGTTTCCGGATTGGCACCGGCACCAAGCCCCTTGGTCACGGTACTGCCGATCTGCAAGGTGTGCTTGCCACCGAAGTTACGCAGTGCCTGGACATCGGTATTGACGGCAATAAAATCCACGCCGCTGATACCTTCTGTCACCATTTGATTAACGGCGTTGCCGCCGCCGCCGCCGATACCGACCACCTTGATGACCGCACCGGGTTGAAAATTATCTACAATCTCAAACATTTCCTTCTCCTGTGTTTAAACCTTGCCAAAACATAACTCGATAAAACCTGCCTGCCCCTTTCTATAGCTCATGCCTAGAACTCCCCTTGATACCAACTCTTCAGTCGTTGCCAGATGCCGCCGCTGGACTGACCATAGCGCTGCATGCTGCGTCCGGCATATTCACCGCCTTGCAGCAACATGCCGATGGCCGCGGCGTAGGTCTGCTTGCCGATCACCTCGGACAGACCGGTCACCTTGTCCACACTGCCCAGCCGCACCGGCATGTTGAACACCTCCTCGGCCAGTTCCACGGTGCCTTCCAGCTGTGCCGCACCGCCGGTAATGACCAGCCCGGCGCGGATCGAATGCTCATAGCCGCTGCGCTGCAGTTCCGCCTGCACCAGTTGCAGAATCTCGCGTGAACGCGCTTCGATCACCTGTGCCAGGGTCTTGCGCGCCAGGCGCTGCGCCGGCCGGTCGCCGACCCCGGGTACCTGGATGCTTTCCTCACCGGAAGTGAGCATCTCCAGCGCACAGCCATAGCGAATCTTGAGTTCTTCAGCATGTTGTGTGGGGGTGCGCAATGCGACGGCGATATCGTTGGTGATCTGGTCTCCGGCGATGGGAATGCAGGCCGTGTGGCGGATCGCCCCGTGCACAAACACGGCGATATCCGTGGTGCCCGCGCCGATGTCCAGTAGCGCAACACCGAGGTCCTTGTCGTCATGGCTGAGCATGGCGTGGCTGGAGGCCAGCGGCTGCAGCATCAGACCATCGACCTGCAGACCGCAACGGGCGATACACTTGGACAAATTCTGCACCGCGCTTTGCGCTGCCGTGACCACATGCACGTGGGCTTCCAGGCGCACGCCGGACATGCCCACCGGCTGGCGGATGCCGTCCTGCTTGTCAATCACATACTCCTGTGGCAACACGTGCAGGATGCGCTGATCGGCCGGCACCGCCACCGCGCGCGCGGCATCCAGCACGCGCTCAACATCGGACTCAGTCACCTCCTTGTCCTTGATAGCAACAATGCCGTGCGAATTCATGCTGCGGATATGACTGCCGGAGATGTCACTGAATACCGACTGGATCTGGCAGTCGGCCATCAGTTCAGCCTCCTCAATGGCGCGCTGGATGGCGTATTCCGTGGCTTCAATGTCCACCACCACACCGCGCTTGAGCCCGCGCGAGGGCTGGCGACCGACACCGATCACCTCGATTTCACCATCGGCATGGCGCTCAGCAACCACGGCGGCCACCTTGGCGGTGCCGACGTCCAGTCCGACGACCATGGATTTATCATGCTTTCTAGTCATTCTCGCTCTCGTTGCGCCATAAGTTGCTGCCTGCTGAAGTCATCGAGCTGTTGTTCAGCCGCAGTCACTGCAGCCGCCTCCGGCGGCAGGGTGATGGCCAGCCCGTTGCTGTAGCGCAGGTCAATCTGCCGCGGATTATGGTTGCCTTGTGCCAGTTGCGGCCAGACCGCCAGCAACCGTTGCATGCGCAGATTCAGTTGTTCTCGACCCAACGCGATGCTGGTGCCGTTGTTCAATTGCAGCGACCAGCTCCCACGCTCGCTTAACTGCAGACTGGTGATGCGCAGACCAACGGACAGCAGGCGATCGCGCCATTGCAGCCAGCGTTGCACCACTTCATCGCGGCGCGCGGGCGGACCCTGAAGTCTGGGCAGCGCGCGGATGGTGCTGTCGGCATCGCTGTCGAAAACCACGCCGTAGTCGCTGATCAACTGCTGATCATTCCAGTAGGCAACCGGTCGATGTTCACGAATGCTTACCTTGATGGTGTCGGGCCAACTGCGCTGTACACGGGCACTGGCCACCCAGCTCAGACTTTCCAGGTGTTGCACCATATGGCGCAGATCAAGGCTGAAAAATCCGTGCTGCAGATGATCGCGCAGGCGTGCGCGGATCTGCTCGGCGCTGACCCGCTGCTCCGGCGCCGAAATATCGATCCAGCGCACCGGCCAACGCTCGCTGGCGATCCAACCGCGCTGCAACCACAGCACCAGCAGCAGCACGCTGAGCGCCAGCATGCTCCACCACAACACGGCGTGCAGGCTCGACTGCACAGTGTTTTCGTCCGCATCCGCTGTGCTTGCAGTCACTGGCCTGCTCATCGGCTGGTCTCCAGAATCGCCAGCACCAGTTGCGCAAAATCCATACCGGCGGCCTGCGCTGCCATGGGCACCAGTGAATGCTCAGTCAGCCCCGGCACCGTGTTCACTTCCAGCAACCAGAATCGGCCGTTGCTATCGCGCCTGAAATCAACCCTGCCCCAGCCGCTCACCGCCAGCGTAGCGCAGGCCTGCAGGGCCAGTTGCTGCAGGGATCGTGCCTGCGCGTGGTCCAGTGGCGGGCTGTCATAGCGGGTGCTGTCGCTGTGATACTTGGCGGCGTAGTCATACAAGCCGCTGCGCGGACGGATGCGAATGTGCGGCAGTGCCTGCTGCTGCAGCATCGCCACGGTGTAATCCTCACCATCAATGTACTGCTCGATCAGCACCTCGTTATCAAACCTGGCGGCTGCGCTCAGGGCGTCACCTAATTCGCTGAATTTCTCAACCACGCTCAGTCCCAGCGTGGAGCCCTCGCGGTTCGGCTTCACCACCAGCGGCTGCAATGCTTCAAGCTGTGCCCTATGCTGCTGCAGTTGCGGCGCGATCGGCGCATGCCCGTCGATCAGCACCGCGGTGGCGGTCGGCAGGCCCAGGCTGCGCCAGACCTGCTTGCTGCGCTGCTTGTCCATGCTCAGCGCCGCACCCAGCACGCCGGAACCGGTGCCCGGTACGCCATGGGCTGCCAGCAGCCCCTGCGCCACACCGTCTTCGCCACCACGTCCGTGCATGGCGTTGAATACCCGGTCAATGCTGCCTGCCTGCAGCGCCTGACAGAGCTGATCCAGGCCGTCAAGCAAGACTGTCGTCTGCTGCAGATGCTGCAGCGCGGCATGCACAGCCGCACCGCTGGCCAGTGAAATTTCGCGCTCGCCGGAGTCACCACCGCAGAGCACGCCGATGCGGCCGAAATCATTGTTGCTGGCGCCATTCATGATGCTGCCGGCGAGGTCGTGGTTGCCGCAGCGGCCGACTGTGCCAGCAGCATGTTGCCCAGACTGCCGATATCGCCGGCGCCCAGCAGCAGCAACAGATCACCCGGCTGCAGCAGCGCCGGCAATTCATGCTGCAGTTCATCCACACCCGACATCAACAGCGGGTCGGTCTTGCCGCGCGCGCGAATGGACTGACACAGACGGCCGCTGTCAACACCATCCAGTGGCGCCTCTCCGGCCGGGTAAATGTCAGCGACGATAAGCACATCACTGCTGCCGCTGAGCACGCGGACAAAGTCATCGAACAGTGCCTGGGTACGGCTGTAGCGATGCGGCTGGAACACCACCACCAGGCGCTGTTGTGGCCAGCCGCTGCGCGCGGCCTGCAGCGTGGCCTGCAGTTCGGTCGGGTGATGGCCGTAATCCTCAATGATTTCCACCACGCCGCCGGCCAGCGGCAAATCACCGACATGCTCGAAGCGGCGACCGATACCGCGGAATTCCGTCATGGCCTGCTGCATCACCGGCGTTGCAATGCCGAGTTCATGCGCCACCGCGATGGCGCCAAGTGCGTTGCGCACGTTGTGCAGACCGGGCAAATTGATCTGCATACAGGTCGTCTGCTTAGTGCCGGGCAGGTGCAGATCAAAACGCATGCTGCGACCGTGCTGGCAAATATTGCTGGCGCGTACATCGGCACTTTCATTCAACCCGAAAGTGAGCACGCTGCGCTTGACCTCTGGCAACATGCGCGCAATCTCGGCATCATCGCTGCATAAAACGGCAACGCCATAAAACGGCAGGTGATGCAAAAAATCCAGAAACGCCTGGCGCAGACGGCTGAAGCTGTTGTCGTAGTTTTCCAGGTGATCCTGATCAATGTTGGTGACCACGGCAAGCACCGGCTGCAGCAGCAGAAAGGAACCATCGCTTTCATCCGCCTCGGCAATCAGGTAGCGTCCTTCGCCGAGCCGTGCATGACTGCCGAAAGCGTGCACCAGGCCACCGATGACAAAGGTCGGATCCTCGCCGGCCTCGGCCAGCAGGCTGGCGGTGAGACTGGTGGTGGTGGTCTTGCCGTGGGTACCGGCCACGGCGATGCCTTCGCGAAAACGCATCAATTCGGCCAGCATCTCCGCCCGCTGTACCACCGGCAGGCGCAAATCATGGGCGCGCTGCAGCTCGGGGTTGTCTGCCGGCACGGCCGTTGACACCACCACCACATCAGCAGCCGCCAGATGGTCGGCTCGATGTCCGATGCTGATGTCGGCACCAAGATCGACCAGACGGCTGGTAACTTTGCTTGCGCGCAGGTCCGAGCCGCTCACCTGAAAACCCAGATTCAGCAGCACCTCGGCGATACCGCTCATACCGCTGCCGCCGATGCCGATCATGTGCACACCGCGGATGCGACGCATCATGCTGGACTGGGCATGGACCGCCAGTGGGCTCATCGGCATTGCTCCAGGCAGACATCGGCCACCCTGCCGGCAGCGTCATCGACGCGCATGCCGGTTGCCGCACGAGCCATCTGCCGCAGCTTCTGCCGATCACTGCACAGACGCTGCAACAAATCAGCGGCACCTTCAGCCAGGTCATCTTCTGGCAGCAGTTCAGCCGCGCCGGTGTCGACCAGCACGCTGGCGTTGGCAGTCTGGTGATCGTCCACCGCATGCGGATACGGCACCAGCACGCTGGCACAGCCGGCCGCCGCCAGTTCGCTGATGGTCATGGCACCGGCACGCGCGATGACCAGGTCGGCGCGTCGATAGGCGCCGGCCATGTCGTCAATAAAGGTGACGATTTCAACGCGCTCGAACGCGCTCGCATGGGCTGCGTAAGCATCGGCTGCAACTTGCTGCCAGCGCTCGCCGCACTGATGACACAGCGCGATTTTGTTCTCGGCGGCATGCGCAGCCGCAGCGAGTATGCCCGGCAAATGGCGGTTCAAGGCATTGGCGCCCTGGCTACCGCCCAGCACCAGCACCTGCAACAGCGCCGATGCCGGTTGCTCTGCAGTCATCTGCATGGGCTGTTCTTCTGCCATGGCGGCAATGTCTGCACGCAGCGGATTGCCGGTGGTCAGGGCCTTGTATTGCGCCGGAAAGCTGTGCGCAAATCCCTGGCAGACGCGCGCGGCAAAGCGCACCAGCAATCGGTTGGTCAGCCCGGGAATGCGATTTTGTTCATGCACCACCAGCGGCACGCGCAACAGCCAGGCGGCGATTCCGCCCGGCGCGGCAGCAAATCCGCCCATGCTGAGCACACAGTCGGGACGCAGACGACGCAGCACAGCAATCGCCTGCAGTACTGCGCGCGACAACAGCCACGGCATGCCCAGCTTGCGCCGCCAGCCGCTGCCGCGCAATCCACGCATGGCCAGGGCATGAAACTCAAAGCCATGCTCAGGCACCAGGCGTTGCTCCATGCTGTTGCTGCTGCCCAGCCAGCTGACCCGATGCTGTTGTTGCTGCAGCCGCGCTGCCACGGCCAGACCGGGCATGATGTGACCACCGGTACCGCCAGCCATGATGGTGACATGTCGCGTCAATGCGGTCATGACAGCACCTTGGAGTCCATCCAGTCGGCCCGCAGACTCGGCCGCTGCAGGCGCAAGCGCTCGATTTCCAGTTTCACCCTTACCACCAGAGCGACGGCGACAACCGTCATCAACAAACTGCTGCCGCCGGAACTGATCAGTGGCAGCGTCAGCCCCTTGGTCGGCAACAGCCCCAGATTCACGCCCATACTGATCAGCGCCTGCAGTGCCAGCCAGATGCCGATACCCCAGCACAGGTAACCCATGAATCCCTGTTGCATGACGTGCGCCTGGCGGCCGATGATCATGATGCGCATGATCAGCCAGCTATACAGCGCCATCACCACAACGATCCCGAGCAGACCGGTTTCCTCGGCCAGCACGGCAAAAATAAAGTCGGTGTGCGCTTCCGGCAGATAAAACAGTTTTTGAATGCTGGCACCGATGCCGACGCCGAACAATTCGCCGCGACCGATGGCAATCAGTGCCTGACTGAGCTGATAGCCGGAACCGAAAGCATCGGCAAACGGATCACGGAACGACATGATGCGCTGCAGCCGGTACGGCTCAATTGCGGCCAAGCCCAGCAGCGGCAGCGACAGCAAGCCCATGGGCAACAGATACCACAGTGAAGTGCCGGCCAGAAACAGCAATGTCACCACGATTGCCGCCAGCACCATGACGCTGCCGAAATCCGGCTGCTGCAGCAGTATCAACGCCAGCAGCGCGGTCAGCAACAGCGGCTTGATGGTTTCCATGAAGCGCTTGTCCAGCAGACCGCTACGCGCATGCAAATACCCGGCCAGATAAATGATCAGCAGCAGCTTGACCAGCTCCACGGTCTGAAAACGCGCCACGCCCAGACTGATCCAGCGTTGCGCGCCATTCACCTCGACGCCAACAGCGGGCAGCATGGGCAACAGCAGCAGCAGCACCATCGGACCCAGCAACAGCTTGCTGCCGGACTCCAGACGCGCGACCGGCAGCCAGCGCACGGCCACTGCCAGCATTGCGGCCATGGCGATGAACAGCAGATGCCTGAGCAGATAATAGTGCGGTGCCACCCCGTTGCCTTCAGCCACCGCCATCGAGGCCGAGCCAACCATGACCACACCGATCAGCAGCAGCAGCACAGTGGGCATGATGATGCCGGCATCCGGACGCAACTGGCGTACCCGTTCCTCGCGTCGATAGGCCTGTTTGCGCAAGGTTGCCATCAGCGCACCTTCAACGTCGCCAGACTGAGCAACACCAGGATCACGGAAATGATCCAGAAGCGCACGATCACGCGCGGCTCCGGCCAGCCCTTGAGCTCGAAGTGATGATGGATCGGAGCCATCAGGAATATACGCCGGCCGGTGCGCTTGAAATACAACACCTGTATGATCACCGACAGCGTTTCCACCACGAACAGGCCCGACATCAGAATAAAGGCCAGTTCCTGCCGCACGATCAGTGCGATGGTGGCCAACGCCGCGCCAATCGCCAGCGCGCCGATATCGCCCATGAACACCATCGCCGGATAAGTATTGAACCAGAGAAAACCCAGCCCGGCACCGGCCAGTGCGGCGCAGAAAATCGCCAGTTCACCGGCACCGGCAACATAGGGAATGCCGAGATAATCGGCGAACACCACGTTGCCGGCAGCATAGGCAAACACTCCCAGCGCCGCAGCAATCAGCACCGTGGGCATGATCGCCAGGCCATCCAGGCCGTCGGTCAGATTCACCGCGTTGCTGAAGCCGACCACGAGCAGATAAGCCCAGACGATGAACAGCGCCCCCAGCGGTATCAGCCAGCCCTTGAACACCGGCAACAGCAATTCGGTCTGGGTCTGATCCGGCGCGGTGTTGTACAGATACAATGCCACCGCCAGACCCAGCAACGACTGCAGCAGGTATTTCCAGCGCGCCGGCAAACCAGCGCTGTTTTTCAGCATCAGTTTGCGATAATCATCGATGAAGCCGATCATGCCGAAGCCTGCTGTCACCAGCATCACCAGCCAGACATGGCGGTTGCCAAGATCACCCCACAACAATACGGCCAGCAGCAGCGAGAAAATGATCAGCACACCGCCCATGGTCGGCGTGCCGGCCTTGCTCAGATGGCTTTGCGGGCCGTCCTCGCGCACCTGTTGGCCGATCTGGTACAAACCCAGACGCCGAATCAGCCACGGGCCGCAGAGCAATGCCAGCGCCAGCGCCGTCAGCGCCGCCAGGATGGAACGCAAGGTCAGATAACCGAACAGACTGAAGTCCGGGTTGAACGAGCTGAGATAATTGGCCAGCCACAACAGCATCAGCAGGCCTCCTGTGACTGCGCACCGCTGGCAGCTTGATGGCCGTCGCCATGCGCGGCAAGCCTGGTCACAAGCTGTTCCATACCGGCACTGCGCGAACCCTTTACCAGCAGCGCGACATTGGCGTGCAGTTGCGGCTTCAATGCCGCCAGCAGTGCTGCCTGATCGGCAAATGCACAAGCGCCTGCGCCAAACGTCGTCGCCGCATACGCTGCCAGTGGCCCGCAGGCAAACAGCCTGCTTAAGCCTGCGTCGCGAGCGGCTTGTCCACTGCGCGCATGCAGGGCCTCGGCGTGTTCGCCCAGCTCGCCCATATCGCCCAGCACCAGCCAGCCTTCATGCACAGGAAAGGCGCTGCGCAAACTGCTGATCGCCGCCGCCAGAGAAGCCGGATTAGCGTTGTAGCTGTCGTTGATGATGACACTGCCGGCGACACCGGGCAGCACTTCACCGCGGCCCGGCATGGCCTGCATGTCGGCCAGTCCGGCGGCAATGTGCGCAGGCGAGATGTCCAGCGTCAGCGCCGCCGCAACGGCCAGCGCCGCATTGCTGGCATGGTGTGGTCCGGGCAGCGCCAGGGTGGTGTGCAGACTGGTGGTGGCAGTGCGCACTGCAAGCTCATCGCCGCGGCGCTGCCAGCGCACATCCGCCGCCACCCGGGCATCCTGTTCGGCCACTGTTTGCATTCTACAAGCGGTCGCGCGACGCAGGATTTCAGCATGTTCTGTGGCCGCCGGAAACAGCGCCAGACCATCGCTTGGCAAGCTCGTGAACAGCTCGCTTTTGGTCGTTGCCACCCCCATCAGATCACCCAGTCGCTGCAGATGTGCCGGGCCGACGCTGGTGACGATGCCAAACTGCGGTTGCGCCAATTGCGCCAGAAACTCGATGTCACCGGGCTGCCCGCAGCCCATCTCGATGACCGCAAAGCGGTGCTGCTGCTGCAACCGCAACAGCGTCAGCGGTACACCGAGTTCATTGTTGTAATTACCGGCCGTGGCCAGCCATGTGCCATCCGGCAGCGCTTGGCGCAGAATGGCCGCGAGCATTTCCTTGACCGTGGTTTTGCCGTTGCTGCCGGTGATGCCGATGACCGTCACCGGCAAGGCTTCGCGCCAGCACCGGGCCAGCGTTGCCAGCGCCTGAGCCACATCCGCCACCACCAGTTGTGGTATGGGCACGGCTTGCGCTGCGCTGACCAGTGCCGCAGTGGCGCCGGCGTGCCGCGCCGCCGCCAGATAATCATGGCCATGTGCACGCGCACCCGGCAGCGCGACAAACAGATTGCCGGGCTGCACCGAGCGGCTGTCCATACTGACCCCCTGCAGTTGCAGAGTTAGCGCCGCGTCAGCCTCAAGCTGATGCAGGCTGGCACCGGTATGGCGCTGCACTTCATGCACACTCAACTGCATCATGCGCTCACCCCGGACTGCTGTCGGCTGCTGTCAGCGGCAGCCAGGCTGGCAGCGACTTGCGTGGCAATGGCTGCATCGTCGAACGCCAGTCGCCGGTGGCCAATCTGCTGATATTGCTCATGACCTTTGCCGGCTATGATCACCACATCATCGGCACTGGCCTGCTGCAGTGCCGCGGTAATGGCCTGACGCCGATCCGGCTGGCACAGCACGTCGGCGGCAGCGGCAACACCGGCACGGATATCGCTGATGATCTGCTGCGGGGCCTCATGGCGCGGATTGTCGCTGGTGATGATAATGCGATCGGCCAGCTCGGCAGCGATCTGACCCATCCGGGCGCGTTTGCCGCGATCGCGGTCGCCGCCACAACCGAACACACAAACAAGCCGACCGCGACAGAATTCCCGCGCGCTGGCCAATACCGTTTGCAGGGCATCGGGTGTATGCGCGTAATCGACAATACACAGCGGCTGCTGCCTGGCGCCCGGCAGTATCTGCATGCGTCCCGGCACCGGCTGCAGGCGCTGAACCACCTGACTGATCGCTGGCCAGCCCCAGCCCAGCAGGCCCAGACAGCCGATCACTGTGGCCAGGTTTTGTCGGTTGAAATGGCCCAGCAAGCCGGTCTGAAACTCGCCTTCGCCCCAGGGTGAAGTCACTTGTACGCGCATGCCGCGCTGAGCTGGGGCCGCCTGCGCCGCTGCCGCCTGCACGCAGATATCGGCACCGGCATCGGCAGTTACCGCGGTGGTCAGCAGGCGATCGGCAAAACCTGCTTGCAGCAACTGCTGTTGCATGCTGCGACAGTACTGATCATCCAGGCTGACCAGCATGTGCTCGACCTCGTGTTCGGTGAACAGTTTCAGCTTGGCTGCGGCATACGCCTGCATGTTGAGGTGGTAATCCAGGTGATCCTGACTCAGGTTGGTGATCGCAGCGACCCGAAACACGCAAGCACTGGTACGGCGCTGGGCCAGCGCATGTGACGACGCCTCCATCGCCACCAGCGCCGGTGCCAACGGCACCAGTTGTGCCAGCCGCCACTGCAACTGCAACGCATCCGGGGTGGTGTGATTACTGTCTCGCAGGCTATCCAGCAGCCCCCAGCCCAGCGTGCCGATCATGCCGCCTGTGCCGTGTGCAGGTTCGGCTGCATCCAGCAGCGCGGGGGCCTGGGCGAGGAAATGGGCGCAGGAACTCTTGCCGTTGGTACCGGTAATGGCCAGCAGCGGCAATTGTTTGCTGGGATGGCGAAAAAACCGTGCGCACAATTCGCCGATGGCGTTGCGCAAGCCGTCCAGATGCAGCACCCTGCCGACGCGCGCTGGCGGTATCTGCAGCTCATGCGGCGCAATGTCTGCATCTACCAGCACCAGTTCGGCGCCGTTGGCAAATGCCGCGGCGATGTATTGGCCGGCGTGTTGCTGGCGCTGCTGTTCATGCAGCGGGTAGACCAGAAAGCAATCGCCAGCGGTGACCTCGCGTGAGTCCAGCGCGATACCGGTGATCGGCTGCTGCTGCAGATGCTGCGGCAGATCGAAATTGCAGCCGGCACACCACTGCGCCAGCGTCAATGGCGGCAGCTCCATGTCGCTGTGCGCAATCATGGTTGCACCGGCTCGGTAGTTGCTGACGGGATGCCTGCCTGCCAGTTGTCCGGCAGGCGGTCTGGCGGGATATCCAGCAGGCGCAAGGCTGCGGTCATAAAGCGGCTGAACACCGGCGCTGCCACCAGACCGCCATAATACTCAGTGGTACGCGGATTATGGATCACCACCGCGCATACCAGTTGCGGATCGCTGGCCGGCGCAAAGCCGATGAATGAACTGATGTAATCGTCGGAATATCCATTCACGCTGGCAATGTGTGTTGTGCCGGTTTTGCCGGCGACGCGATACATCGGCAGCGCCGCCAGCGTGCCGGTTCCCTCTTCGGTCACCACACTTTCCAGCATCTTGGTCACGGTACGGGTCAGCGCCGGATCGGCCACCGATGCCGGAGGTTCCGGGCTCCGCTTGACCAGGCTGGGACGATACAGCAGACCACCGTTGGCCAGCGCGGCATAGGCCTGTGCCAGTTGCAGCGTGGACGCGGAAAGCCCATAGCCATAGCCCAGCGTGGCCTGTTCCAGTTCGCGCCAGCGTTCCGGCTGGCGTAACACACCGGCTGATTCGCCGGGAAATACCACACCGGTAAGACTGCCGAAGCCGAAGCGGGTGAGCACATCATGCAAATGGCGGCTGTCGAGTTGCTGGGCCATGCGTGCCATGGCGATATTGCTCGACTTGGTCATCACCCGGGTCGCCGTCAACGGGCCATAGTAATGCGTATCGGTAATGCGATGACCGGCCACGGTGTAGCCACCGGGCGGTATATCGAGCACGGTCTGCGGCGTCACCGCTCCCGCCTGCAGCGCGGCAAGCATGACAAACGGCTTGATCACCGAACCCGGCTCGGCAACATGCGTGATGGCACGGTTGTAGCGCTGCATGACGCGGCTGTCTTCCAGATTGTTGGGGTTGTAACTGGGATGATTCACCATCGCCAGCACTTCGCCGTTGTTAACGTCCAGCAACACCAGCGAGGCGGATTCAGCTTCATGTTTCTGCATGGCGCGCTGCAGTTCCTCAAACGCCATGTATTGCAGACGCCGGTCAATGGTCAACTGCAGATCCTCACCCGGTGCCGCTGGCTTTAGCAGCTTGACCTCCTCGACGATGCGCCCGCGGCGGTCTTTGATCACCAGCTTGCGTCCGGGATTGCCGGTCAGCTTGTCGTCGTAGACATGCTCCAGTCCGGTCAGGCCGACATCGCCGGTGCCGGTATGGCCGATGATGTGCGCGGTGACCGCACCGTCCGGATAAAACCGCCGGTACTCGCGCTGGAAGTTGACGCCGGGCGCATCCAGTTGCCGCACCTGCTCCGCCATGCCCGGCAACAGCCGACGCCGCAGCCAGTAAAATTCGCGGTCGCGACGCTCAGCCAGGGTAAGCTGCAGTTTTTCCGCGTCGCCGCCCAGAATATCGGCCAGCGGCTTCAGATAGCCGGGCTGTTTGAGCAATTCCCGTGGCACCACCCAGACCGACTCCACCGGCGTGCTCACCGCCAGCACTTCGCCGTTGCGGTCGGTGATCTCGCCGCGCGTGGTTGGAATCGGCGCTTCGCGCAGAAAACGTGCCTCGCCCTGATCCTGGAGAAATTCTTTCTGCGTGATCTGCAGATTGATGGCCTTGGCCAGCAGTGCCACCATGCACAATAAAAAGCACAGCACAAACAGCAGCAGACGTCGTCCGGAAGGCGCTAACACGGTGCTCATGAACCCTCCCCTTGCGGCTTGTCTGCAGCCACCGGCAGCGCCATGATCTGCACCTGCTGCGGCATGTGCATGGCCAGCCGCTCGCTGGCGATTTGCTTGATCCTGGCAATATTGGCCAGCGTGGACTGTTCCAGTTGCAGCCGGCTGCGCAGCATTTCCTGCTCATCCAGTTGCGTGCGCACCTGCTGCAGCTCAACAAACATGTCCCGGCTTTGCTGCCGGTAGCCGACCACACCGAGCATGGTCGCCGCCAGCATAACGACCAGCAGCACAAACACCAGCAATTGCAGCCGCGTCATGCTGGCTCTCCGCCATTTGCTGCGGCGCGCTTGGCACCGCAATATTCAATCACCCGCAACACGGCGCTGCGGCTGCGTGGATTGCTGTCGATTTCAGCCGCGGTCGGTAACCATTTGCCGATCAGCCGATAATCCGGTGTCACAGCTTGCGGCGGCGGCAGGCGACGATTACCGGCCGGCGGCCGGGCCAGGGTCTGAAAGCTGCGTTTGACGATGCGGTCTTCCAGCGAATGAAACGCCAGCACCGCCAGCCGCCCGCCCGGCTGCAAAACTTGCAGCGCCTGCTGCAGCCCGCTGCGCAATTCCTGCAACTCATCGTTGATGAAAATACGGATCGCCTGAAAGGTGCGCGTGGCCGGATGTTTTTTGCTTTTGCGCGCTGCCGGTCCGAGACAGTCAGCGACCAGTCGCGCCAGTTCTGCAGTGCGCTGCAACGGTTGCTGCTGACGCTGCTGCACGATGGCCCGGGCAATCGCTGTGGCGCGACGCTCTTCGCCATAATCGAACAGCACCTGGCGGATTTCGTCTGCATCGGCGCGCCGCAGCCAGTCGGCGGCAGACTGGCCACTGCCGGGATCCATGCGCATGTCCAGCGGACCATCGTGCATGAAGCTGAAGCCGCGTTCGGGCTGCTCCAGTTGCGGTGAGGAAACCCCCAGATCCATCATGATGCCGCTGACCTGGCCAATACCCAGCGCATGCAGGCTGGCTTGCAGCTCACTCAAGCGTGACTGGCGCACATAGCAACGCGGATCAGCACCAAAACGCTGATTCGCCGCTGCAATCGCCTGTGGATCACGATCCAACATGATCAATCTGCCCTCATCTGCAAGCTTCGCCAGCAGCAAGCTGCTGTGTCCGCCACGGCCCAGGGTCGCGTCCACGTAGTTTCCTTCCCGCCTGACGCACAACCCGCTTATCATTTCTGCAGGCATGACCGGCTTGTGTTGTACTGTTTCCGTGCTCATGCCTGCGTTGTCATCTGTAAACTGCTCACTTAAAAACTGATGTTTTTCAACTCCTCGCTGGCCTCGTACACATCCAAAGACTCGGCGCTATCACCGCGCGCATGCGCCAGCGCCTCTATGTTCCAGATTTCATAGCGCGTGCCGGAACCGACAAAGCGTGCTTCGCGTTCCAGCGCGGCGGCATCACGCTGCTCGCTGGGAATCAGAATGCGCCAGTTGGCATCGGGTTCCACCAACTCGGCCATGCTGATCAGACGCAGCTTGGCCAGGCGGTTTTGTGGACTGGTGTCAGACAGCTTGCTGACCTTGTCGCTGATCTGCTCCCAGAAATAACGCGGGTAGACCCACAGACAGCCGTTGCTGTGCAGGCTCAATGTCAGCACCAGTTTGTTGCCGCTGGCCGCGCCCAAAGGCTCGCGAAAGCTGGTCGGAATGGCCGCCCTGCCTTTGCTGTCTATGGTCACTGGCCTGGTGCCGTGAAACATCAAATCAACCCGTTATATCCACAATTAAACACAATTACCCACGATTTCCCACATTTCTACACGCAAAGATAGACCCATTTGCGCTCAGCGTCAAGCGCTGTTGACGCAAACTGTTGAAATAACTTGGAACAATCCGGGCAATGACACTCCGGCCATGGCCGGCTGAACCGGCGCCGGCAATGCGACACGGCATGCCCCCACCCAACCCTCCCCCGCGCGCGGGGGAGGGCTTTGCCGGCTGCGCTCGCGCGCGGGGGAGGGCTTTGGAAGCTGCGCTCGCTTGCGGGAAAAGGCTTTGCAGGTTGCGCTCAGTTGCTATTAGATTTCACTCAACAACAAAGCCGCACGCGGGGGACGGGCTGTCTTTCGAGGTGCAATCAGTCGAGTTGGTCCAGCGCCTGCTGCAGGCTGGCGGCCGCCAGCAGTCTGGCGCCGGCAGGCGGCTTCAGACCGCGCTGATTGGCCTGCGGCAGCAGGATACGCTGGAAGCCCTGACCGCAGGCGGCCTTGACGCGTTCCTCGCCGTTGGGCACCGGCCGCAGTTCTCCGGCCAGACCGATTTCACCGAACACAGCGAGATCATCCGGCAACGGCCGGTTGCGCAGGCTGGACATCACTGCCAGCAGCACGGCCAGATCACTGGCGGTTTCTGAAATGCGCAAACCGCCGGCAACGTTCATGTAGACATCCTGATCGTGCACGGCGATACCGGCATGCCGGTGCAGCACCGCCAGCAGCATGTTGATGCGCTGCGCATCGATACCGACCGCAACCCGGCGCGGATGGCCGGCGCTGGCGGTGTCCACCAGCGCCTGTACCTCCACCAGTAACGGCCGGGTACCTTCGCGTGTGACCAGCACGCAACTGCCGGCCACCGCTGACTGGCGTTCGGCCAGGAACATCGCCGAGGGATTGCTGACCTCGCGCAGGCCGCCATCGGTCATGGCGAACACGCCCAGCTCGTTGACCGCGCCGAAGCGGTTTTTCACCGCACGGATGACGCGGAAGCGACTGCCGGCGTCGCTTTCAAAATAGAGCACGGTATCGACCATGTGCTCGAGCACGCGCGGCCCGGCCAGATGGCCTTCCTTGGTGACATGGCCGACCAGAAACACGGCGCAGTCAGTCTGCTTGGCAAAGCGCACCAGTTGCGCACAGGCATCACGCACCTGCGACACGCTGCCCGGCGCCGACTGCAGCGCCTCGCTGTAGATGGTCTGGATGGAATCGATGATGAGCAAGGCCGGTTTGCTCTGCAACGCCTGCTCGATGATGCGCTCGATCGAGGTTTCGGTCAGACAGTTCAGACTGGCTGTGGCCAGTTGCAGTCGCCTGGCGCGCAGCGCCACCTGTTCTGCCGACTCCTCGCCGGTGACATACAAACAGGCGTTTCTGGCCGACAATGCCGCCATTACCTGCAGCAGCAGGGTGGACTTGCCGATGCCGGGATCACCGCCAATCAGCGTCACCGAACCATGCACCAGGCCACCGCCGAGCACCCGATCGAGTTCGCTCAGACCGATCTGCAGACGTGCCTGGCGCTGCTGGCGCACCTGATCCAGACGCACCACCTCGCTGCTGGCGGCACCGGCCATACCAGCGTAGCGGGACGACTTGCCGGCAGCAGCGCCAGCGGTGCTGCTTATACGCACTTCAGTGAGTGTATTCCAGGCACCGCACTCGCTGCACTGACCACTCCATTTCGGCTGGCTGGCACCGCAGTCGCCGCACATGTATTCGCTTTTTGCTTTCGCCATCAGCGCATTTTGGCATATCCTATGAGCTATCGTCGCGCCAGAGACATTCTCTACAGTTGCAACTGCCATGTCCCGTCCACAACAGGAAATCATCGGTTCCTCGCCCGGCTTTCTCGGCGTGCTGGAGCAAACCTCACGGCTGGCGGCTCTTAACCGCCCGGTGCTGATCGCCGGTGAGCGCGGCACCGGCAAGGAGCTGATTGCCGAGCGCTTGCATTTCCTGTCACCGCGCTGGTCGCAGGCGTTCATCAAGCTGGATTGCGCCAGCCTGCCGGAAAGCCTGCTGGAATCGGAGTTGTTCGGCCATGAAGCCGGCGCCTTCACCGGTGCCGAGCGCAAGCGCCGCGGTCGCTTTGAACGCGCCGATGAAGGCACATTGTTCCTCGACGAACTGGCCAACACGCCGGCCTCGGTGCAGGAAAAGCTGCTGCGGGTGATCGAATACGGCAAATTCGAGCGCGTCGGCGGCAGCCAGCCGGTGCAGGTCGATGTGCGTCTGATCGCTGCCAGCAACCGCGATCTGCCGGCCATGGCCGCACGCGGCGAGTTTCGCGCCGACCTGCTTGACCGGCTGGCGTTTGAGGTCATCACGCTGCCGCCGCTGCGCGAGCGACGCGCCGATATTCTGGAATTGGCCGAGCACTTCGCCGTGCGCATGACCAGCGAACTCGGCCGCGAGCTGTTTGCCGGCTTCAGCGATGGCGTGGTGCGAGAACTGCTGGATTACCCGTGGCCGGGCAATGTGCGCGAATTGAAAAACGTCATCGAACGCGCCGTGGCGCGGCAGGAGGACGCCGACAAGTCGATCACCAGCATCGTGTTCGACCCGTTCGATTCACCCTGGCGGCTTAGCGAAAGCGATGCCAATGAGCACAGCGATGACGCCATCACGCTGCCCACCGACCTGGCCGAGCGCACCCGCGCGCTGGAAATACGCCTGGTCCAGGCCGCGCTGGAGCAGACCCGGTTCCATCAGCAGCAAGCCGCCGACCTGCTCGGCTTGAGTTATCACCAGTTTCGCGGCCTGTTGCGCAAATACGACCTGAGCGGCAAACAACAGCGCGACGCGCAGTGAACCACAATCACCCTGCGCTCGTTCCCACGCTTCGGCGTGATGACTTCAAGCCCTATGCGCTCCCACGCGGGAGCATGGGAACGAGACAAAGCTCTATGCATTCCCACGCGGGAGCATGGGAACGAGATAGCACTGGATCATCTGCTTGTGGCCTGGCAAGCTGACCCTGAGGCCGCTAGATGATTTTCCGCGGCACCCGGGCAGTAAGCTGGCAAAGCAATTCATAGGCAATGGTGTCGGCATGGCGGGCCACGGTTTCCACCGCGATGTCGTCGCCCCAGAGCTCCACCGGCGCGCCCACCCGGGCCTGGCTGTCCGCTCCCAGATCCACCGTGAGCATGTCCATCGACGGCACACCTGCCAGACTGGCCGCTACGCCATCGACCATCACCGGTGTGCCATCGGCGGCATGACGTGGATAGCCATCGCCATAGCCGATGGCGACGATGCCGATGCGCGTGTCGCGCTGACATTGGTAACGCAGACCATAGCCGACGCGGTCGCCGCGGCGGCAATGCTGGATGGCGATCAGCTCGCTGTGCAGACGCATCACCGGACGCAAGCCCAGATCGCTGCCGCTGCGGTCGGCAAACGGCGATACGCCATACAGCATGATGCCGGGACGCACCCAGTCGCGGCGGGTCGCCGGTCGCTCCCATAACGCGGCGGAATTGGCCAGGCTGTGCGCGCCCGGCAAATCGGCACAAACGGCATCAAAGCGCTGTATCTGCACATCGGTGGCAGCACTGGCATAATCTTCGGCACAGGCGAAGTGCGTCATCATTACCAGCTCATCAATCTGCCCGGAAAGTGTCTTGTGAGCGGCGCTGAAGGCATCCGCTGCCAGCCCCAGACGCTGCATACCGGTTTGCAGCTTGAGCCAGGCACGCGGCAGCCGCATGCCGCTCTGGCGCAGCAGATCCACCTGGTGGCTGCCGTGCAGCACCGGGATCAGCTGCTCGGCGACAACTTGCTGCAGCTCCTGCATATTCTTGAATCCCTGCAACACCAGCAGCGGCTGCCGCCGGCCGGCGCGGCGCAACTGCAGGGCTTCATCCATGGTCGCCACCGCCAGCATGGCGGCATCGGCCAGCGCGTCTGCCACCGTGAGCATGCCGTGCCCGTAGCCATCGGCCTTGATCACCGCGACCACGCGGGCAGCCCCGGCGCGCTGTTGCAGTACGGCCAGATTGTGTTGCAGTGCAGTGGTATCGATCAGGGCCTGGCAGTTACGCATGAGACGGGGTGAGTCAAATCGGGTCAGCGGCGGGATGAAATGGCATGCGGCCGGAACAGCCGGCGCCGGTTAATGTGACGGGAAGTCATCATCCAGCCGGGCATAGTTGCGGAAGCGCAGGTATTCGCCCTCAAACAATAATTCCACCGTGCCGGTGGCACCGTTGCGATGTTTGCCGATGATCACCTCGGCCAGGTTCTTCGCCGGTGTGTCCGGATTGTAGACCTCGTCGCGATAAATGAACAGAATCAGATCCGCGTCCTGCTCGATGGATCCGGATTCGCGCAGATCGGCCATCGCCGGACGCTTGTTGGGACGCTGTTCCAGCGCCCGGTTGAGCTGCGACAAAGCGATCACCGGAATGTCCAGTTCTTTCGCCAGCGCTTTCATGCCGCGGGAGATTTCCGCGATTTCGGTGGCGCGATTTTCGCGCGTGTCCGGCACCTGCATCAACTGCAGATAATCAATGACGATGAGACCGATATCAAACTCGCGCTTGAGCCGTCTGGCGCGCGCGCGCACCTGTGCCGGCGACAGCGCCGGGGTGTCATCAATGTAAATCGGCGCGGTCTTGAGCAGACTCATCGCGGAAGTCAGGCCACGCCAGTCCTCATCGACCAGATTGCCGGTACGCAAGCGGCTCTGATTGATGGCGCCAAGCGAGGAAAACAGGCGGAAGGTCAACTGCTGCTTGGACATTTCCATGCTGAACACCGCCACCGGCACCTGCGACTGGATCGCGGCATTCTGGGCAATATTCATGGCCAGGCTGGTCTTGCCCATGGCCGGGCGCCCGGCGAGGATGATCAGATCGGACTTCTGCAGACCGGCGGTGTGTTTATCCAGATCGGTCAAATGCGTGGGCACGCCGGTGATGTCAGACTGCTTCTTGCTCAGCTCGGCGATCAGATCATAGGCCGGCTTGAGCAGGGCAGATATGGTTTCATAATTGGACACCGACTGCAGCCCTTTCTCGGCAATGGCGAACACCTGCCGTTCGGCTTCTTCCAGCAGTTGCTGCGCGGATTTGCCTTCGGATTTATAGGCATTGCCGGCGATCTCGTTGCCGATGTCGATGAGCTGGCGCAGGATCGATTTCTCGCGCACGATTTCGGCATAGGCATGCACGTTGGCAGCACTCACCACATTGTTGGCCAGCGAGGTCAGATAGGCACCGCCTTCCAGCCCGTCGGTGGCATCGCGCGACTCGAAGTATTCGTACACGGTGACCACATCAGCGCTGGTATTGCGCTGGTTGAGATCAACAATCGCCTGAAAGATAGCGGCATGATCACGACGATAGAAATCTTTGCCGGCAACCATGTCCTCGATGCCGGCAAAACTGCCTGGTGTCAGCAGCAGACTGCCCAGCAAAGCCTGCTCAGCCTCAACCGAATGCGGCGGTGTCACTTTGCTGCGTATCAGTTCAGCGGCGGGTTCGATCATGGTCTGGCAGCGTTCGACTGGAGGTTTTGCAAAAGAGGAACAAGATTAGCACAGATTGTCAGCGGGCAAAAAAAAGCCGCCCAGGATGAGCGGCCGGTGTAGGATACTGGTCGGGCACCGAAATGACTTCAGGTTTCTTCACCGATCACGGTGAGTTTGACGTCAACGGCAATATCCGCATGTAGCTGGATGGTGATGTCATACTCGCCCGGTGTGCGAATGACACCCTCGGACATCACCAGCTCGCTTTTTTCCACGCTGAAACCCAGCTTGGTCATGTGGTCGGCGATTTCGCGCGCACCGATGGAGCCATACAAGCGACCTTCCGGGCTGACATTGGCGGTGATTTCCACCACCGCGGTGTCCAGATGTGCCTTGCGCGCTTCTGCCGTGTTCAGCTTCTCCGCCTCGGCTTTGAGCAACTCGGCCTTGCGCTCTTCAAACTGTTCCATGTTGGCTGTGGTCGCCGGCACCGCCTTGCCCTGCGGCAGCAGGTAGTTGCGGCCGAATCCGGGCTTCACCTTGACCTTGTCGCCAAGACTGCCAAGATTCTGAATCTTCTCAAGTAAAATCAGTTCCATCGCGGCAGTCCTCAGTGATTGTCGGTGTATGGCAACAGGGCGAGAAAGCGCGCGCGCTTGATCTCGGTGGCCAACTGGCGCTGATAGCGCATCTTGGTGCCGGAAATACGGCTGGGCATGATCTTGCCGGTCTCACCGACATACTGGCGCAGCATTTTCAGATCCTTGTAATCGATCTTGTCGATGCCCTCGGCGGTGAAACGGCAGTATTTGCGTCTGCGCATGAATCTGGCCATGATTATTCTTCCTCCGATGTGTCTTCGCCCGAGTCATCGCCCGAGTCATCTGTCTGCTCACCAGCTTGGTCTTCAGCGTGACTGTCATCAC
>CAZHRH010000001.1:48280-51644 GCA_964534475.1 uncultured Wenzhouxiangellaceae bacterium
TCGCCCGAGTCATCTGTCTGCTCACCAGCTTGGTCTTCAGCGTGACTGTCATCACTGCTGGCAGCGGCTGCCGGTGCCGGCGCGCGCTTGCTGGTGCGCTGGTTTTCCTCTTCGGTCTCGGTCAGGATGGGTGATTTGGCCGTCAGCGCCTCATCCCGTCGCACGGTCATATGGCGCAGAACAGCATCGTTGAAGCGGAAGATACCTTCCAGCTCTTCAATCACAGCCGCAGTGCATTCAATGTTCATCAGCACATAATGTGCCTTGGCGGCTTTTTTGACCGGATAGGCCAGCAGGCGCCGGCCCCAGTCTTCCAGACGATGGATGTGGCCCTGGCTGTTTTCGATCAGGGTTTTGTAGCGATCAATCATCGCCGGAACCTGATCACTCTGGTCGGGATGGACCAGAAAAACGATCTCATAGTGTCGCATGTAATATCCTTTCGGGTTCCAGTGGCAGTCTCGCTGCCGGAAGCCTCCCGCCGCGACAGCGGTGAAGCAAGGTGAGTCTGATCACACAAATCAGCCGTTTATTATCTCAATTGAACGTCGTGTTTGCAATAGCAAAAAGTGCAATAGCAATCAAGATCATTTTTCAGCTTGCGACTGCAATGATTGAGTTCGCCACGGCGCCACCCACAGCAGCAGCAGCATGCCCGGCAGCGCCAGCGCAAAGCACAACAGATAGAAGTGGAAGTAACCCATGGCCTCGATGATAAAACCGGTGCTGGCGTTGGCGAAGGTCCTCGGCACGGAGGCAAGGCTGGACAACAGGGCAAACTGGGTGGCAGCAAACTTCAGGCTGGTCTGCTGGGCGATGAATGCGGTCAAGCCCACCGTGCCCAGGCCGACGCCGAAATACTCAAAGCTGACCGCCACAAACAGCATCAGCAAAGAGTCGCCGGACACTGCCAGCGCGGCATAGCCGAGGATGGAGATGATCTGCACCACGCCAAACAACCACAGCGCACGATTGATGCTCAGCTTGAGCATGACCACGCCGCCGACGATGGAGCCGACAATCGATGCCCACAGCGCGGACAGCTTTTTTACCGAGCCGATTTCGGTCAGGCTGAAACCCTGATCAATGAAAAACGGCGTTTCCAGCGCCACCGCCATGTTGTCACCCAGCTTGTACAGCAGCATGAACAGCAACACCAGCGCGGCGCGACCGAGACCGTTGCGGGTGAGAAACTCGCGGAATGGCTCGACGATCGCCGCACGCAGAGTATGCGGGGCGATGGCGTCGTCGCTGACTTCACGAATCATCAGCGTCATGCCGATGCCAATAAGCATGAACGCGCCGGTGACCCAGAACACCTGCTGCCAGGCCAGATGATCGGCCAGAATCAGCGCCAGCGAGCCCGGCACCAGCGAGGAGATGCGGTAAGCGTTGACATGGATGGCATTGCCGGTGCCGAGCTCGTCATCGGCCAGCAACTCACGCCGATAGGCATCGATGGCAATGTCCTGGCTGGCACTGGAAACGGTAATGGCAATCACCACATAAACGATCATCTGCAGCGATTGGCCGGGATTGAAAGTACCCAGCGCGGCAATGCTCAACAGCAACACAATCTGCGTCAGCAGCATCCAGCCGCGGCGTCGCCCCAGCCCCGGCAGCGCAAACCGATCCAGCAGCGGCGACCAGGCAAACTTCCACGTATAGGGCAAGGCGATCAGGCTGAACAGGCCGATGGTGGACAGATCCACACCTTCGGTTCGCAGCCAGGCCGGAATGAGCTGAATCAGCACATACAGCGGCAGGCCCGAGGTAAAGCCGAGAAACACACAGGTCAACATACGCCGGTTGAACAGGATTTCCCGCCAGCCGCGCGGCTGGTCAGCCAGTGTCATGCTCAACCTTTACTGTGTAGTCATAATCGATGATCAACGGCGCGTGATCGGAAAAGCGCTGTTGTTTGTAGATCTGCGCGGCGCGCACCTTGTCGGCCAGCCCCGGCGAGATAATCTGGTAATCGATGCGCCAACCCACGTTATTGGCCCAGGCCTGGCCGCGATTCGACCACCAGGTGTATTGTCCGTCACGCTGATCAACCTGACGAAACGCATCCACCAGCCCGAACTCATCAAACAGGCGATCCAGCCACGCGCGCTCTGCCGGCAGACAGCCGGAATGCTTCTGGTTGGCTTTCCAGTTGGTGATGTCTTTTTCGGTGTGCACGATGTTCCAGTCGCCGCAGATGATCCACTCGCGATCATCGCTGGCCATGCGCCGCAGCCGTGGCGTCAGGTAATCCATGACCTGGTATTTGACCGTTTGCCGCGCATCTTTGGCGCTGCCCGAAGGCAGATACAACGACACCACCGACAGGCCGGGGAAATCATACTGCAGCCAGCGTCCTTCCAGGTCAATCTGCGGCCAGCCCAGTGCAGTAACGACTTGCACAGGCTGCTGGCGGCTGTAGATGGCCGTGCCGCTGTAGCCTTTCTTGTCCGCAGACATGAAATTTACGTGAAAATCTTGCGGAAAGTACTCCTTTGTAGTAAGCTGCTCTTCGTGGGCTTTGATTTCCTGGAGACATACGATATCCGGCTGGATATCAGCCATCCATTCAAACAGCCCTTTGCGCGCCGCGGCACGGATCCCATTGGCATTAAGCGTAATGACTCGCATGGAAGCAGCATAGCGGGTCTTTTGTCGTTTGACCATCCCGGCTGGCTGGTCTGGCATCAGACCGATGTTCAACTTTCACTGGTCACACCATGATGCAGCCCTGGTCACAGCAGTTCATTCAAGAAGCGATTCGCTGCGATGCCCTGCGTTTTGGTGAGTTCACCCTCAAGTCCGGTCGGCAAAGTCCGTATTTCTTCAATGCCGGTCAATTCAGCAGCGGTCGCTCCATGCGCGTGCTCGGTCAGTGTTACCGCCAGGCCCTGCAGGCCAGCGGCATCCCTTATGACATGCTGTTCGGCCCGGCCTACAAAGGCATTCCGCTGGCCACTGCTCTGGCCTGTGCCATCGCCGAAGATGAACAGCGCGACGTGCCCTTTGCCTACGATCGCAAGGAGGCCAAGCAGCACGGCGAAGGCGGCATGCTGGTGGGCGCGCCCATCGACGGCAAGGTCATCATCATTGACGATGTCATCTCTGCCGGCACCTCAGCCCGCTACAGTGCTGAGGCAATTGCCCAGGCCGGCGGTGAAGTGAGCGCATTGCTGGTGGCACTGGATCGTCAGGAGCGCGGCCAGAGCAGTGATGCCACCGCCGCGACAGAGCTGCAGCAGTCCGGCATACCGGTCATAGCCATTGCCACACTGGGTGATGTCATCGACTACCTGGACACACATCAGGGTGAGAGTAAAAACCTCGACAGCACACTGCATAAGGCAGTGGCGCAGTA
>CAZHRH010000002.1:0-6289 GCA_964534475.1 uncultured Wenzhouxiangellaceae bacterium
TGGATACCGAGAAGTTTTCTCCACTCAGCGGATCAGCACCTGTTACCGTCAGCGTTGCTGTTCCAGGCTGAGTACCGGCATTGACAAACACAATGCCCTGGCCACCGACAGCATTCACCGGGCCTTGCCCAAGTGACAGCAGAAACTCATTGATATCCTCGGTTTCCGGATCGTCGAGGGTGGAAAAAGATGCAGTACCAACTGGCGCAATACTGACGCCAAAATTATCGTCCACGGGATTCACCGGTACGCCGTCTATACCAATAAAATCTATCGTCACCTCTGACAGGAATGGCGAGCCAATAAACGGCTCAACACCGGCAGTGTTCACCGGCAATGAATCTTGGGTGGCGGTGATGGTTACCTGTTCGGCGGGGTCCACCGGCGTCACGGTAATATCGATGAACGCTGTTACCGTGCTCTCCGTTACTGGGTCAGTCGTAGAAATTGTAAGACGCACAGTTCCCGGGGTTTCTCCTGAAGTAAAAAAGAAGGTCGCATTGCCACCGACTGTCTCAACGCTGGCATTTGTCAGGAATTGGGTAAATTCATTGACATCACCTGTCTCTGGATCATCCGGAGTGGACACGGTGCCTATGGAGGTATTGTCGGTACTGATATCAACCACAGTACCATTCGGAACCAGGTTGCCCCCGATGCCGCGCACTTGTGCATTCAACTGTATTGTTCTGGCTTCAGACAATGCTGGCAGCAACAGCAATGGATTTGCCGGCACTTCCGTTGCGGTGGCTTCGATCGTGATTTGCTCATCGGGTGGCACAGCATCAATGATGGTGATCTGGATCGAGCCGGTGACAGGATTGTTATTGACAGGGTTAACCGCTGATACATCCAGTGTCACCACGCCTTGTTCTGTGCCAGAGTTGACGAATACTGTTGCCCGCCCATCTATAGCATTAACCTGCGCCTGACTTAGAGCAAGCAGAAACTCATCATCATCAGTGCTGGGATCATCCAGAGTTGAAAATGTCGCAGAACTGGTAGGTGCAATGTTGACTGCAAAAACATCATCGACCGGATTGATGACTTGACCTTCTGCACCGATCAACTCAATATTGACCTCCGACAGGAAAGGTGAACCCAGCGCCGGAGGCAAGGCACTGCTGTTCTCGGGTAATGAACTCTTACTGGCAGACAGTTGAATTGACTGTTGTGAAGGCGTTCCAGCTGCCACATTGATAGCAACGCTTTTGCTAAACTGTCCGCCCGTTTGCGGATCTGTCGCTGATATGGTCAGTTGCGCCACACCAGGCTGTGGACCACTGTTGACAAACACTCTGCCCTGACCGCCAATTGCCGGCACCAATCCCTGACCCAGCGTTTGCTGGAATTCATCGACATCATCTGTAGTGGGATCATCCAGGGTTGAGAAGGTTGCCGTACCAACCGGTGTGATATTGACATTAAAAGCATCATCCAATGGGTTGATGGGTGCGCCATTAATGCCAAGCAACTCAAAACTTACCTCAGCCAGGAAAGGCGAGCCTACTGTCGGAGGAAACTGATCTGGATTCGCAGGCAAGTCAACCTCACCCGGTGTGACGGTAAGTTGATCGGGTGCTTCTACTGGCGTTACGGTGATATCGATGAATGCTGTTATCGCATTACCAGTGCCCGGATCGGTGGTGGAGATTGTGAGGCGCGCAGTGCCCGGCGTTTCACCGGAAGTGAAGAAAAACGTCGCGTTACCGCCGGAGGTTTCAGTGCCAACATTGGCGAAGAAGCTGGCGAACTCATTGACGTCATCGGTTTCCGGATCATCGGGAATCGACACCGTACCCACCGAGGCATTGTTGGTGGTGATGTTGACCGTAGTACCGTCCGCCACTACACTGCCGCCGGTTCCGCGTACTTGCGCGGTCAACTGTATTGTTCTGGGTTCAGACAAAGCCGGAAACTGTAACAGCGGATTGGCAGGCACCGTGGTGGTATCGGTGATGATGCGGATCGTGGGTGGATTCGGTGGCAGCGTGCCACCACCGCTGCCAGGATTGCCACTGCCACCGCAGGCGGCAAGAAAAACCACGCTCAAGGCGACCATAGCAAGTCTGGACAAGGCCAGTTTCATTCCGTGATTATGATACATGTCATGAGCTTCCGTTGTTAATGTGTTGCGATAATGCTAGCGGTTTATATAACGAGTTTGCAACGCTCAGGGCAGCCGCACACGCTCTTCCAGGATCGTTGGCGTGACAAACATCAGCAACTCGCTTTTGCTGTTGGAATTGGCGCGCCTGCGGAATAATGTACCCAAGACCGGAATATCACCCAGCAGCGGTACCTTCTCATTGGAATAGGAGGTTTCCTCGGTAAAAATGCCACCCAGAACAATGGTTTCGCCGTTTTCGATCAACACCCGCGTACTCAGCTCGCGGGTATCGATCGAGGGCACCTGACCACCCTGAGCGGTGGGGAAGATTTCCCCGACCGTGTCCTGCTTGACGGACAATTGCAGTTGTACCCGATCATCGGGCGTGATCAGTGGCGTGGCGCGCAACTCCAGCACCGCTTCGCGGAACTGCACGTTGCTGGCACCGGAAGATGTGGCCTGCTCGAATGGAATTTCCACGCCCTGCTGGATGAACGCTTCAGCCTGATTGGCGGTGACCACACGCGGGGTGGAAATGACCTCGCCGCGGCCCTCGGATTCCAGCGCCGACAGTTCCAGATCCAGCAGGAAGTCAGCCGCCAGCACACTGAAGCCGATACGTCCAGCCGGATTGCTGGCCGGCAGATTGACATTGAGACGGTTATCCAGCGAGGGCGACAAAATGCCCTCACCGTCATCTATGTCATCATTGATGAAGTTGGGCAGACTGGAGCCGGCACCGGCCAGCCGGTTGGCCAACGCCAGATTATTGGTCTGGTCGGTGGCATTGATCGAGCCGGAGGTGGTGAACACACTGCCATTGTCGCTTTCACCGGTGGAAGTGACCCCGAAGCGCACACCCAGCTCATGAGCAAAATCATCGTTGGCGATGACAATTCTTGACTCGATCAGCACCTGGCGCACCGGTCGGTCCAGGGTATTGATCAATTCGTTGATTTCTTCCAGGCTCTCCGCGGTGTCGGTAATCAACAAGGTGTTGGTGCGCTCATCGACGGTGACGGAGCCGCGATTGGACAACAAGCCTTCCTGATTCTGACCTCCACCGCCACCGCCCTGTGTACTGGATGCGGATGTGATCAACTCGGCCAGTGCCGTGGCTTCAGCATAACTGACACTGATCATCAGTGTGCGCAGCGGCTCCAGTTGCATTTTGTCCTGTTGCGCCTGCAGCAGTTGCTGTTCACGTGCTGCAATTTCACCGGTCGGCGCGATCCACAGCACATTGCCGTTTTGCCGTTTGTCCAGGTTTTTCGTGTCCAGCACCAGATCCAGCGCCTGATCCCAGGGCACGTTCTGCAGACGTAAAGTAAGGTTGCCGGTCACCGAATCTGAAACCACGATATTGAGATCTGAGACATCCGCGATCAACTGCAGGACTGAACGTACCGGTATATCCTGAAAATTAAACGTGACCCGGTCACCACTGTATTCGCGGTTCTGGAAAAACTGCTCGGTGCCATCGACCTGTGCCGCCGGCGCTTGCGGCTGTGCCACCGGTTCAATTTCAACTATGAAGTCAGTGCCGTCAAAGTAAGCGCTGTGCGTGTAGTCACCATTCACCCGCACCGTGGCACGCGCATTCTCGCCGTTGTTTTCAGTGCTTATTCTCGCCACCGGCGTGGCAAAGTCCTGCACATCCAGGGTGCGTTGCAGGCTTTCCGGCACCTCAGTCTGCATCATATCTACCAGCAATTGACCGCTGCGTTGATTCACCGCCGTACTGACATCAGCTGATGACAACATGAACACGATGCGACCGCCACCACTGGCTGTGCGGCGGAAATCTATGTCATCCATGCTCTCCATACTGCGCCCTCTGGCCTGCGCCGGGGCTGCCGAGAAGTCCGTATTGGTCACTGCGGGAACAGCTTTCGGTGACTGCCGTGATGCCGGCGTGGCTGGCGCTGCAGTTGCCACCGCCGAGCTTGAATCTTCGTTATCCTGCGCCGACACCAGCTGCATCTGCACCTGTTCGTCAACTACTGACAGTCGGTATTCGACCGGGTCTCGCAATTCCACGATGACACGTGTTCTGGCACCATCGCTTATGGTGGTGTACGCGCGCACCAGTTGTTCATTAATGATATTCGGACTAGCCGGCAGATCACTGGTGGTTTGACTGAACTCCAGCACCAGTCGCGGCGGCTCCTCGGTAGCAAAAACGAACGGATCGCTGGTGAGTCCCTCTACGGTGAAAGACATTTCCGCGCCGTTATCGGTCTCGGCATAGTTGGCAGCGGTTAATTCAGCGGCGCTGGCTGCATTCATCCCTGGCAATAACAGTAACGAGCATGCGCATACCTGTAACACTCGTGATCGAAGACAAGACCAGATCGCAGGCAGCTGCGATTTCACCGCAAGTCTTCTGCTGGACACGTTTGATGCAAATTTCGTGTTCATGTTCTACCTCTGCCGGGCTGATTCATTTCAGCTGTTGTCCGTATCAGTGAGCTGCAGCGTGGCTTCACGCTCCAGCCAACTACCACCGCCATCGGGCAGCAATTCAACCAGAATAACCCGGTCCGGTAATACTGCTGCGATACGTCCATGATTTTGTCCCATGTAGTTGCCTTCAGAAACTCGGTGCACAACACCTTCTGTATCCTGTACCAGACCCCAGACATCACTGTCCTGCCGCATCGTGCCGACCATGGACAGCGTGTCCAGCGGAAACCGTTCCAGAAATTCCTTGCGTCGGTTCGGATCAGGGCGCGGACCATCACCTGGCGTGCCGGCGGCATCAACATCCTGCTGCTGCCTGACAAACGGATCCTGCAGGCCTTGCGGATTGTAGACGAAACTCTCGGTTTCGCGAATTTCGGGGATCGGCTCAATCGGTCCTGGCGGTCGCGCCAGCACATTATTGATATAGTTACGCAGATCATCATTACTGGGGCTGCATGCAGATAAAACCAGCACAGCGCCGAGCAGCAGCCAGCAGCAGTTTTTGCCCTGATCAGCCATTGTCTGTCTCCGCTTGCGCCAGCAGTTCGTCTTCATCCAGATAGCGATAAGTCTTTAGTGTGCCCTGCATGCGCAGATCACCACGAAGCTGTTCATTCAAAGGCTCTAACTCGATATCACTCATGGTCATGATGACCACCCGTGGCAATGATGCCACGCCGGAAACAAACTGGCCGAACTGGTGATAAGTGCCCAGCATGCGGATGGTGATCGGCTTCTCTGCATAGAATCCCCTGTTGACTTCGGCACCGGGCTCAAACAACTCATTAGCAATACCGGTAGCCAGAGCAGTCTGGGAGATATCGATCAACAATTCCGGCATCTCCGTCTTGCTCGGCAATTGTCGTAACATCACATCCAGCAGCTCTTTCATCTCCTCAAGCTGACGCTCGTATTCATCGAGATTGGCCGCCAGCCCTTGCTTGCGTTCAAATTCCTGCTTCAGCGTCTGTTCTTTTTGCGCCTCTGATTCCAGCTCAGTGCGCTTATCCTTGATCAACAGCATATAGCCAAGAACCAGCACCACCACCACCAGCAGAACGAGAATGAATGCCTTGGCTGTAATCGATGCATTGCCCAGGTCGTTGAAATCCAGATCGCGGATATCATTAAAATTCATGATGAAGCAACCTCCTCGCCAATCAGCATCGCGTCAGAATTTTCTTCGTCGGGCGCCGCCAGCCGCGCCTGCACGCGGAAACTGTAGGGCTGATCAGGGGTCGCTTCATCTTCTTCTTCAATAATGATCAACTCCGGATCGTGCAACCATGCGGATGCATCAATGTTGCGCAAGTAGGAAGAAACGCGGGCGTTGGACTGCGTCATGCCATCGATGAAGAGTTTGCTGCCTTGCTGCTGCACCCGCGTCAGACTCAAACCTTCCGGTGCCGTGGTCGCCAACTCATCAAATAAATGCACCATCAGGGTACGATTGACCTGTAATTCCTCGATCACGGTTTTGCGTGACAGCAGGCGCTGCCTTTCCTCTTTCAGATCTTCGATGGTGGCAATCTGCTGATCCAGCTTGGCGATTTCTGCAGTCAGCGTGCGGTTGCGTTGTTGCTGGTTATCGATGCGCCCGGAAATATACCAGTTAACCAGCAACAGCAACGCAAACGCAGCAACTGCAGTGATTATGCTGGTGGCAACGAACTGGCGCTGTCGCCTGACTCTTCTGGCTTCACGCCACGGCAG
>CAZHRH010000002.1:6389-40589 GCA_964534475.1 uncultured Wenzhouxiangellaceae bacterium
TGACATACAGCTCTCTGCGCTCATGCACCGCCATGAAGATGATAGAGTTTGCACCAATATGCAGCAGTGCCACAGTCTTGCTGCGCAAGTCCGGCGTTTCCAGTAAACCTATGTAGCTGTTCAGCAGTGCATATTTGTCAATGTCTACAATCGCCAGTTCCAAACCAGCTTCGTCCACCAGCGATTCAAGTTGGTTGACGTTTTCGGTGCGCGAGGCGACCAGCAGAACAGCCACCTGATCACTGTCTGTCGCTACCGTTTCGATGACCTGAAAATCAATACTGACTTCATTCACGTCGAATGGAACGATCTGACCAGCTTCAATTTGCACCTGGCTTTCCAGTTCAGCTTCAGACTGCCCTGCTGGCAGGTAGAGAACCCTGGAAAAAGTGGAAGTCAGTGGCACAGCCAAAGCACATTGCTTGTCTTTTGCGGCACTCTGGTACCAGACACGGCTCAAAGCTTCGCTGACAGTGGCTGGTTGCTTGATTGAGTTCTGATCCATAGCATCCGCCGGCAACGGCTGTATCGCCAGATGCTCAACTCGATAGTCCCCGCCGTCAGTGAGGATTGAAATCAGCTTGACACTACTGGAGCCGATATCAATTCCAAGCACGGGATGCTTGCTTTTGCTCAGCAACGAACCTAGTTGCACTGTATCATCCTCTTGTGAAACACTAACCGTGCCTGGATTGCCTGTTCGTTCTGCAGCGCATGTGCGGTACGCAATCTTGCGATTTGCAACATTCCAGTGACATCCATGTCAATAACATTATATGTTTTCAAGCTAGTTCAGATAACTTATTGGAAATAGTGTGATCTTTTCAACGGCATTTATAACACTTTGTTAACCCATAATCAAAGCTTTTTCGCTATTTTATTCATCTTGCGTGATAAATGCATGAATGCGACCCTGCCACATGATCTTACTCATCCGGGCAGATCCAGACAACACCGAAAACAAATTCTTTATGCACGGTCTAGCGTCTCCGTGCCGACTCAGATAGAACAGACATCAACAGGCCAGTTGCATGACTACGATAGTTAACAAGGGCTCACGCAAGCATGCGCGCCGCAGCTTGTTCGGCAAACTCAGCTTCTGGGTTCTGCGCCTGGGCTTCACCGCATTCATTCTGGGCATCGCTGCGCTGGCGACGATCTGGCTGCTATTGGCACCGGACTTGCCTGAAGTCGACACGCTGGCTGAAGTGCAACTGCAAAGCCCGCTGATCATCGAGGCCGCTGATCGCAACAGCATCAGCAGCTTTGGCGAAAAACGGCGCATCCCGTTGCCGCTGGAGCAGATTCCAGCGCGCTTGCGCAATGCCTTCATCGCCAGCGAGGACGACCGCTTCTACCGTCATCCCGGCATCGACTGGCAGGGCATTGCCCGCGCTGTATTCGAGCTCATTCGCACCGGCGAAAAGGGCCAGGGCGGCAGCACCATTACCATGCAACTGGCGCGCGGTTTCTTTCTCAGCAGCGACAAGACCTATGTGCGCAAGCTGAAGGAAATTCTGCTGTCGCTGAAAATGGAGCGTGAACTGAGCAAGGACAAGATCCTGCAGCTTTATCTGAACAAGATCTACCTCGGCCACCGTGCCTATGGCGTTGCCGCTGCGGCAAAAGTCTATTACGGAAAATCCCTTGATGAGCTGACGCTGGCAGAGACCGCGATGATTGCCGGCATCACCCAGCGGCCATCGAAAGTCAATCCGATCACCGACCCTGCTGCGGCGCGAGCACGACGTAACTATGTGCTGACGCGCATGCATACGCTTGGCATCATCGATGACAGTGAGTATCAGCAGGCTTATACCGCGGGTATCAGTGCCTTTCGGCACCAGGAAAATCATGCCGTCGAGGCGCCTTATCTGGCGGAAATGGCACGTGCCTGGGCAGTGCAGAACTTTGGTACCGAGGTGTATGAGTCCGGCTTGCGCATCATCACCACCATCGATGCAAAGGACCAGCAAGCCGCCAACCAGGCCCTGCGTCAGGGACTGCTGGATTATGATCGTCGCCATGGCTATCGCGGCGCCGAAGACAGCGTCGTAGCAGAAGATTATGCCAGCAACGCTGCACGGCAACAGTTGCTGAACCGCTATCAGATCATCAACGGCATGCTGCCGGGCCTGGTGCTGGAGGCTGACGCCGAACTGGCGCTGGTGTATCTGCGCAATGGTCAAACCATCACACTGGATCTGGCCGCGGTCGAGTGGGCCCGGCCCATGCTGTCGCGGGATGCCATGGGGCCGGCACCGGAACAGGTCAGTGACGTGCTCTCAGTAGGTGATGTCGTGCGCGTGGAGATGGGCACAGAAGGTGACTGGCAACTCACTCAATTGCCGCAGATCCAGGCTGCCATCGTCTCGCTTGATCCCACCGACGGCGCGATACTGGCGTTGAGCGGCGGCTTTGATTACTACAGCAGCAAATTCAACCGCGCCATGCAGGCCAAACGCCAGCCCGGCAGCAGCTTCAAGCCATTCATTTACGCCACCGCCGTGGATGCCGGTTACGGCCCGGCATCGCTGGTCAATGACGCACCGGTGGTATTTCGCGACGGCGCCGCCGCCGAAGCCTGGAAACCACAAAACTTCAGCCGCAGCTTTTACGGCCCGACCCGGCTGCGCGAAGCGATGACGCATTCGCGCAACCTGATCTCAGTGCGTTTGCTTGAGGACATCGGCATTGCCCCGGCGATCGAGTCACTGCAAAGGTTTGGCTTTAGTGCCGAAGAGCTGCCGCGTAATCTGTCCATGGCGCTGGGCTCGGTCAATCTCAGCCCGATGCAACTGGCGCAGGCATATGCCATGCTGGCCAATGGCGGTTATGAAGTGCAAGCCTACTGGCTCAATGAAATCCGCGACCAGGGCAATAATATCCTGCTCAGCACCACGCCGGTGCAGCTATGTGAACGCTGCCCGGAAATTGTCACCCAGCCAGTTGCGAGTGAAGCAGGCACATCATTGCTGGATGTGTCCACCACCAGCAGTGAGATCGACCCGCAGATCGGGGGGGCCGATGGCACTACTGAACGCATTCGCGATACCGCCCCCAAACTGCAGCGTCTGTTCAAAAGTGACGGCCTGGAAGGACCACCACTGCCGGCTTATCGACAGCGGGTGATTGACGCCAGCACGGTGTATCTGGTGCGCTCGATGATGGGCTCGGTGATCCGCTCAGGCACCGGGCGACGGGCAATGACACTGGGAAGATCAGACTTAGCCGGCAAGACCGGCACCACCAATGAACAGCGCGATGCCTGGTTTTCCGGCTTCAACAGCGATGTCGTCACCACAGTCTGGGCTGGTTTTGACGACTTCAGCTCGCTGGGCAAGCGCGAACTGGGCGGCGTTGCCGCCTTGCCGATATGGATAGACCATATGCGCGTTGCCTTGCGCGATTCACCCGAACGGCTGCCGCCGATGCCGGAAGGTGTGGCACAGGTCTGGATCGATGCCGACAGCGGTCAGCTCACCGATGCCGATGCGCCCGGTGCGATGCGCGAGCTGGTGACGCTGAAGCAACTCAGCGCCATGCGCGCCAGACAGCCGGATGAGCCCGGAGAACAACCGGCCGTGGATCCGTTTGGTTTGTAATCAGTCCATACAGAATGTGGCCACCACCGGCGCATGATCCGACGGCCGTTCCAGTTTCCGTGGTGCCTTGTCAATATCACTGCTGAGGCAATTTTCAGCCAGCGCATTTGAGGCCAGGATCAAATCGATGCGCAGGCCCAGATCGCGCCGGAACGCCGCCTGCCGATAGTCCCACCAACTGAATGCCTTGTCCGCGCGCGGAAACAGCCGGAAGGTATCCTGCAGACCCAGATCCAGCATGCGTTGCAGTCGCTCACGCTCGGCGGTGGAGCACAGGATGCGCTCTTGCCAGGCTTCGGGATCGTGCACATCATCATCGCCCGGGGCGATATTGAAATCACCCATGACAATCAGCTTGTCATGCTGCTTCAGCTCACTGGCGATCCAGCGCTCGATGCGCTGTAACCAGTCCAGCTTGTAGTGGTACTTGTCGTCATCCACCGCCTTGCCGTTGACCACATAAAGATTGATGACGCGCACGGCGCCGTAACTGGCGGCAATGATACGGCGCTGCTCATCACCCAGATGCGGCGGTTCCAGCAGCACATCGGTGGGCGCGGCTTTGCTCAACAGGGCAACACCGTTGTAGGTCGGTTGTCCGCTGCAAACGGCGTGATAGCCAGCCTGTTGCAGTTCCTCATGTGGAAACTTGTCGTCGGTCAGTTTGGTTTCCTGCAGGCCAAGCACATCCACCGGATGCTCGTGCAGCCAGGCCAGCACATGCGGCAAGCGCACCTTCAGCGAATTGACGTTCCAACTGGCGACGCTGAACGACTTGCTCATGGCTGTGCTTCCCAGTGGTAGTCAAAAGTGATTTCTTCATTGATCTGAATGTCGCGCAGCGCATACAGATCGGTATTCCAGAAGTCGGCGTTGGGCTCATCACTGTGGTTCAAAAAGCGCATTTCGTTATCACCGTCGATGCCTTCCCACTGCCCGGTCTCCTCGTCATACAGCCACAAAACGTGCATGCCATCGGTATCGGTCTCACTGCCGGCGTAGCTGCCGATGTAGTCGCCGCGGGCGATCGGCTGGCTGGCAAACAAGCCGTGCCCATGGACACTGGATGTGGCGACATAAACCAGCGGATTTTTCTGGTACAGTGGATTAACATTCGGATCAGGGCAAGCCGCAGCAGGCGTTGCGTCGAGCAGCGGCGGCGGCTGAAAAGACTGTTGCGATGACATTAAAACCTCTGGGATCCTGCTTTTGCATCATTGTATAAACTGACATGGCGACTGATCATAAGCTCACTGCCAGCGCGCCACGGACAGCCGATGCTGCTGTTGCCAATGCGGGCATCACGGCACCTGACTATGTGCGCGTCTGTCTGCAATCGTTTAACCGGTTCAGCGTCGAAGAACTATACCTGATGCTGCGCTTGCGCAGCGAAGTGTTCGTGCTGGAACAGCAATGCCTGTACGAAGACATCGATGACGCCGATCAAAACGCGATGCATGTGCTGGTGTGGCAGCGACACAAACTGTTGGCTTATGGCCGCCTGCTGCCCGCTGACAGTGACCAGCCGTGCGTGCGCATCGGTCGTATCATTATTGCTTGCCCATGGCGCGGTGCCGGCTACAGCCGCTGGCTGATCGGGCTGTTGCGCGCTTGCGCTGAACAATTATGGCCCGACTCCTGCATTGTGTTGTCCGCGCAAACACATTTGCAGGGGCTGTATCAAAGTTGTGGTTTCAGCGCCTGCGGGCAACCCTATGACGAAGACGGTATCAGCCATATCGACATGCGCTGGCAGGGGCGCGTCTGACCCTAGCAGGCTGACGTCAAAACGATGAAAACCATGATCCTGGCGTACTGCTGCCGCCGCCGCTGCCACGCCTGCTGCGCCGACGCCGGCGCATACGCGACTGCAGTTCCTGGCGCCGCTGATCCAGCCATTCGACCCGGTCCATGGTGATGACCTCTTCGCCACGGCGTGCGGCTTCGGCCTCGCGATAGCTGCAGAAATCGTCGTAGGCTTCCAGCTCCGGCTTCAGTTCGCGGGCGATCAGCTCAATCATGATGGCATCATCAAGGAAACCGAGCACCGGCACATGATCCGGGATGATGTCCTCAGGCTCAGCAAAATAAGCCAGCGCCGCCAATACACGCTCGCGGTCCTCGTCTTTCAGGCCCCAGGCGACATCTTCGATCATCGCGACCATCTTGCCCAGGGTTTGCACCCGCTGACCGATGAAGTCCGGTGTCTTCGACGCCTGCCCCTGCTGCAGCACGTCACGCACCTGGCGCAGAATCTCCTGCTCGCTGGTCTGCTGGCGTGCGGCGTTGGCCTTCTCCATCACCGAGCGGAAATGCTCCAGGTCCTGCTGGCTTAATTCCAGTGAAATATTCAAGCTCATAAAATCATTCCAGATGATGTCAATTCCGATGATTGCGGCAAAATCACCGGCAACCAGACCATCAAGTTACTTGGCTCACACGATGCTGTCAAATGCCAGCAGTCATGGTGAACGGGACATGATGCCGGAACATGCGCGCACAGAGACCGCAACCTGCAGCTCAGGCAGAAGCCACAAACAGGCCGATGACACAGGCAAAGCCCAGTGTCCATGCCAGCGAACGCAGCAGCGCCCAGTCCATGATATAGCACAGTGAATACAGCACCCGGGCAGCGACAAAAGTCAGCGCATAAGTATCCAGCGTGGCCTGTGCCAGGTTTAGCTGGTGGGCAATGATGACGGCTGCGGCAAACGGCGGAAACGCCTCATAGGCATTTTGCTGTGCCCAGTTGGCGCGCTGTTGATAGCCCTGCAGACTGGACAGAAATTCTCTCGGCTTGTGGTTGTCGTAGCGGCGGCCGGTGCCGGTCTTGGCAATACCGGCCAGCAGCAGCGGCATGATGATGGTTGCCAGCACACACCAGTAGGCAATGGACATTAGCGTATCTCCCGTGAATCAATATGGTTGCAATTATTCTAGCCGAACCCGGGTCTTGATGTATGACGCAGGGAAGCGTCAAGGCCATAAGCAATGATGCAATTTACAGGAAAGCGAAGGGTGGCAGGCCAATCCGGCCCCGGCGGACAGGATGTCTTCCGGGGCCTTCTGTCACCAGAGAACGGTAAAACTAAGTGTCATGATTGCGATCAAGTGTCTGCCGTTGCAGCCATTGCATGCCGATAAACAGCAGCAGCGGCTGCCGGGCAACAGCCTCATCCAGCAACGGCAGCAGGTACTGCGCCTCGCCACCAGTGACAATCACCCGGCATGCAGACCAGTCAGCCCTGACTGCCAGCGAGCGCGCCTGTGCAATGATGCCGACCTGGGCATGCACCACGCCCGCGGCCAGCGCTGATCTGCTATCCGTGCCATAGCTGGCATCGGCTGCTGCCAGTTGCAGCAGCGCATCCTCATCAGCATCTGCCAGCGCTGGCAGATGCGCCAGGCGGCGCAGCAGCAGGCGCAGACTGTCACGCAAACCGGGACAGATCCAGCCACCCTGGTGGCGGCCATCTGCGGCGAGAAAGTCCACCGTGGTGGCGGTACCGTAATCCATCACGATGACATGCTCATCGGGGTACAGCGCGCGCGCGCCGGCCAGTCCGGCCCAGCGATCAACCCCGAGCTGGGCCGGTTGCGGATAGCCACAGTGCAGATCACCGGCCTTGGTCTGTGTCCGCAGCCACTGCACCGACATGCCAAATTCAGACTGCAGCATGGCGCTGAGCTCGCTGCGTTGATCAGCTTGCGCCACGCTGATGCCGATGGCCTTGTCCGACAGCACATCGCTGACCTGTTGCCGCTGCAGATCCTGCTGCAGCTCGCTCCTATCACCGCTGCGCAAAGTTTTCGCCTTTGTCACCGGCTCATCAACAGTCTGCAACAGCCATTTGCAACGACTGCTGCCGAGATCCAGCCATAGCCTTGCCGGAGCCGGCGTTGGCATCATCTGATCACTGCTACTCATACGCTCTGCGCTTGCCATGGTCGCAATGATATCGAGGAAGCATTGAAGCTGTGTACGTTGCCACCTGCCCGCACCAGGTAAGCGCCATTGGCATCGATGCCGGCGGCGGTGCCATCGGCAATGATGACATCATCGCTGCACTCATCGCTGACCCGGATGCGCTCACCATAGAGCAGATCATGTTGTTGCCAGATGGCCACCAACTCATCTGCTGGCGCGCCCAGACCCTGCTCCTGCTGCATGCACATGCTCGCCAGGTGATTGATCAGCGTCGCTGCCAGCCGATTACGTGCACACGCAGCGCCCAGCGTCGCCAGATCCACCGGCGGCAAGGCCTGTTGTTGTAGCGGCAGTTGCCTGTGACGCAGTTGCCGGCGTAATTGCTGCCGATAATCAGCCGGCCAGTTGACATTGACACCGATACCGATGATGACGCTGCAGGGGCCATCAATGCTGCCCTGCATTTCAATCAGAATGCCGGCCAGCTTGGCGGGCTCGTCGTCTTGCTGCACGACAATGTCGTTGGGCCATTTCAATTGCACGGGCGCATCGATCAGTTGCTGCAGAATGTCGCGCAGCAGCAAGCCGCTGCGAATACCCAGCAAGGCCAGCGCATTGGCACCACTGGCAAACTCCCAGCGCAGCGACAACAGCAGGCTGCCATAAGCAGGCGCATTCCACTGCCGACCACGGCGGCCGCGGCCGCCGTGCTGATATTCACTCAGACAGCAAGCATCGCCGGCATGGTGTTGAGCCAGCAACATCGCGTTGGTGGAGCGACAAACAGGCACACACTGCAAGTGCTGCAAGCGCTCTGCCACTGCCGGCTGCAAGCCGGCAAAAACATTGCCGGCATCAAGCACAGCACCCGGCTGCTGCCAGCGGTAACCGCTGCTGCTGGCAGTGATGGCCACGCCGGCAGCGCGCAATGCCTGCACCTGCTTCCATATGGCAGCGCGGCTGCAGCCCAACCGCTGCGCCAGCAAACGTCCGGATACCGTGCTGCCTGCTGCCAACGTCAGCATGATTTCGTGCGCGAGCGGACTCATTGGACTAGCCTGGATTATTAATGCTGTCGACGCAGTAATCGTAAGCGCGAAAACCGATGCTCCTTACCCTGCCGCAAACGTCGGATATTGCTGCGATGCGTCCACAGCACAAACACAGCAGCCAGCAGCGCAAAGACCAGATTCGGCACTTGTTGCGCTGACACGATAGAGCCATTTGCTGTGTGCCACAGCAGCAACAGCAATGGCAGCGCCACAGCGGCAGCAATGCTGGCCAGGCCGACATAGCCGGTAAGCAGGACCAGCAGCCACAGCAGCAGCGTGAGCAAACCGGGCCCCGGCATCAGCACCGCGACCACGCCAGCCAGCGTGGCCATGCCTTTGCCACCACGAAAGCCGAAATACAACGGCCAGACATGACCGAGCATGGCACCACCGCCAGCCGCCACCGGCAACCACTGCTGCATCGTGCTGGCTGGTGTCGGCAACAGCGCCGGCAAAAAAGCTGCCAACACGCCCTTGCCGATATCAATCAGCACCACCAGCAGGGCAAACACCCAGCCCTGCGTGCGCAGGGCGTTGGTGCCACCGGCATTGCCGCTGCCGGCGCGGCGCACATCCACGCCACGCATGCGACCCAGCACCAGACTGCCGGACAGCGATCCCAAAAGATAGCCGCAAACGCCATACAACAGCAGCATGCTCATGCGTCGTCGCCTAGCACTTGTACCGCCAGGACCAGCACACCAGGACCGGCGTGGGCACCAATGGCCGGACCGGTTGCGGCAATCCAGCATTCCTGCAGTGCGCTGAAATGCTGCTCCAGCATTGGCTGCAGGCGTTGCGCCGCAGCCAGATCATCGCCATGGCTGATCAGCATGCGGCAGCGGGTCGCAGCCGGCAAACGGCGCTTGATCCAGGCGGCCAGCGCCACGGCAGGGTCGCGCCTGCCCGATACCACACCAGCCGGCTTCAGCTTGCCGCTGGCCGAAGTCTTCAGTACCGGCTGCAAGCCCAGCCAGCCGGACAGCTTCGCCAGCCACGGCGGAATGCGCCCGCCGCGCGCAGCATGCGTCAGTGTCCTGGCCACCGCGATGGTGAACGTATTGGCACGCAGGCGCTCCAGCTCCGGCAGAATGTCTGCCGCCGTCGCACCCGCTCTTGCCATGCGCGCCGCAGCAATCGCCAGCAACCCCTGACCACCGGCGGCATTGCGGCTGTCAAACAGGTGAATGTTGTCATCTGCAGACTGCGCCTGGCGTGCCGAGTGAATGGTGCCGCTGAGGGCAGCGGACACGGTCACATTGAGAATGCTGTCGCTATAATCCAGCAACATCGCATACAGGCGGCGGTAATCGCCGGCTGGCGGCTGTGAGGTCTGGGCATGCTCCGGACTGCTGGCCATGTGCCGGTAGAATTGCGCCACCGACATATCAAGGCGATCCAGATACTCGACATCACCGAAGTTGAAGCGCAGCGGCACCTTGCTGATATTGAGTTCTCGGGCCAGTTGCTCAGGCAGGTCAGCACCGGTGTCGGTGACAACGGCAAGTCGCTGCAGCGGGTGGTCGGTGGCCGTCTGCATGAACATGTCATCGGCTTTCTGCTGCGATACCTCCCCATGCTGGCGGCAGACCGCAAACGCAGCGCCGGGATGGTCAACATGAATATGCATGCGCAATCTTTGCTCACCGCCGGCCAATACCAGGCAGGAAGCATCCAGTGTCTTCAACGCCTGCATCAGTTGCTGGCGCTGCAAACCGTCGCCTTCGACAATACACTCGGTGCAATAACGATGCTCGGGATTGCTGTGGTCGATGAGCACATGATCCTCATGAATGTCCAGCACATCATCATCTTCTTCCACCAGCGTTGCCGCACCGTTTTCAATCAACGCCTGGATGCCTTCCAGCACGTCGACAAAACCTTGCGCACCGGCATCCACCACCCCGGCGCTGCGCAATACCGGCAGCTGCTCCGGGGTTTTGCGCACCGCTTCGCGCGCGGCCTGCAGACCCTGGCGCAGCAAACTGTAAATGTCTCTATCACCGTTATCGTGCTGCCTGCTGACGGCATCGGCGAAAGCTTTCTGCACGGTAGGCATGGTACCGTCAACCGGTTTCGCCATGGCCTGTCCGGCCAGCGCGCTGGCGTGGGCGACCGCCGCCGTGAACTGGGCAGCGTGCATACGCGGCAAGGCCTTGGCGGATTCGTAGAACCCCTGCAGAAACTGCGCCATGATGGCACCGGAGTTGCCGCGCGCCCCATCCACGGCAGCGCCGGCGGTCAACTGCAGAATCTGCCCGAAATCATTGTCCGGGTGCTGCTGCAGGGCTGAACTGATACTGCGTAATGTGAACAGCAGGTTGGTACCGGTATCGCCATCGGCAACCGGAAACACGTTGATGCGATTGATCGCCATGCGCTGGCGACGCAACTGGCGCGCTGCTGCCAGCATGGCGCGTTTCAGGCGCTTGCCGTTGATGTAGGCTATTTTCAGCATGCTCTAGTGATCAACATGATCGCAATCCGTAAACTCTGGCAGCGGCTGCTGCAGCCAGGCAGCACTGACCCGCTGCCCGGCCAGCATGCCGCCGATACGAATCAGTTCGCCGGACTCGGCAGCAAGCAGCAAAGCGCGATGATCCATGCTGGCAACAGCGAGCGAATGATGGCAACGCCAAGCTCCGGCGGACAGATCAAAACTGACCACGCTGTCCAATGGCGTGGCCGGGACGCCATCATAACCGATGCCGTTGTAGTTGTAGGCTCGCGCAGCACCGGCGGCAAAAATGATCAGCTTGCGCTCAGCATCGGCCGCCGCCGCGGCCCGGTAGCGTGCCGGTCCCGGCATCGGCGCCAGCGGCTGCCAATCGATGCGTCGCAGGTCATCAGCATCAATACTGCCGCGCCAGCATTGTTCGGACAGTCGGAAACGCCGCTGGCCGGACGGCGGATAGTCCACCGCCACCCCGCCGCAGACCAACAGTTGCTCTCCGAGCATGCCGCCACTGTGACCGAACACCGGCGTGCCCGGATATGGCGTGGCCTGGTTCCAGGACTCTGTTGCAGTATCAAATACCTGCACCAGATTGACATTGCCCAGATCATGCCAGCCGCTGATCAGGTAAATGTAGCGATCGCGATACACCAGCGCCAGCGTGTCGTCGACCGGGATCGGCATCGGCGTGCTGCGCTGATATACCGGTTGCTGGCGGGCATTGACCCGATACACCTCGGCGCTGGATGTCTCGCTGCCATCGGCGGCCACGCTGTAGCCACCGAACAGCCATACGCCACCAGCGGCAGCCACCGCCACCGCAGCCAGACGTCCACGCCCGGAGACAGCATCGGGAACCGGCGGCAAAGCCTGCCAGCCATCAGCTTCGGCCGGCAGCCACCATGCTTTGGCGCTGACATCGCGCCAGGTCTTGCCCGCAGTCAGCCCCATGAAACTGTAATGATCAACGGCTGCAGCTTCGTCACTGCCAGCCACCGCCAGCGTGGCCACGGCGTTGTTGCTGATCGGCATGGGCAGCTCGGCAGCGGTCGCGCTCAGCAGCGCCAGCATGCCGATCAGCACAAGCAATGCCTGACTTGCGCCCACAGGCATCATGCTCACACCGATCGCAGTTGTTGTTGTGTCAGCCACTGCTGCAGGCTGGCGGCATCAAATGGCCAGTGCAGTTCCGCCGCTGTCGCGCGCGCGCGCAGGACCGGTATAACGCTGCCATATCGCCGCAGCAGATGCAGGTCGGCATCAATATCGACCTTGCGGTAATCCTGTTGCAATTGAGTCTGCTGCAGCAACTGCTCAGCGAGATCGCAAAGATGGCAATCCCGGCGCCCATACAGGACCAGTTCAGATTCAGCGATATTCACGGCTGCAGACTTAATAATGGCAATGATCTGGCAGAAAAAAATAATTTTAGCTTATGCTATGCTTTGAGCAAAAAATGTAATATTATAACGTTATGGATTCAGGCAATCTCAACAGCTCATATAAACCGCGCCCGGCACGCCGCTGGATGGATTTTCTCGGCGTCGGTTTATCCGTGGCCTGTCTGATTCACTGCCTGCTGCTGCCGCTGGCGATCATGTTCACTCCGCTGCTGGCGGGCTGGCTGCTGCAGGATGAGATTTTCCATACCTACCTGCTGGCATTTATCCTTCCGGTCGCACTGATCGCTTTCGGTGCCAGTTGGTTGCGTCATCACAGTCACGTCATTTTAGTCTGTGGCATGCTGGGTTTGACCCTGATCAGTGTTGCTGCGCTGCAGGCGGCCTGGTTCGATCACAGCATGTTCAGCGCCAGCATGGAAAAAATACTGACCTCCATGGGCGGCTTCATGCTCATTGTCGGTCATCTGCTCAACCTGCGCCTGCGCTGATCCACCACCAGCAATACTTCAGCAAACACCACACCGGCTTGACAAAAACCTGCTGCGCACGTTGAATGGGGTACTCTACCTCCGTATGGCTGATTGACCATGATCTCACAGATCGCACCAGCACACGCAAGCAACAACAATCCCCGTTCCGGTTCAGGCCGGCATCGCCTTTTCGGCATGCTGCTGCTGATGCTGGTATTGCTGCTGACTGGCTGCGACCAGTCAGATTCTGATGCAGAATCAATGCGCACAACGGCTGACGATGCTGACGCTGTGTCTGCCAGCAGCACCGACCACAACGACAACATACAGGACAGCAACATGCCGCTGGGCCGGCTCCCCGGTGCTGTTGTGCCACAGCACTATAAGCTGGAGTTGTCGATCGATCCGCGCCAGTCGGTGTTTACCGGCCGCGCGCAGATTGAGGTGGATATTGCGCGACCGCTGGAGTCTATCTGGATACATGGCAATCAACTGCAGGTCAACAGCGCCGTATTGCGCCAGGACGAGCAAACCGAGCTAAAACTCCAGTATGAACAAATGACGCCGCTGGGTCTGGCGCGCCTGCGCCCGCGGCAAAACGATCTGCAGCTTGCTGCCGGAAGTGCCCTGTTGGTGATTGATTACCAGGCAGACTTCAACGACTCGCTGGAAGGATTGTACAAGGTAACCAGCGGTGGTGATGAATACGCTTTTACCCAGTTCGAAGCGACTTCCGCCAGACTGGCTTTCCCCGGTTTCGATGAGCCTGCATTCAAGGTGCCGTTCGACATCAGCCTGACCGTTCCGCAGGGGCACAGCGCCATCAGCAACACCCCGGTAGTGGAACAAACAGAGCTTGACGATGGCTTGCAGCAGCTTCGTTTTGCCACCAGCGAGCCACTGCCCACTTACCTGCTGGCCTTCGCAGTGGGGCCGTTTGATGTCGTTGAGTGGGACGATCTACCGGCCAATGACGTGCGCGCACAGGCTGTGCCGCTGCGCGGCATCGCCGTGCGCGGCAAAGGCGAGCAACTGGCATACGCCTTGCGTCACACCAACGAGATCATTACCGCACTGGAAGACTATTTCCAGATTCCCTACCCATATGCCAAGCTGGACATCATCGCGGTTCCGGATTTTTCTGCCGGGGCGATGGAAAATGCTGCCGCCATTACCTACCGAGAACAGTTGCTGCTGCTGGACGACGAGGCCACCGCGCGGCGCAAATTCGCCTATGCCTCGGTGCACGCGCATGAGCTGGCGCACCACTGGTTCGGCAATCTGGTGACGCCGGTGTGGTGGGACGACATCTGGCTGAATGAAGCCTTCGCCACCTGGATGGCGGCGGTGACGCTGGACCGCATTGACCCGGACGCTGGCTACCGGCGCAGCCTGCTGCAGCGCGCGCTGGGCGCGATGCAGGTCGACAGCCTCAGCAGCGTGCGCCAGATTCGCCAGCCGATCGCAAGTGATCACGACATCGCTTCGGCCTTTGATGCCATCACCTACAGCAAGGGTGGCGGCGTGCTGGCCATGTTTGAACGTTACCTGGGTGCAGAAACCTTCCGCCGCGGCATTCAGGATTATCTGCAGCAGTATGCTTGGGGCAATGCCAGCGCCGATGATTTTATCAGCGCCATCGCCGCACGCGCGCCATCCGGCGAGATGGCGCTGACCGGGCAGGCGTTTCGCTCCTTTCTGACCCAGCCCGGGGTGCCGCTGCTGCAACTGGAGCCGGTTTGTGATGAAACGAGCGTCAGCCTGCAACTGCAGCAAAGCCGTTACCTGCCGCTGGGCTCGCAGGGTGAGCGCAATCAACTGTGGCAACTGCCGGTATGTATCCGCTATGGACAAGCAGACGGCAGCAGCGAAAGTCAGTGTCAACTGCTCACCAGCACGCTGGAATCGATGCTGCTGCCGGACCAGCAATGCCCGGCCTGGATCATGCCCAATGCCGACGGCGCCGGTTATTATCGCTTCAACCTGCCGGCGGCCCAGTGGGATCAGTTGTTGGCCGATGATGTGGGCTTGACGACGCGGGAAAAACTGGTGTTGGCAGACAGCTTCAAGGCGGCGCTGCAGGCCGGCGAAGTGGATCTGACTACCCTGCTGGCCCAGCTACCGCGATTCATCAATGCTGCAGAACCCGAGGTGGCCGGCAGTCTGCTCGACACGGTGGCCGAATTCTATCGGCAACATGCCGATGACGCGCAACAGGCAGTGTTGCGCGATACGCTTGTGCCACTGTACCAAAAACGCCTGCAGCAACTGGGCTTGCAAACCCTGAGTGATCGCAACCAGGCCAGTCTGCAAAGCGAACTGGCCGAGCAACTGGTGCTGCTGCTGGATGAGCAGAAACTCGGCAGTGAACTGGCCCGCATGGGTCTGGCCTACACCGGCAGCAATGAATCAGATCGCAACCCGCTGGCAGAGACCAATCTCGACCTGATCAGCACCGCCATCGCCGCCGCTGTTAGAAATCGCGGTGACAACTATCTGCGTTATCTGCAGCAGCAGGTACTGGCCAGCGATGACGCCATTTACCGGCAGCGTCTGCTGGCAGCGATGGGCCGCGCCAACGATCCCGCACAGCAGCCCTTGTTGATGCAAACGGTGTTGCACGAAAAAATCCGCGACAACGAGATCTACTACCTGCTCGGACCGCAGTTTTCCCAACCTGAAACCCGCGCGCAGGCCTGGCAGTGGCTGCAACAGAATCTGGACGCGGTGCTGCAACGCATTCCGGTGTGGCGCAAGGGCCGGGTAGCGCAACTGGCTGGCGATTTCTGCAGCAGCGAACGCGCGGCCGAAGTCGAGGATTTTTTCACCGCGCGCAGTGAAAACCTACAAGGTGGCCCGCGCGCGCTGGCCAATACGCTGGAATCGATCCAACTGTGTGCAGCCAGAAAAGAACATTTCCAGCCGCAGCTGCAGGCACTGACAGATCGCTGATCGCGCCGCTATCGTCTTCATCCCGCATGATGATCACCAGCATGATTGAATCACAGCACATTATTGGCCTATGCTTTAGCCATGAGCGAACAGCGTTTTCAGACCTTCCGTGAGTTCTATCCCTACTATCTGGATGAACACCGCAACCTGACCTGTCGGCGACTGCACGTGATCGGCAGTCTGCTGGTACTGGTGATTCTGGCTGTGAGCATCCTCAGCGGCAACCCGTGGTGGCTGCTGCTGGTGCCACTGGCCGGTTACGGTTTTGCCTGGGTCGGGCACTTTTTCTTCGAGCGCAATCGACCGGCCACGTTCAAGTATCCACTCTACAGCCTGCTCGGTGACTGGGTCATGCTGGCCGACACGCTGCGCGGCAAGCTGCGTTTCTGAACCAGCAGCGCGCCACTGACGCCGCCACCAGCGCAGCCGAGCAGCGGCTGCGGCGCATGCGGCTTATTCCACTGCTGTTGCTGCTGCTCATGCTGCTGCTGTTCATCGTCACCCTGCTGCAGCCGTTTCCAGGTTCCGACTGGCTGCAGGCGTTTGCCGAGGCCGCCGTGGTCGGCGCGCTGGCGGACTGGTTTGCTGTCACCGCCTTGTTCCGGCATCCGCTGGGGCTGCCCATTCCCCACACTGCCATCGTCAAACGACGCAAGGATCAGATCGGCGCCAACCTGGCGCGCTTCGTGGCCGATCATTTTCTTGCTCCCGATGTGCTCGCCAGACACCTGCAACAACTGCACCCAGGTGATCGTCTGCTGCGCTGGCTGGCGCAGCCAGCGGCTCAGCGGGCACTGTCCGGGCATCTGCTCACCGCACTGCACTGGGCCGTGAACGCTCTGGGTGAGGAGCCGGTACGCGAGTTCAGCCAGCGTCTGCTGCGGCAGAATCTGTCCAGTGACAAGCTCAGCCGTTGGAGCGGTGCCGGTCTGCGCTATCTGATCGAGAACGACCGCCACCAGCCGGTGATCACGCTGGCGCTGGAACAACTGGCGGCCAATCTGCAGCGCCAGAATGCCAGCATCCGCCAGCGCATCAGTGAGGGCAGTCCGTGGTGGCTGCCGGGCTTCGTCGATGACCGCATCGCCCGACAGATGCTGACCCGGGTGGAAACCCTGCTGCTGCTGATGGCCGCCGATGAGCGCCACACGCTGCGGCGGCGACTGAACATGCAACTGCACCGGCTGGCGCGCGAGCTGGAGCAGGGCCATCACGGCGACACCCTGCACGAATACTGGCAGCAACTGTCACGCCGACCGGAGATCCAGGACTACGCAGTGTATCTGTGGCAGCGTCTGGTGGCTGAGATCAATCGGCAAAGCGACGACGCCGACAGTCCATGGCATCGCGAAATCCGCGCCTGGCTGGCGCAACTGGCGGAGAATCTGCAGCAGGACGAGGCCATGCGTGGGCGTTTGAATCAGTGGTTGAGCGACGCGCTGGTGGAAGTCATCAGCACGCACCGACAGGAATTCGCGCAACTGATCAGCGACACCGTGGCGGCCTGGGACGGTGAGGAAACCTCCAAACGCATCGAGCTGCAGATCGGTCCCGACCTGCAGTACATCCGCATCAACGGCACGCTGGTTGGCGGCAGCATCGGGCTGTTGTTGCACGCCATTGCAGGCCTGATTAATTGACCATAAATCTACCGTTCAAACGCATGCTGTGACAGTGTGATTGACTATGCTCACGCTATCCGGATGATTCATTGTTAAATATCTCCCTGATCAATAGGCGGTCATCTGGAACTGGTCAGCTTGAAGACTGCTCAGCATCCTGCAACGCTGCAATCTCATCCTCAAGTTGCTCACGCGTCACCGGCCCGATCATGGTCTTCACCAGTTCCCCCTGCGGATCAACAATGAATGTGGTCGGCAAAGCGCGCGGTGCGCCCAGTGCCGCCGGCGGATCGTAGACATCGGCGATGGCAATCGGATAGCTGGCCGGAAAATCCTGCAGAAATTCCTTGAACACCGCCACTTCGGTGTCTTCATAGGCCAGCCCGAGCACGGTGATGTCATCTCTGGCATCGTGCATGGCCGAGAGGTCCGGAATCTCCTTGCGGCAGGGCGCACACCAGGTCGCCCAGTAGTTCACCACCACCCACTGACCGAGGTAATCGGACAAGGCGATCTGCTCGCCATCCAGGCCTGGGGCGGTGAAATCAATCGGTTCAGCAGCGAGCGGCTGCAGCAGCATGCTGCCGAGCAGCACCACACTGACAGCATGTTCAAGCTTGTTGATCAGATGCTTCAGCACCACAGCTTACTCCTTGCAGATAATCCTTTACGGAAGTTTGTAAAAACGCACCGCTGCGATCCCGGATCGCGGCCATGAACTCGGTCAGACTGCGATCACACAACAACTGCTTCGGCATGTCGGCCTGATCCAGTATCGGCATGACCCAGGACCCGCGCGCGTACAGATCAGCTATCGACAACTCGTCCAGATCAACGTTCAGCAGCCAGTCGCCGGAATCCTCGCGCGTGATCAGGGCATTGGTCGCCAGCTCGCCCAGCAATCGCTGCAGTTGATCATCGCCCATGGCTGGCTCCAGCTGCAGCAGATCGTCACTGCCGAGACCATGCCCCTGCTGCTGGGCCCGCCACAGATGACTGAGCAGGTGTAGCACCAGCAAGAACTCCAGCCGCTGCGGCCAGTGCCACTCGGACTGGCGAAAATGAAACGTGGTCAGCGCCGCCGCCACCACCGCACCGAGTAAAGTGATCAGCCAGGCCACATACACCCAGACCAGGAAAATCGGAATTGTCGCCAGCGCGCCATACAGCTTGGTGTAGGTCGGAAAGGTGGTCACGTACCAGACAAAAGCGTTTTTGGCCAATTCGAACAACAATGCCGCCAGCAGCGCGCCGATCAGCGCATAGCGCGGTTGCACGCGGCGATTGGGCACCACCAGATACAACAGGGTGAATGCGAACGCTGCAACCAGAAACGGTGTCAGCTTGAGGAATAGCCCAGCCGCCTGCGAAGCAAATGGCAGAAACGACAGCCAGGAACTGAGCACAATGCTGCCGCCCATCATGATCGGCCCCAGCGTCAGCACCGACCAGTACATGACCACACGGTTGCTGATGCTGCGCTGGCTGCGCACCTGCCAGATGCGGTTCAGATTGGTCTCGATGCTTTGCATCAAAAGCAGCGAGGTGATGACCAGAAACAGACTGCCGGCACCGGTCAGGGTCGAGGTATTGCCGACAAACTGCTCGATGTACTGCTGCACGGTGGCACCGGCTGCCGGCACAAAATTGCTGAAAATGAAGTCCTGCATTTTGCCGCTAAGATCATCGGCCAGCGGGAACGCCCCGACCACGCCCAGGATCACTGCCAGCAGCGGCACCAGCGCCAGTATGGTCGTGTAGCACAAGGCCGCCGCAGTAAGAAAAGTATCATGCATGACCATCTGCTGCCACAGATGGCGGAGAAAATCGCGCTGCAGCCGCCGGTTACGCCACCAGACCTGGTCTGCGGCGGTTATACTATGTTGACGTTGGCTGCGTTCTTCAGTTGTCAAAAAAAGTCACCTCTTAAGTGCTGCTTTATTAGACCATATTTAGCAATGATCACAAGCCAGCCAGGTGCAAGATCACCGCTGCACTGAATCTGTTACGGGACACTGGAGCGGAAGCTAGGCGGTCCATATTGACCACCAGCAGCAATGAATGAACAGCATGAGCACAAACATCCTGATCGTCTATTACAGCCGCTATGGTAACACCGCCGCCATGGCCAAACAGATTGCTCGTGGCGTGGCGCGCTGCCAGCAGGCTGAGGCTTTGCTGCGCACGGTGCCGACGGTCAGCGATGGCCGCATGCACGATCCCGGCAACGTGCCTGCATCCGGCCCGCCGTTCGTCAGCCAGCAGGATCTGGCTGACTGCCATGGCCTGATTCTGGGCAGCCCGACGCGCTTTGGCAATATGGCCGCAGCGATGAAATTTTTTCTTGATGGCACCAGCAGTGAATGGCTGGCCGGTACCCTCACCGGCAAACCGGCCGGGGTGTTCACCTCCACCGGCAGCCTGCACGGTGGTCAGGAGAGCACTCTGCTGAGCATGATGCTGCCCTTGTTGCACCACGGCATGCTGATTGCCGGTCTGCCCTACAGCGAATCAGCACTGAATACCACGCGCAGCGGCGGCACGCCCTATGGCCCCTCGCATCTCGCCGGCAGCGACAGCCAGCGCGCGCTGGATAGCGACGAAAGTGATTTGTGTCGGGCACTGGGCCAGCGCGTTGCCGAACTCGCCGTACAACTCGGGAAGCAATAAGTTGCCATATGATCTCTATAACAAAGTCGTGCGCGGGAGCTGGTTACTGCTGATTTTGTGGCAACCGCTCTGGCACGGCTGGCTGGAACCACAGCGCTGGCTGCTTGGCGTTGTGCTCGGGCTGATATTGCTGTTGCCGCTAGCCGGCGTCTGGCTGCTGCGTCCACAGGCGATTATCATCGGCAGCCTGCTCGCCATCGGCATGCTGGTCATCGCCTGCATGGAAATCGTCGCCATCGGCCTGCGCTCGCCCGGCGCCATCGGCCAAGCTGTGATCAGCAGCGCTTACCTGCTCGCGGTGATGTGGCACGGCCGCCAGTTGAAGAAACAAAACCAGCAAACGAAAGCGACTGATCATGGATGAATTGCTCATCATCACCACCGGCGGCACCATCGACAAGGTCTACTTTGACGCCAACAGTGACTACCAGGTCGGCGAACCGGAAATCAGCCGCATTCTGGAATCTTTCTCGGCCGCATTTCGCTACCGCGTGATTCCGCTGCTGCGTAAGGATTCACTGGAAATGACGGCTTCCGACCGCGACCTGATCCGCACCACCATTGCGCAGCATGCGCATCAACATGTGCTGATTACCCACGGCACCGACAGCATGATTGAGACCGCAAAATCCCTGCACGAACTTGGTCAACGTCGCATTGTGCTGACCGGAGCGCTGAATCCGGCCCGCTTCCAGGATTCGGATGCGGTGTTCAATATTGGTTGTGCGGTAGGGGCAGTGCAAGCCGTGGCAGCCGGCGTCTACGTGGTGATGAACGGCCGCGTGTGGGATCCGGAACAGGTGCGCAAGAACCGCGAGCAGAATCGCTTCGAAGCGATCGTCGGAACAGATCAGCAGTAGTAAGCTCTCATTAAGCCAGCAAGAGTGAATCTGACAGGATGGACAGGAATCTGATTGTTCATCCTGTTCACCCTTTTCATCATGTTTATCCGTTGCCAACCCGAACTGCTGAGCAGCCAACGGTCAGCGCGTGGCAAACCATTGACAAGCCGCCTGCACCGGCGCGTAGCTGCGGCGATGCACGGCACATGGTCCAAGCTGCAGTAGCGCCTGTTTGTGCGCCGCTGTCGGATAGCCCTTGTGGCGGGCAAAGCCGTAGCCGGGGTAGCTTTGTTCCAGCTCACACAACAGTTGATCCCGATGCGTCTTGGCCAGGATGGATGCCGCGCTGATCGCGGCAACGCTGGCATCACCACCGACAATCGCTTCACAAGACAGCGCCAGGGGTGGCAGTTGATTGCCGTCTACCTGCACATGATCCGGCGTCAGCGAAAGCCCCTGTACTGCTTGGCACATGCCCTGCAGCGTGGCCTGCAGAATATTCAGGGCATCAATACACTGATGATCGATGGCACAGACATTCCAGGCAAGCGCTGCCTGCATGATCAGCGGCGCAAGTTGCTCACGCCGTCTCGCCGTCAGCCGTTTGGAATCTGTCAGCATGTTCAACTCTGTACTGCGTTTGGCGGCTGCGGGCAAAATGACTGCAGCAACCACCACCGGTCCCGCCAGCGCGCCGCGCCCGGCTTCATCGACACCGGCAATCAACATGGCAGATTGTTCTCTGTATGTGTCAGCATGGCACGGACCACTGCGGCAGCACTCTCCAGCGGCTGCCCGCCGCCGTCCTGAGTTAGCAATAATTGCGCGCTGAGCGCGCGCAGCTGCCTGGCTTGCTGCTGCCCCTGCTCAGCGAGCACGGCTTGCAGCGCCGCGGCCAGACTGTTAGCGCTGGCATCGTGCTGCAACAGCTCCGGAACAATCTGCTCGCCAGCCAGCAGGTTGGGCAGACTGACATGAGCCGCCTTGTACAAGCGCAAATGCCGCAGCAACCACCAGCTCAGCGCATGCAGCCGATAGCTGACCACCATCGGCGTACCCAGCAGCATGGCTTCCAGCGTCACCGTGCCCGATGCCAGCAGCGCGGCATCGGCCAACTGCAGCGCCTGCCAACTGCCATGCCGGGCCGGATCCAGCCAGTGTATGTGCAGTTCGGGGGCAAGCTTTTGCTGTTGTTGCTGCATCCATGCATTCAGATCAGCATTGACGGCGCAGGTGACCATTGACACAGCATCCGGCAGCCGCTTGGCAGCCAGCAGAAACAGCGGCCACAAGCGGGTCACTTCACTGCGGCGACTGCCCGGTAATAGCGCCACCACAGTGGCAGTAGCGGACACCCCAAGTTGCGCGCGCAAGCGCTCCGGTTGTTGCAGCGGATCCTGCTGAAACTGCTGCAGCCGCGCTACCAGCGGGTGACCGGTGTAGCTGGCGGGCACCTGGTGCTGATGCAGAAAGCGAGCTTCAAACGGCAGCAGACACATGACCCGATCCACCGCCAGTCGCAGCGTCTTCACCCGTCCCGGACGCCAGGCCCAGACCGATGGGCAGACATAATGCAGCACGCGGATACCGCGCTGGCGCAGCTTTTTTGCCAGCGGCAGATTGAAATCCGGTGCGTCGATGGTGATCACCAGATCCGGCTGCCAGGCGATGATTTCAGCCTGCAGTTGCCGCCGCAGTCGTAGCAGTCGCGGCAGATGACGCAGCACCTCGAACAGTCCGAATACCGCCAGTTGCTCGGCTTGCCACCAGCACTGCATGCCCTGCTGTTGCAGTTGCGGACCACCTATGCCGGCGCAATCAATTGGCATGTGCGTGTTCAGTTCAGCCAGCAAGGCGGCGCCCAGGCGGTCACCCGAGGTTTCCCCGGCGATCACGATCAGGCGCGCAGATGGCATTAATCAGTGAATGAAGCTGCGTTGGGTGGCGGCGAGAAAATCCACAATGGATTGCACGTCTGCACAGTCATCCGCCATGGCCTGCAGCTCGGCGATGCTGTCGTCCAGGCACAGATCGTTGCGATACAGCACCTTGTAAGCGCGCTTGAGCAGGCGAATACGCTCGCTGTCGAAGCCGCGACGACGCAGACCCTCGGTGTTGATACCGCGGGCGCGGGCGCTGTCGCCGCCGGTCACCACATACGGCGGCACGCTCTGATTGATCTTGCTGCCAAACGACAAAAAACTGTGCGCACCGACATGGCAGAACTGATGCACCACGGAAAATCCACCGAGTATGGCCCAGTCAGCCACAGAGACATGCCCGGCCAGGCTGGCGTTGTTGGCAAATATGGTGTGATTGCCGACCTGGCAGTCGTGGGCAATATGCACGTAGGCCATGATCCAGTTGTGATCACCGATGCGGGTGACGCCACCGCCTTGTACGGTGCCGCGATTGAAGGTGCAGAACTCCCGGATGGTATTGTGATCACCGATCACCAGCCGGGTGTCCTCACCGGCGTATTTCATGTCCTGGGGTTCCTCGCCCAGTGAGTTGAACTGAAATATACGGTTGTGGGCACCGATTTCCGTGGCGCCGGTCAATACCACATGCGCGCCAATGCGGCTACCCTGGCCAATGCTTACATGCGGCCCGATGATGCTGTAGGCACCAACCTCGACGTCAGCGGCGAGTCTGGCTCCGGCAGCAACCAGCGCGGTGGGATGCACGTTCATCAGCAGCAATCAGTGGGGCTGTTCGGCACCCCGCTCAGGCACGCGCAGCACACATCAGTTCGGCGCTGATGACCATCTCATCATCGACGTAGCCTGCGGCAGAATAGATTCCCATGCCACGTATGGTGCGCTTTTGCAATGCGTGCACAATGAGCTGATCACCCGGCTGCACCAGTTTCAAAAAACGCGCCTTGTCCACCTTGGCGAGGTAAAACTGATGGGTTTCATGACCCAGTTCCTCGTGTGTCAGCATGGTGATGATGCCGGCACTTTGCGCCAGAATCTCGATCATGATGACGCCGGGCAGCACCGCATGTTCGGGAAAATGACCGGTGAAGTATGGCTCGTTCATGGTCACGTTCTTCAATGTGGAAATCTGCGCCTGCTCACCCAGCTTGACGCCGAGCACGCGATCCACCAGCAGAAACGGGTAGCGATGCGGCAGCAATTGCCGTATGCGGTCAATGCCAAAGCCGCTGTCGGGATCATACTGGGTATCAAGCATGTTTGTTTCCATTCATCAAATCTCTGAGCAAGCGGTCAAGTTGCCGCAATCTCGCCATGTTACGTCGCCATATTCGAACGGGTTCGGCCGGCACGGCAGAACCGTAGGCACCTGCTTCAGTCAAGGAGCGGGTAACCATGCTCATGCCGGTCAATTCTACATCGTCGGCAATGTGCAGATGCCCGCCAATGCCACAGCCACCGCCAATCAGACAGCGTCTGCCGATGCGCGTGCTGCCGGCGATGCCGGTACAGGCGGCAATGGCAGTGTGGCGACCGATGCGTACATTGTGCGCAATCTGTATCTGATTATCCAGCCGCACGTCAGCCTCCAGCACGGTGTTATCAATGCTGCCGCGATCAATTGTGGTGTTGGCTCCGATTTCACAGTCGTCACCGATTTCCAGCCCACCAAGCTGCGGCACTTTTTCCCAGCCTTGTCCGGACCAGGCCAGACCAAAGCCATCGCTGCCCAAAACTGCGCCCGGATGCACCCGGACACGTGCCCCCAGGCGAGTACCGGCACCAACCCAGACGCCAGCACCTATGATTGCATCGGCGGCAATGGCCACGCCGGACTCGATCACGACACCGGGGCCGATGCGACAGCGATCGGCAATCTGGCAGTGATCACCGATCAGCGCATGGGCATCGATAGTGACACCGTCAGCAATACGACAATGTTTGCCGATGCAGGCCGTGGCATGGATAGCAGCGGGGCGATCCTGCTCCGACTGACAAATACCGGCCACGCGCGCATAACTCAGATAGGGATCAGCACTGAGCAGGCAGACACCTTCGAAATGTTGGGCATCCTGCGGTCGCAAAATCACCGCCGCTGCTTTGGTCTGCTGTAGCTGCCTGCGATAGCGTGGATTGGCCAGAAAGCTGAGATCGTTCGCTCCGGCATTGGCCAGCGTGGCGATGCCGGTGATGCTGCCGGCACCATCACCACGCAGCTCCAGCCCGAATTGCTGTGCCAGCTCAGCCACTGTCCACGGCCTGCAGGTCGCCACTGCCATGTCAGTTATCGCTGTCGGCGCGCATTTGCTGTTGCAGCATTTGCAGCACTCTTGCGGTCAGATCCACGCGCGCATTGGCATAGATCACCGGACTGGACAGGATCAGATCGTATTGTTCGCTCTGCGCCACCGCTGCCACTGCAGCGTTGATATCGTCTTCCAGTTGCTGAATCGCCTCATTGCGCCGGAACACGATCTCCTGGCGCAGATCTTCCCGGCGCCGGTTGATGGACAGTTCCAGATCACGGATCTGATTCTGCAATATCTGGCTGTCACCACCCGTTTCCTGCAAGCGCTTGTTCAATGCCTGCAGACGCTGTTCATCAGCGGCAATGGCATCGTTTCTGGGACGAAACTCACGGTCGATGGCTTCCCGGTTGAGCTTGATCTGGGGCGCCTCATCGAGCAACTGGCGCATGTCCACATAGCCGATCTTCAGAGCGGTTTCCTGTGCCGATGACGGCAATACCATGAGTCCGGCAATGACGAGCAACAAGCGATACAGGGTCAGACTGCGCATGCACCTAGTTTGCCATATTCCTGACAGCTTCTCAGAAATGACCGGCACATTTTGTCGTCGGCATCAGAAAATGGTGCCGAATGAAAACTGCAGGGTCTGGGTATCATCACCGGTTTTTTTACGGAATGCCTTGCCCAGGCTGATGGTGATCGGCCCAACCGGTGCCTGCCAGGTCATGAATACGCCGGCTGATGCTCTGATCTCGTTAAGCTCGAACGAGCTGATGTTTTCATAGACATTACCAAAATCAGTGAACACACCAACCTTGGAACCACCGCCACCGAACGGCGCCGGGATGCTCAGTTCCAGGCCACCGCTGACCTTGAAGTCACCGCCCACGGCGCGACAGAACTGATCCTTTGGTCCCAGCGTGTTGTCGTTAAAACCGCGAATGTCGCGCACACCACCGCCAAAGAAGTGTTCATAAAACGGCAGCCCCCGGTCTATGCCAACAATATCATCAGGGTTGCATTCGCCAGCCACCTGCACGCCATTTCCGGGAATGCCTTGACTAAGACGATCAAAATTATCGAAGCTGTCACCATAGGCAATATTGATTCGTGAACCGACGACGAAATCTCCGAACACCGGAAAGAAATGGGCAAAGCGATAAAATGCCTTGTAGAAATCACGCGTGCTGCCGGGGCCGGTGACTTCCAATGACAGTGATTGCTTGGTGCCACGGGTCGGAAACAGAAAGCTGTTGGTGGTATCGCGGCTCCAGCCGGCGGTGACCTCATAACTGGTGACCGAACGCTCGGAAGAATCCAGCACGCCGTTGCCGTCAAAATCGAGAGAATTGGCAAACGGTGGATCAGCAACAAACTGGATTTCATCACAGATGCCATCATCGTCCAGGTCATTGAAACACTGGCCAAACTCATCACGCTGCTCCAGCGTGGCGCGGCCGACATTGATGTCGCGGCTGGTGAATGACAAACCGGCATTGAGGAAATCCACTTCCGACAACGGCAAACCAAAAGTCACACCGGCACTGAGGCTGTCGCTGGAGAACACCGAGATGTTGGCACCGCCGGGATTGAACTCGCTGTAGCTGGCAAAAAAACCACGGCTTACGCCGGAGTCAGTCCAGTACGGGTTGGTATAGTTAAGCGCAATGGAAGTCAACACCGAACTGCGCGATAAGGACAGCCCGACGTTCTTGCCGCTGCCGAGGAAATTGTCCTGCTGCACCGATGCTGAAAAAATGAAGTTCTGCACCTGGGAAAAGCCAACGCTGAAGGAAATACTGCCGGACGCCCGCTCGGTGACGCTGACCACCACATCGACCTGGTCGTCGCTGCCCGGCACGGCCGGCGTTTCAATGTTGACCTGTTCAAAATAGCCCAGCCGATCCAGTCGCAGCTTGGAGCGATCCACCGCCGCCTGCGAGAACCAGGCGCCTTCAAACTGGCGCATTTCCCGCCGCAGCACCTCGTCTTTGGTCTTGGTATTGCCCTGGAACAGGATGCGTCGGACATAGACCCGCTTGCCTGGATCAATGACATAGGTCAGGTTGACGGTGCGATCGTCGCGCTCGATCGCCGGCATCGGCGTAACATTGGCGAAAGCATAACCGACATTGGCCAGCACGGCGGTAATGTTGTCGATGCTGCGTTCCATCTGGCCACGTGAGAACACTTGCCCCTGGCGCGTCAACAACAGACGCCGCAGCACCGCTTCGTCAAGGATCAGTTCGCCAGTCAGATTGATTTCATCCAGCGTATAGACATCGCCCTCACGGATGTTGGCAGTGATAAAGACAGAACGTTTGTCCTCGCTGATGGACACCTGGGTCGACTCAATGGAAAAATCCACATAGCCACGATCCTGGTAAAACGAGCGCAGCTTTTCCAGATCGCCGCTGAGCTTTTCCTGGGAATACTGGTCCTCGCTGCTGAAAAACGAGAACAGCCCGCCGCCGGTTGAAGACTCGAATTCCTCGGTCAGTTCCGCATCCGAGAATACCGTATTGCCTACCACATTGATGTGTTTGATCTTCGCGGTTTTGCCTTCGTCGATGACGATGGCAAGGCGCACACGATTGCGTTCCAGTTCAGTCACCTGGGCATCAACACTGACGCCGTATTTGCCCTGGTTGAAATATTGCCGCACCAGCTCCTGCTCGACGCGCCCCAGCGCCACCGGATCAAAGGTTTCGCCCTCGGCCAGCCCGATACCGCCCAGCGCCGCCTGCAAAGACTCAGTCTCAATGGCCTTGTTGCCGACAAAGCTGAGACTGGCGATGGCTGGGCGCTCCTGCACACTGATGACCAGAATATCACCGTCCCGGCCCAACTGAACATCCTGAAAAAAACCGCTGCGAAACAGCTCGCGAATGGCCAGTCGACTGCTGCGTGAGTCCAGCCGATCACCGACTTCAAACGGCAGAAAACTCAGCACAGTGCCTTCGGCAATGCGCTGCAGGCCGGTGATGCGAATGTCACCAATGACAAAGCTGTCATCCTGCTGCGCCAGCAAATCATTTGATAGAAACAGGCAGATCGTCGCTAGCAGAATGATTCGAACTCTCAAGAGTTACTCCGTTGACTGGTCGCTAAAAAAATGTGCCGAGCTGTTTATGTGAACAGACGTAAAATATCGTTAGTGAACGCCAGCCCCATCAATGCGGCCAGCAGCAGCAGTCCAACGCCCTGACCGACCATCTGCACCCGCTCCGATACCGGCTGACCGGTGACTGCCTCTACAGCGTAATACAGCAAATGTCCACCATCCAGCATGGGGATGGGCAGCAGATTCAGTATCGCCAGTGACAGACTGAGCAAGCCGAGAAAGAACAGGAATCTCGACAAGCCCATACCCGCTGACTCGTTCGCCAACTGCGCAATGGTGATCGGACCAGACAGATTCTTCACCGATGCATTGCCGGTAAGCATTCTACCAAGCATGCCCAGTGTACTGGTGGTCAATCGCCATAATTCATTACCTGCCGCCGCGACTGCAGCGACCGGCCCATAACGCCAGTTGAAGTAATACTGATCCCGCCATGCCGCTATATTTGCTGAATCGGGTTCGCTGGCAGCAATGCCCAGCAGCACGCGCTGGCCATCCTCTGACGTCTGCGGGGTGATCGAATAATCCTGCGTGCGACCATTGCGTTGCACCGAGACCGTCAATGGCACACCGGCAACGGCCTGCTGATCCACAAGTTTGCTCATGGCATACCAGCTTGTAACCGGCTCATCGTCAATGGCAACAATGGTATCACCAACCTGCAGCCCGGCAGCTTTTGCTGCGCCGTCGTCGGTCAACTGACCCAGTTGCGCCGGCATTTCCATGGTGAACTGCCATGGCTGCAAGCCGATATCATTGAGCAGATTGGCCTCATCCACCGGTTTCAACAGTTGCGCAAAATCCAGTTTTCGCTGCAGTGTCTGCCCTCGGCCTGCATCGCGCTGCAAGGTCATGCTGACTGCCTCACCGTCCAGCGCCGGCCCCATCAGGCCCAGCACAACGTGTGTCCAGGTTGCTGTCGGCTGTTCGTCGATGGCCACAATCTGACTGTTTTCAGGGATATCAGCGCGCGCGGCAAAACCTTCCACCGTGCCCACCACCGGGCGCAATTCCTGCGTACCCAGCATGAACATGAGCCAGAATGCTGCCAGCGCAAAGATCAGATTGAACACCGGACCGGCAGCGACAATGGCCGTGCGCGCCAGCAGTGATTTGCGGTTAAAGGCCTGATCCAAATCCTGCTCGGCAACCTCACCTTCGCGTTCGTCCAGCATCTTGACGTAGCCACCCAGCGGCAGTGCGGCAATGACAAACTCGGTGCCATCGTCTGCGGTGCGGCGAAACAGGGGGCGGCCAAAACCGATGGAAAAGCGCAATACGCGCACGCCCATGCGTCTGGCCACCCAGAAGTGGCCGAATTCATGAAAGGTCACCAGCAGGCCGAGTACGACCAGCAGCCACCAGATGGATCCAGCGACGTCAGCTAGCATGGTATTGTCTCAGCGGTTTCAGCTTCAGCTCAAGTTTCATATTCATCAAGATAGTGTTTGCAGCATCGGTGACAGGAACAGTTCGACTGTCAGGGCGTAAAAAGGTGCCGCCGCCATCAGGCTGTCCAGACGATCGACCAGCCCGCCATGGCCAGGCAACAAGCTGCTGCTGTCTTTACGTTTCGCCTGTCGTTTAAGCAAACTTGCCAGCAGATCACCCGCCACAGAGATCAGTGCCAGCAGCATGGCGCTGATCAGCAGCAGCCAGACCGCCGCAAGCTGCAGATACCATACCCAGGCAGCGGCAACCAGCACACTGCCAAACATGCCACCGACCAGACCGGCAACCGTTTTGTTGGGGCTGATCCTGCTGGCCATTCTGACACCACCGACAGCACGACCGGTAAAATAGGCTGCCACATCTGCAGCCCAGATGATCGTCAACAAGGCCACCAGCAGCCATGGAGTGATCGCCTGCATGCTGGCAAACACAATCACCGTCGGCACCACGAACAGGGCTGCGAACAACACTCTTGTGGTGCGGCTGAATACAACCGGCTGACTGCCAAGCTGGGCTTGCACAATCAATACCAGAACCAGCAGCCAGCCGATGCAGGAAAGGTGAATCAATTGCCATTGCCAGTACGCCGGCAAACTCAACAGCAGCAGAATGACCCCCGCTGTGACAAGCAGCAACAGGCTGGTCGGCCACATTTGCTGAAAACTGAAACCGGCAAGCCGCAGCAATTCCCAACTGGTCGTCAGCATGATGACTGCAACCAGCATGCGCCACCACAACGGCGGCAGATAGAACAACATGAGCAGCATCGGCAACGCAATCACCACTGCGGTGATAAAACGGGTTTTAAGCACTGGAAGTCAGCACACTGTAGTTGACCGGCTGCTCAGCAGTCATGGCATCATGATCTGCTCTGGTTTCATCCACTCTACCAAAGCGTCTGTCACGCCGACTGTAGTTTGCCAGAGCAGTGCTGAAATCCGTCACCGAAAAGTCCGGCCAGAAAACATCGGTGAAGTACAGTTCTGTATACGCCATCTGCCACAGCAGAAAATTGCTCAAGCGCTGCTCGCCGCCGGTGCGGATGAGTAAATCAGGATCGGGACAATCGGCCAGACTGAGATGCTGGCGCAGACTGTCCGCAGTCACCAGACCTTGCGGATGTGCACGTGCCGCCGCAGTCGCTGCCTGTGCCACATCCCATTGCCCGCCATAATCAATGGCAACATTCAACACGGAGCCACTGTTCTGACTGGTCAGCTGTTCACTGTGGTTTAACTGCGCATCCAGATCCGCCGGCAGCCTGCTGCGACTGCCGATGAAACGCACGCGAACATTGCGTGCATGCAGCTCCGAGACGTGCTTTCTAAGCCCGCGCACAAGCAGATCCATGAGTAGACTGACCTCATGCTGCGGCCGGCGCCAGTTTTCGCTGCTGAAAGCGAACACGGTGACGCAGCCGATGGCGTGCTCATGGGCAACGCGCAGAATGCGACGCAGGGTTTTCAACCCCGCCTGATGACCGGCATTGCGGGGCAAGCCTCTGGCCTTGGCCCAGCGGCCATTGCCATCCATGATCAGTGCAATGTGTGTGGGCAGGCAGTTGCTGGAGTCGGTCATAGGCATGCGATCACGGCAGTCGGCAGATCCATTACAGATCAGATTTCCATGAGCTCCTTTTCCTTCGCTGTCACCAGTTCATCCACCGCGGCGGTGTGCTGATCGGTCAACGCCTGGATACGCTGTTCCGCCTGATGTTCTTCGTCCTCGGTGATTTCCTTGTCCTTGAGCAGTTCCTTGCTGGTGGTGTTGGCATCGCGGCGGATGTTGCGGATAGCGATCTTGGCGTTTTCGCCTTCGCCGTGCACCACCTTGACCAGATCACGGCGACGCTCTTCGGTCAATGCCGGCAACGGCACGCGGATGACGGTACCGGCAGTGACCGGATTCAAACCCAGATCCGAGGTCATGATGGCCTTTTCGATGGCTTGTATCATGCTGCGATCAAACGGCGTGACGGCAATGGTGCGGGCATCTTCAATGCTGATATTGGCAGCCTGGCTCAGCGGCACATCGGCACCATAATAGCTGACATTGACATGATCAAGCAGACTGGGATGGGCGCGGCCGGTGCGAATCTTGGTCATCGCCTGCTGCAATGCCGCAATGCTTTTCTGCATGCGCTGATCAGCATCCTGATAGATCTCATTCAACATGCTAGTGGTCCTTCTCGTGATGTTACCAGTTATATTGCTGAAGCAGTGCGTTGTCAGTATTCGATCCTGGATAGTAACAGGGCAACTGAATCTGTCATGATCATTTTACCAGCGCACAGGCTTGTCAAGGGCACAGGCCAATCAAACTTATGACTATATCAAAGTAGTGTAACCTGTGATAAGCAAACTATTGGCTGACCAGGGTACCAATGTTTTCGCCTTTGACCAGGCGGATCAGCGCATCCGGACGAAACATGTTGAAAATACGAATCGGCATGTTCTGATCGCGGCATAACACCACGGCATTGGCGTCCATCACCGCCAGTTTACGATTGATGACCTCGTCATAGCTGATTTGTTCATAGCGCTTGGCATCGCTGTTGTGTTTGGGATCGCCGCTGTAAATACCATCGACCTTGGTGGCTTTGATCATGACCGAGGCACCGATTTCAATGGCGCGCAGGCTGGCCGCCGAATCGGTGGTAAAAAAGGGGTTGCCAATGCCGGCAGCAAAGATGACAACGCGTTTCTTTTCCAGATGGCGTACTGCTCGACGGCGAATATAATCCTCGCATACATCCCGTATCGAGATGGCCGACATGACGCGGGTAGTCACTCCGACGCTCTCAAGCGCATCCTGCAAGGCCAGGCTGTTGATCACCGTTGCCAGCATGCCCATGTGGTCGCCGGTGATGCGGTCCACCCCGGAGGCGGCCAGCCCGGCACCGCGGAAAATGTTGCCGCCGCCAATGACTATGCCGATCTCAACGCCCGTTGCATTCACCGCTTTCAGCTCCATGGCCATGCGCTGAATGACCTTGGGATCAATGCCGTAATCTGCTTCGCCGAGCAAGGCTTCGCCACTGAGCTTGACCAGAATGCGCTGAAATGCAGGTGCTTTTTCCATGCCGATGCCCAGACTAGCTGGCCTTGACCTGCTGCATGACCTCGCTGGCAAAATCAACGTTTTCCTTTTCGATACCTTCACCCACTGCCAGGCGCGAAAACTGTAGCACTCTGACATTCTGCTGCTGCAGCCACTTGCCGACGCTGATGTCATTGTCCTTGACAAAGGGTTGACCATGCAGCGTGATTTCCTCGATCTGCTTGCGCAAGCGCCCCTGTACCATCTTTTCGATGATATCAGCGGGTTTGCCGGAATCGGCTGCCTGTGCGGTGAGGATCTCCTGCTCCTTGTCCAGCACATCTGCCGGCACGTCATCGGCGCTGATGTAGGCCGGTGAAAACGCCGCAATGTGCATGGCAACATCGCGGGCCACAGACTCTTCTGAGCCATCAATGGCAACCAGCACGCCGATACGTCCGCCATGAATATAGCTGGCGACCGTCTGCCCCTGCCTGGACATGCGCAACAGCCGGCGCACCTGTATGTTCTCACCGATGACGGCAACCAGTTCCTGGCGTGCCTGCTCCAGGGTGTTACCGGCGGCATCTGTCCACGCCAGCAAATCATTAATATCATCACCGGTGCTGTTCAGTGCCGCCTGCTCGACTTTACTGACGAAGGCGCGAAAGGCATCGTCCTTGGCGACAAAATCGGTCTCGCAGTTGATCTCTATCAGCACTGCCTGAGTGGCATCTTCGGCAATGGTGATAATGCCTTCGGCAGCGACACGAGCGGATTTTTTATCCGCCTTGGCCAGCCCGGACTTGCGCAATTGCTCGATGGCAGCTTGCATATCGCCGTCAGTTTCAACCAGCGCCTTTTTACACTCCATCATGCCCGCGCCGCTGCGTTCGCGAAGCTCCTTAACCTGTTGTGCAGTTACTGCCATGCTCTTCTCTCTAGTTCTTTAAAAAACGCTTACAGCCGTGACCGGCTAGTTGCGGCTGGCGTACCTGCGCCAGCATAAATCATATGACTGCCAAGTGTTTACTCGTCAGCATTGGCGGTTGCGGTTTTGGCCACTGTTTTTTCCTTTTCGACTTTCTTTTTGGCGACCTTCTTTTTGCCGACTTTCTTTTTAGCAGCTTTTTTCTTTGCTGCTTTTTTCGTGGCCGTTTTCTTGCTGACAGCTTTCTTTGCCACCTTCTTCTTGCTCGGCTCTGCGGCAGTAGCGGCTGCTGTCTGGTTATCGTCGGTGTTGTTGTCAGCAGCGGCAGCTATTTCATCTGCACCGCTGTCTGCGGCCACATCAGCAGTCTTTGCTGTTACCGACTCGGCTGCTTCCCCGGCTGCTTCAGCGTCAGCTTTGGCAGCGGCATCTGTAACCTCATCGGCGGCTTTTTTGACCACGACTT
>CAZHRH010000002.1:40689-44385 GCA_964534475.1 uncultured Wenzhouxiangellaceae bacterium
TCAGCTTTGGCAGCGGCATCTGTAACCTCATCGGCGGCTTTTTTGACCACGACTTTGGCTGTTTGCCTGGTTGTCGACTTGGCTGTTTCTGGTGCAGATTCCTGTTCCACGGCAGCAGTTTCTTCAGCTTCACCGGCCACCGGCGCCGATGCACGCCCTTCCAGAATGGCTTCCGCCGCCAGTTCGGTGTACAGCTTGATCGCGCGGATGGCGTCGTCATTGCCGGGAATGACATAATCAACACCATCCGGCGAGTGGTTGCTGTCAACCACAGCCACCACGGGAATACCCAGGGTATGCGCTTCCTTGATGGCGATGTTTTCATGACCGATGTCAATCACGAACAGGCAATCAGGAATACCTCGCATGTCCTTGATGCCGCCGAGACTGCGCTGCAACTTGTTCATTTCACGTTCCAGCTGCAGTTTTTCTTTTTTCACCAGATGGTCAAAGCCACCGCTCTCAAGCATCTCCTCTAGCTGCTTCAGCCGCTTGATGGATTTCTTCACGGTGCGGTAGTTGGTCAACATGCCGCCAAGCCAGCGATGCGAAACATACGGGCAACCTGCCTTGCTAGCATTTTCCGCGATGGCGTCACTGGCCGCGCGCTTGGTGCCGACAAACAGAATGTTGCCACGCTTGGCTGCCAGGCTGCTCAGATAATTCATCGCATCCTGCATCAACGGCATGGTTTTTTCGAGATTGATGATGTGTATCTTGCCGCGCGCCCCGAAGATGTAGGGGGCCATCTTGGGATTCCAGTAACGCGTCTGATGTCCGAAATGTACGCCTGCCTCAAGCATCTGGCGCATACTAACGTTGGGCATGAAAAGCCACTCCATGATTAATGTGCGACAGTCGGGCCAGCGAGAGGCCGCAATGACTGTACGCAGGGTTAAAACCTCCGTTTTTCCCGTCTGACAACCGGACTTGCCGGCACCCGGTCAGAACGTGACGAAAAACGTGTGAATTCAATCAGTGATGATTGTCTGATTTTGCCCGTGCATTTTGCGTGCAGCAAGACAAATCCCTCCTATTATGACACTCTATCAGCGCGATCTCAAGCGACTGCGCACAGATTATGTCCGTGTGCAGGCGCTGACAAAGTCAAACCGCCGCCGATCAGCTAAACTATGGCGCATGGATGTTTCTCACCTGCTGGACCCGCTCAATGATGCCCAGCGCGAAGCTGTCTCTGCACCCCCCGGCAATCAGATCATACTGGCCGGAGCCGGCAGCGGCAAGACGCGTGTGCTGGTGTATCGCATCGCCTGGCTGATCCAGGTCGAGCATGTCTCACCACTGAGCATCATGGCGGTGACCTTCACCAACAAGGCCGCCAGCGAGATGCGCCAGCGGGTGCAGGATTTGCTGCAGATCCCGGTGCGCGGCATGTGGGTGGGCACGTTTCACGGCCTGGCGCACCGTCTGCTGCGCAGCCATTACGAGCTGGCCGGGCTGCCGGAAGGCTTTCAGATCATCGACAGCGATGATCAATACCGGCTGCTGCGCCGGCTGTTGCGCGAACGCGGCATCGACGAGCAGCAATGGCCGCCAAAACAGGCGCAGTGGTGGATCAATGCGCGCAAGGACGAAGGCCAGCGCCCGGCCGATATCAATGGCCACGGCAATCCCATCGTCGACGGCTGGCAGCAGATCTACCAGGCGTATGAAGAACAATGCCGCCTTGCCGGCGTGGTCGACTTTGCTGAGTTGCTGCTGCGCGCGCATGAGCTGTTGCGCGACAACGATGCCCTGCTGCAAAAATACCGGCAGCGCTTTCCGCACTTGCTGATCGATGAGTTTCAGGACACCAATGCCATCCAGTATGGCTGGATCCGCATGCTGGCCGGCAGTCAGGGCCATGTGTTTGCGGTCGGCGACGACGATCAGTCGATCTATGGCTGGCGCGGTGCGCGGGTGGAAAACGTGCAGTTTTTCGTCAATGACTTCCAGCCACACACCGTGCGGCTGGAGCAGAATTACCGCTCCAGCGGCAACATTCTTGCTGCCGCCAATGCCATCATCGCCAACAACGAGGAGCGGCTCGGCAAAAAGCTGTGGACCGAAGCCGAGGCCGGCGATCTGGTGCAGGTCTACAGCGCCTACAACGAAGAAGATGAAGCCGAATTCGTTGTCGGCCAGATCCAGTTATGGATCGACGGCGGCCGCCGTGCCGACGAGGCGGCGATCCTGTACCGTTCCAACGCGCAGTCACGGCTGTTCGAGCAGGTGCTGATGCGCGAAGGCATCCCCTATCGCGTTTACGGCGGCCTGCGCTTTTTCGAGCGCGCCGAAATCAAGGACGCGCTGGCCTATCTGCATCTGCTCAGCAACCCCGACAACGACAGCGCCTTTGAGCGCGTCGTCAATACACCCAACCGCGGCATCGGTGAACGCAGTATCAGTCAACTGCGCGCACTGGCCGCCGATGCCGGCGTGTCATTGTGGCGGGCCGCCAGCGAGGTCTGCAGCAGCGCTGCCGGCAACCGCATGCAGCAGTCACTGCAACGCTTTGTTGACCTCATACAGGCGTTACGGGCGAGCCTTGACAGCGAGGAAATCGGCCTGCAACTGCGCCAGCTGCTGGAAGCGACCGACCTCGCCAGCCATTACGACAAGGAAGGCCCGGAAAAGGCCGAAACCCGACGCGAAAACCTCGATGAACTGTTGCGCGCAGCCGACAGTTTCCGCCTCAGCTACGAAGACGAACAGGCTGGACTGAGTCCGCTGGCGGCGTTTCTGGCCCAGGCCGCGCTGGAAGCCGGTGAAGCCCAGGGTGAAGCATGGGATGACTGTGTGCAGCTCATGACCATGCACTCAGCCAAGGGTCTGGAGTTCCCGCTGGTGTTCGTCGCCGGTATGGAGGAAGGCCTGTTTCCACATCAGCGCTCGGTGGAGGAAAGTGGGGACCTGCAAGAAGAACGGCGCCTGTGTTATGTCGCCATGACCCGCGCGCGGGAACGACTGGTGCTGTGCCACGCCGAAATGCGGCGCATCTATGGCGGCCAGAACCTGTGCCGGCCATCGCGTTTTCTGCGCGAGTTGCCCGGCGAACTCAAGCATGAAGTCCGGCCCGGAATCAGCGCCAGCGGCGATGGCATGCAAGCTGACGGTAGCGGCAGCGGCAACGGCAGCGCCGGTGGCGCTGGATTGGATCTGGGTCAACGCGTCAGCCACCAGAAGTTCGGCGAGGGCATCATCCTCAACATCGAAGGTCGCGATGCGCATGCCCGCGTGCAGGTCAACTTCGAGCAGGCGGGTTGCAAATGGCTGGTGCTGTCCTATGCCAAACTGACCGTGATGAACTGATGCCTGCAGCACAGGCGTTTGCTCAGCGACTGGATAGCGGCATCACTCTGCGCGGCCGACGCTGGCAACAACATGCGCCGATAAAAGTGCTGGCCTTGCATGGCTGGCTGGACAACGCCAACTCGTTCGCGCCGATGGCGGCACAGCTAGCGCCCGAGATTGATCTCGTGGCGCCGGATCTGTGCGGCCATGGTCTGTCCGATCATCGCCCGCCGGGACAATGGTATCACCTCGTTGACTTTGCCTACGAAGCCGCCGCCTTGGCCAGCCTGCTCGGTTGGCAGCGCTACCATCTGCTCGGTCATTCCCTGGGTGGGGCCACCGCTTGTCTGATCGCCGCAGCCAATCCTGCCAGCAGCATCAGCCTGGGGTTGATTGAGGGCC
>CAZHRH010000003.1:0-43242 GCA_964534475.1 uncultured Wenzhouxiangellaceae bacterium
GGGTTGCGCCTGAAACAGCGCCACTCGTTGTTGCTCGTCGCTTATTTGGAATCACCAAACTGCGTTCCTCGCGCCTCGATTGGCACTCTTTCAGGTGCAACAGTGACATTTGGATTAGTGTAAACAGGCCCTGGTATGTAATGTTTCAGCTTGGGCTTTATAATGCAGGTTGATGCTGCTTTAGTCTAACCATTGCGGGTTCAGCATGCTCGTTCCGTTGCGCTTCGGCGTACCCATGCGTGCCAATGGCTTTGGCCTTTGACTGTTCAAACTGCCTTGCACTTAACGCTGACATCCGCACTGAATCTGTAATGCTCCGGCTGAAGGATTACTGGCAGATGCATTGACTGCATTGATCTGACTCGAATTGGAGAATTTTATGAACTGGCTGCTCGCCCTGCTTCTGCTTACCGGCACGCTGACCATGATCTACCAGCGTCGCTCGCTGCTCGCTGTGACCATCATGACCGCAGCCTTCGCCGCATTGTCTATCTGGCTTGGTGCTGCGCTGCTACTGAGCACTATCGTCGTGATCAGTACCATAGTGCTGGGCGCGCTGTCGCTCAAACCACTGCGGCAGCAATGGCTCAGCGATCGGCTGTTTGCCGTGTTCCGAGAACTCATGCCGGGCATTTCCGATACCGAGCGACAGGCGTTGGAAGCCGGCACGGTGTGGTGGGATGCCGAGCTGTTCAGCGGCCGTCCCAACTGGAAAGTGCTGCTGGATGCCCCGAAACCGCATCTGTCAGAGCGCGAACAGGCTTTTCTCGATGGTCCGGTAGAAAAGCTCTGCGCCATGCTGGATGAATGGGATGTTTCCGAGAAATACAAGGATCTGCCACCCAAAGCGTGGGAATTCATCAAGCGTGAGCGCTTCTTCAGCATGATCATCCCGGAGGAATTCGGCGGCCTGGGCTTTTCCGCGCAGGCAAATTCTGCGGTGGTGGTCAAGCTGGCCAGCCAGAATGTTACCGCAGCGGTCACGGTGATGGTGCCGAATTCGCTGGGGCCGGGCGAGTTGTTGCTGGAATACGGCACCGAACAGCAGAAGAAATACTATCTGCCGCGCCTGGCCGATGGCCGGGAAGTACCCTGCTTCGGGCTGACCTCTCCGGCCGCCGGTTCCGATGCGGCGTCCATGGTCGACAGCGGCATCGTCTGCAAAGGCGAGTTCGAGGGCGAGCAAGTGCTGGGGCTGAAACTGAACTGGAACAAGCGCTACATCACGCTGGCGCCGGTGGCGACGCTGGTTGGTCTGGCCTTCAAGGCCTACGACCCGGACGGCCTGATTGGCGACAAAAAAGAGCTCGGCATCACCTGTGCGCTGATTCCAGTTGACACGCCGGGTGTGAGCAACGGCAATCGCCATCTGCCGGTGGGATCGGCTTTCATGAACGGGCCCACCCGCGGCAAGGATGTGTTCATTCCAATGAGCTACATCATCGGTGGGCAGGAGCGCATCGGTCAGGGCTGGACCATGCTCATGCAGAGCCTGGCTGCCGGTCGCGCCATCTCCCTGCCCGGCCTGGGTGTGGCCGGTGCCAAGATGATGAGCCGCACCACCGGCGCCTATGCGCGCATTCGCCGCCAGTTCAACATACCCATCGGCTATTTTGAAGGCATTGAAGAACCGCTGGCGCGCATCGCCGGCAATACTTACCGTATGGATGCCGCGCGCAAACTGACCACGGTGGCGCTGGATATGGGTGAGAAACCCAGCGTGCTGTCGGCCTTGCTGAAATACCAGCTTACCGAAGGCAATCGAGTCTGCACCAACGATGCCATGGATGTGCATGCCGGCAAGGGCATCATCATGGGCCCGAACAATTATCTGTCACATGCCTACATGGCGGTACCGATTGCGATCACCGTGGAAGGTGCGAATATCCTCACCCGCTGCATGATTGTGTTCGGTCAGGGCGTCATTCGCTGCCATCCCTGGCTGCTGCAGGAGATGGAATCTGCCTCCATGGCAGACCGGAAAGCCGCGGCGAAACAATTCGATCGTGCCTTGTTCGGTCACATCGGCTATACCATGAGCAACATGCTGCGCTCGCTGTTTCTGGGTCTTAGCAACGGCGCGCTGTCAAGGGCGCCGGTGGACGGCAAACTGGCGCATTACTATCGTCGCATCAACCACTTGAGCGCGGCGTTCTGCTTTATCAACGATATTGTCCTGCTGGTGTTCGGCGGTAAGTTCAAGTTCAAAGAGAAAATTTCCGGCCGCCTGGCCGACGTGCTCAGTCATCTGTACATGGCCAGCGCCGTGCTCAAGCACTTCGAGGATTCAGGAGCTCCGGAAGAGGATCTGCCACTGGCGCGCTGGGCCTTGCGTGACAGCCTGTTCACCATCCAGGAGCGGCTGGTTGGCGTGACCCGGCATCTACGCAACCCGCTGCTGATTTATGGCGCACGCTTCATTGCCTTTCCGCGCGGACGTCAGTATGATCCGCCTTCGGATTATCTGGGCAAACGCGTGGCCAGAATTCTGCTGACCGACACACCGTCACGTGATCGTCTGTTGTCAGGCACTCACGAATCGGACCAGGATGATGCCGTCGGCCTGCTCAATCAGGCGTTCAAGGCGACGCTGGAAGTGGCGGATCTGGAGAAACAGTTGCGGGCGCGCTTCAAGCAGGTGGTGTCGCCGTATAATTGCCAAGAACTCACGGCGAAAGGCATGGAAGAAGACTTGTTGACTGAGGACCAAGCCGCCAGAATATGTCAGGCTCAGGCACTGGCGCTGAAAGTCATTAATGTCAACGAATTTGAATGGCCGCCGGAACAAGGTGAATGCTTTGCTGCCGAACCGGTGCCGCTGGAGCAGACTTAATGCGCAGCGGTAGTTGCCGTACCGCTGTCGCTAACATAACCATCCATCTGAGCATTCAGCTTTAACAGGAACACTATGCAACATCACATCCGCAAAGTCGCCGTGCTTGGCGCCGGCGTCATGGGCGCGCAGATTGCCGCGCATATGGTCAATGCCGGTATCAACACTGTCTTATTTGAATTGCCCGCCGACGGCGACAACAAGAATGCCAACGTCGATGCCGCCATCCAGCGTCTGCGCAAATTGAAGCCGGCACCTCTGGGCCGCAGCCATGTGGCCGATCAGATTCAGCCCTGCAACTACGACGAGCACCTGTCGCGGCTGAAAGATTGTGACCTTATCATCGAGGCCATAGCCGAACGGCTGGACTGGAAAAAGGACCTGTACGAAAAAATTGCGCCGTTTATCCGCGACGGTAGCTACATCGCCAGCAACACATCGGGCCTGAGCATGCGCGAGCTGGCGCAGGCGCTGCCGGAAGATCTACGTGAAGAATTCTGTGGTGTGCATTTTTTCAACCCACCGCGATACATGCACCTGGTCGAGCTGATTCCGCATGCCGGCAGCAAACCGGAAGTGCTGGATCATCTGGAGACTTTTCTCACCAGCGTGATCGGCAAAGGGGTGGTGCGCGCCAAGGATACGCCCAACTTTATCGGCAACCGTGTTGGTGTATTTTCCATGCTTGCCACCATGCATCACACGCAGGCGTTCGGCTTGTCGTTTGATGTCGTCGATGCGCTTACCGGCCCGGCCATCGGGCGCCCGAAAAGCGCCACCTACCGCACCGCCGATGTGGTCGGTCTGGATACCATGACGCATGTGATTGCAACCATGCAGGACACGCTGGCAGACGATCCCTGGAGCAGCTATTATGCGGTTCCTGAAGTGCTGCAGCAGTTGGTTGATGCAGGTGCGCTGGGGCAAAAAACCGGCAATGGTTTTTATCGCAAACAGGGGCGCACGATCCAGGTGCTGGATAGCAAAACTGGCGATTACGCTGACAGCAAACCGCAACTGTCAGACGAAATCAGCGAGATACTGAAACAGCGCGATCCGATCGAACGCATGGCTGCGCTTCACGCCAGTGACTGCGTGGAAGCACGCTTTTTGTGGGCCATCATGCGTGATCTGTTTCACTACTGTGCGGTGCATCTTGCCGATATCGCTGCCTCGGCGCGCGAAATCGACCAGGCCATGCGCTGGGGTTACGGCTGGCAGCACGGCCCACTGGAAACCTGGCAGGCCAGCGGCTGGCAGCAGATCGCCGAATGGCTGCAGCAGGACATCACGGCCGGCGACACCATGGCCACCACCGCCCTGCCCGACTGGGTGACGGATGGTCGCGACGGCGTCCATGGCAGTGAAGGTTCTTATTCTGCTGCGGAAGACAAAATGTTGCCGCGTTCGTCACTGTCGGTGTATCGCCGCCAGTTGCGACCACCGCGCCTGATCGGTGAGACGGTCAGCGAGCTCAACACCATCGAGCAAGGCCGCGACTGGGTGCTGTGGAGCGCCAACGACGACATTCTCATCATCAGCTTTACCAGCAAAATGCACAGCATCAGCACCGATGTCATCGACGGCCTGTTGCGCGCCACCGAACTGGCGGAAAAAAACTACCACGGCCTGGTCATCTGGCAGACATCCGAGCCGTTTTGTGTCGGTGCCGACCTCAAGGGCGCCCTGAACATGGCGGAAACCGGCGACGAGGAAGGCATAGAAACCATGCTGGCGGATTTCCAGCGTGCGGTCATGCGCCTGCGCTACTGCGCCGTGCCCACCGTCGCTGCTGTGCGTGGCATGGCGCTGGGTGGCGGCTGCGAGGTGATGCTGCACTGTACGCGCACGGTAGCTGCACTGGAAAGCTACATCGGCCTGGTAGAAGCCGGCGTCGGGCTATTGCCCGGTGGCGGCGGACTGAAAGAAATGGCCATCCGCAGCGTGGACAACACCGAAGCCGGCGATACATTTCCCTTGCTGCAGAAGTATTTTCAGCAGATTGCCCTGGGCAAGGTCGCCGGATCGGCGCTGGAGGCGCGTGAATTCGGTTATCTGCGCGCGCACGACAAGATTGTCATGCACAGCGACGAAGTCTTGCATGTGGCCATCCATCAGGCGCAGTACCTGATTGAAGCCGGTTATCGTCCGCCGCTGGAAAATCAGCAATGGCCGGTGGCCGGAGATGTCGGTATTGCTACGCTGAAAATGCTGCTGGTGAACATGCATGCAGGCAACTTCATTTCCGATCACGACCTGCTCATTGCCGAGCACATTGCCACGGTCATGTGCGGTGGTGAAATTGATCGTGGCAGTGTCGTCAGCGAGCAGTGGCTGCTGGATCTGGAACGCAAGCACTTTCTCAATCTGACGGCAACAGAAAAAACCCGTGAGCGCATCGGCCACATGCTCAAGACCGGCAAGCCGCTGCGCAATTGATTGCGTGCAGCCCGTGCACTCAATGTCGCCAGACCAAACACAGATACAGGATTAACCATGCAGGATTGTTACATCGCCGCCGCAGTCAGAACCCCCGTGGGACGCGCCTTCAAAGGCATCTTCCGCAATACCCGACCCGATGATCTGCTCGCGCACGTCATCCGTGCTGCGATCAAGGATGCCGCAGGGCTGGACCCTGCTGCCATTGAGGACGCCATTATCGGTTGCGCCATGCCAGAGGCCGAACAGGGCATGAACGTGGCGCGCATTGGTGTTTTGCTGGCCGGCTTGCCCGACAGCGTGCCCGGCGTCACCGTGAATCGATTCTGCTCGTCGGGCCTGCAGTCGGTTGCCATGGCGGCGGATCGCATTCGCCTGGGCGAGGCCGATATCATGCTCGCCGGCGGTACCGAAACCATGACCATGGTGCCGATGATGGGACACAAGGTGGCGATGAACCCGAATGTGTTTTCGGATGACAATGTTGCCATCGCCTACGGTATGGGCATCACCGCCGAAAACGTGGCCAGCCGCTGGAAGATCAGTCGTGAAGATCAGGATCAGTTTGCACTCAGCAGCCATCAGAAAGCCACTGCTGCCATCAGTCAGGATGAATTTACCGAGATACGCCCCATGCGCATACAGACAGCGCAACCGGCACCTGATGGCACTGTTGCCATGGGCGAGTTTGTCGCCAAAACCGACGACGGACCGCGCGCCGATACCTCGCTGGAAGCATTGGGCAAATTGCGCACCGTGTTCAAGGCCGATGGTAGCGTCACCGCCGGTAACTCATCGCAGATGAGTGATGGCGCAGGCGCCCTGATTCTGGCCAGTGAACAGGGGCTGAAAGACCATAACCTGACCCCGATCGCACGCTTCCGCGGCTTTGCCGTGGCTGGCGTGGCGCCGGAAATCATGGGTATCGGTCCGATCGCTGCGATTCCCAAACTGCTGCAACAGACCGGTGTCAGCCTGGATGACATTGACTGGATTGAACTGAACGAGGCTTTCGCCGCGCAGTCATTGGCGGTGATCCGCGAAGTTGGGTTGGATCCGGACAAGGTTAATCCGCTCGGTGGCGCCATTGCGCTGGGTCATCCGCTGGGTGCCACCGGCAGCATTCTCAGCGCCAAGGCCATTCATGCCCTGCGCCGCAAGCAGCAGAAGTATGCCATGGTCACCATGTGCATCGGCACCGGTATGGGCGCAGCCGGGCTGTTTGAATCGATTTCATGAATGTCGGTCACCTACTAGAATTATTCTATATTAAAATTATAAATAACTGAAATTAAACGTATTAGTTATTGATCAGCTTCGTGATCGCAAGCATGCAATACAACATGATCCTGTCATCACCAGCGTGTCCCCGCTGACCGCAAATCCGCATGCAGCCAGCTTTGATAAGCTATAATAGTCAGTATATTTAACAAGCCACATAGCAATGACAATCAGTTATTTTTCCGCGCGCACAGCTCGCCGCCTGTTTGCTGCTGCGCTCATCATTGTCCTGCAGTCTGCAGGCCTGCAATCGATTGGTCTGACCACAGCTTTTGCACAGAACATGGACGATGTCAGTCTCAAGCCGGATCTTGCCGCCGGTAAACGTTATTTTTATACCTGTACCGGTTGTCACGGCATACCAGGCTACAACAACGTTTACCCGACCTATAAAGTGCCGATGATTGGTGGTCAGAACGAACTCTACATCATCAATGCTCTGAAAGCCTACAAGAACGGCACCCGCCAGCATGAGACCATGCAGATCCAGGCACAAAGCATGAGCGAACAAGACATTGTTAATGTTGCCGCCTACCTGGCCAGCATGGAAAACAAGGAATGACCATGACCGGATCTATCATCAACAAGACTGCCCTGCCGCTCCCCGTTTTGCTGCTGGCGGCGCTTGCCGGCCCGGCGATGGCCGCAGGCAACGTTGCTGCCGGTGAGGAGAAAGCCGTCACCTGCCAGTCCTGTCATGGTGTTGCCGGTGCCAAATCTGTGACCCCGGACATCCCGCTGCTGGCTGGACAACACGAAGATTATCTGGTCTACAGTCTGCAAGCGTATCGCTCCGGCGCACGCGAACAGGCCGTCATGGCGACATTCGCTCAGCAACTCAGCGATCGCGACATCGCCGATCTTGCGGCTTATTTCAGCGCCCAGGAATCTTCACTGCGCACGGCCAAAAGCGGCGACTGATCCGGTTCACCACCGAATAAATAGGCGATGTCACAGACTTCCTGGGTGGCTGCCCAAGCTGTGAGTCATTCAGTATCTGCTGTGCAAGCAAACAATTCTTAGCGTTCATTCGTGTCCATTCGTGGTTCATACTGCACATCCTGTTCATACATTCATGCCCGGCAGGATAATCATTGAGCTGAAATTCGATCTACCCAGCGGGCTTGTTGACCAAGCCCTGACAGTCGTCACTTATAGCATTTGTCGGCTCAGCTGTGGCGCAGTGTCAACGGCAGATCCAGGCTGCCATCTTCGCGCTGATAATTCTCCAGCACCGCCACCAGCGCGCGTCCCACGGCCAGGCCGGAACCGTTCAGCGTGTGCAGCAACTGCGGCTTGCCGGTTTCCGGATCGCGGTAGCGCGCCTGCATGCGTCGTGCCTGAAAATCCCCGCACAATGAACAGGAACTGATTTCACGGTAGGCATTCTGCGCCGGCAGCCAGACTTCCAGGTCATAGGTCTTGCGCGCGGCAAAACCCATATCGCCGCTGCATAGCAGCACTTTCCGGTACGGCAGATCCAGCATCTGCAGCACCGCCTCAGCGTGACTGGTGAGATCCTCCAGCGCCTGTTCGCCATGGTGCGGCGTGGTGATCTGCACCAGTTCTACCTTGTCGAACTGGTGCTGGCGGATCAGCCCGCGGGTATCGCGCCCGTAGGCACCGGCCTCGCGCCGGAAACACGGCGTGTGCGCCACCCATTTCTGCGGCAGTTCGGTGACATCTACAATGCGCTCGGCGGCCATGTTGGTCAGTGTCACCTCGGCGGTGGGTATCAAAAAGCGCTGCGGATCGTCATCAACATGAAAAGCATCCTCGGCGAACTTGGGCAATTGCCCGGTGCCGAGCATGGCCTCTTGTTTCACCAGATAAGGCGTATAGACCTCGGTGTAGCCGTGTTTTTCGGTGTGCAGATTCAGCATCAACGTGGCCAGGCGCCGATGCAGTCTGGCCAGCTCGCCGCGCAGGATGGCGAACCTGGCACCGGCGATGTGCGCGGCGGCATCGGCGTCCAGCCAGCCATTGAGTTCGGCAATATCAACATGATCGCGCGGGGTGAAATCAAATGTGCGCGGCTCACCATGGCGATAAACCTCGACATTGTCATTCTCATCGGCACCGGTCGGGACATCCTCCAGCGCCATGTTCGGCATGTCCAGTTGCATATCACGCAACTGCAGTTGCACCGCACTGAGCTGTTCCTGCGCCTGCTTCAACTGCTCACCCAGATCGGCCACTGCGTCCAGCAGCGGCTGCACATCTTCGCCTTTTGCTTTCGCCTGGCCGATGGCTTTGGAACGCGTATTGCGCTCGTTCTGCAGGCTTTCAGCCTGCTTTTGCAGCGTCTTGCGCTGCTCGTCCAGCGCCGTCCAGCGCGCCACGTCCAGTTCATAGCCACGTGCGGCCAGGGCCGCCTGCACCTGCGGCAGGTCTTTTCTTAGTAAAGCGGGGTCGAGCATGGGTGATCAAATCGTTGCAGACAATCGACTATTGTAAATGAACAGCCGGGGGATGAACATGTGAGTCAGCAGCCTTGTCAGCGCGACTGCTGCAACGGTTGATTGAGCAAGCGTCGCCGGTCGCGCCAGTCGGGCATGCATTGATCCATCAGCGTACGGAAGCGGTGATTGTGCGAGGCTTCATGCAGGTGCACCAGTTCATGCACCATGACGTAATCGATGCACGCGTGCGGGTACTTGATCAGCTCCAGGCTCAACCAGATACGCCGCGCGTCCGGATTGCACGAGCCCCAGCGGGTTTTCATGCGTTTGATACGGCATTCGGCTGCTTCTGCGCCGACCACCGGCTGCCAGCGATTGAGCAGACCCGGCAGCATGGCTTGCAGTTGCTGCCGATACCAGTGCTGCAACAGTTGCAGGCGTTGCGATGTGTCCATGCTTTTGGTCACCTGCATGTGCAGCGCGTCAGCCTGCAAACTCAGCGCGGGTCTGGTTGCTGTGATGTGCAAGCACAGCGGATAGCCATGGCCCAGATAGCGGTGCAGTTCGCCATGGGTCATGGCCACCTGGCTTTCGCTATGGCGTTGCCGCTGGCGCTGCTGTGCGCGCTGGATCCAGTCACGGCGCTGCTGCAAGAACGCATGAATCTCTGCTTCCGGCATCCACAGCGGCGCGCTGACACGCACCTCGCCAGCAGGCGCACAGACCCGCACATTGAGCCGTTTCACGCGCTTGCGGGTGATAGTAACGTCAGCCGGTGCAGCCACCATCAGTTCAGCAGGTAATGCCTAACCATGCCCGTCTGGCTACTCGGGCAGCCAGGTCTCGTGCACCTGCCGCCAGATGAGGCCGTTACTGGCCGCAGCATCACGTTTGAACACCACTGTGCTGAGTCGGCCACGCGGCTTGTCATCGGCACTGCTTTGCCATTCCTGATAGCGGAACACGGCGATGTGTTGGTCCACAGCAACCGGCTCGACATGGCGAATTTCGAGCACCGCGCTGGCATCGCTGCCGGCCTGCTGCCTGACCGCTTGCAGAATGCGCTCACGCGGCAGCAAGTGGCCATCCGGAGTAATGATCTGGAAATTTGCATCCAGCGCGTTTTCGAAGCTGGCAAACGCAGACGGTTCCAATTCGCCCCTGTACCAGGCCTGAAAAAAATCATGCAAGCGGGTGATTTCGATTGCAGCCTGCTGGTGCAAGTCAATGTTTGTCATGGCACTTGCCTCCGAATTGATGTCTGCCGGTTGCGCAGCGGCTGAAGTTACCAATACCATCAGAAGTAATGGGTCGATGAATAGCAGAGTGCAGAAAACCTTGCGCATGACTCACAGGATAGCAGCAATGACCTCGCCAGCAAGCCGGGATCAGTCAGTAAACTGTTCTTCTTCGGTGGAGCCAGACAGCGCCGACAGCGATGAATCGCCGCTGCTGATGACCTGGGTCAGCTGATCAAAATAGCCGGTACCGACCTCGCGCTGATGGCGCGTGGCGCTGTAGCCGACCGCTTCGGCGGCAAATTCCGCTTCCTGCAGTTCCACATAGGCCTCCATCTGCGACTGTTTGTAGCCGCGTGCGAGCTGGAACATGCTGTGATTGAGGGCATGAAATCCAGCCAGCGTGATGAATTGGAACTTGTAGCCCATGCTGCCAAGTTCGTTCTGGAAGCGCTTGATATCGGCCTCGGAAAGGTTCTGTTTCCAGTTGAACGACGGTGAACAATTGTAGGCCAACATCTTGCCAGGAAACTGCTCGTGCACGGCAGCGGCAAAATCGCGCGCCTGCTGCAAGTCCGGCGTCGCCGTCTCGCACCACAGCAGATCGGCATATGGTGCGTAGGACAGGGCTCGATCAATGGCCTGATCCAGCCCGTTGTTGACCCGGTAAAAGCCTTCGGCGGTGCGCTCACCGGCCAGAAAACGCTGATCGCGCTGATCCACATCCGAGGTCAGCAGATTCGCCGCCATGGCATCGGTACGGGCGACAATGATCGCTGGCACATTGCAGATGTCGGCCGCCAGCCGCGCTGCGATCAGCTTCTGCACTGCCTCGCGCGTCGGCACCAGCACCTTGCCGCCCATGTGGCCGCATTTCTTTGCCGACGCCAGTTGATCCTCAAAGTGCACCGCCGCGGCGCCGGCAGCGATCATGTCTTTCATCAATTCATGCGCGTTGAGCACGCCACCGAAGCCGGCTTCGGCATCGGCCAGAATCGGCGCAAACCAGTCAATATCACCCTCACCTTCCGCGCTTTGAATCTGATCGGCACGCTGCAGTGTCTGGTTGATGCGACGCACCACTTCCGGCACCGAACTGACCGGGTACAGCGACTGGTCCGGATACATCTGGCCGGCGTTGTTGGCATCAGCAGCGACCTGCCAGCCGGACAGGTAAATCGCCTGCAGACCGGCCTTGACCTGCTGCATGGCCTGGTTGCCGGTGAGCGCGCCCAGTGCATTGACGTAGGGCTGTTGCTGCATGTAGCGCCACAGTTTTTCTGCGCCCATGCGCGCGAGCGTGTATTCGATGTTGATGGAACCGCGCAGGCGCAGCACATCCTCGGCGCTGTAAGGGCGCGTCACGCCCTGCCACCTGGGCTGCTGCTGCCATTGTTGTTGCAGTTCGGCGACTTGCCGGGATTGATCGGCTTGATTCATGACTTTGGCTCCGGGGTTGATTGCGATGTGGTGAAATACAATTGGTTATTCAATCTGATAACTGCGGGTTCAGCGCTTGTATGGCGCTGTGCGGCAAGGCGCCGTGCGCATGCAATAGCCATTCACTGCGGGCTGCGCCTTGCTCTGAACGCTGACAGACCAACTGCATTCGTACTTATCAGCTTGAGTAACCACTGGCCTCAGTCGAGCATGGCATAAGCTGGCAGCGTGATGAACTCGACCAGTGGATCGGACAGATTGATGGCATCCAGCAGTCCGGCTGCTTCGGCATATTTGCCGGTCGCGAAGGCTTCTGCCCCCACTTGCTGTTCGATAGCGGCAAGCTGTTGCTGGATCCAGGCGCTGACCAATGCAGTGTCAATGTTGCGGCCATCTTCCAGCTTGCCAGCAGCATGGCGGCACCACTGCCACAACTGGGCACGGGCAATTTCTGCCGTGGCGGCGTCTTCCATCAAATGGTTGATCGGCACACAGCCGTTGCCGGACAACCAGGCAGCAAGATACTGAATGGCCACGCTGATATTGCCGCGCACGCCGGCTTCGGTGATGCTGCCGGCGGGACAGGCAACCAGATCCGCAGCACTGACCGCCACGTCCTCGCGCAATCGATGCAGTTGATTGGCCTGTCCTGCCAACTGCTGATCGAAGATTTCCATGGCCAGTGGAATCAGCCCCGGATGCGCCACCCAGGTGCCATCATGACCTGCCTCGGCCTCGCGCAGTTTGTCTGCACGGACTTTGTCCAGCGCCTGGGCATTGGCCTGCTCATCGCCTTTGATCGGAATCTGCGCCGCCATGCCGCCCATGGCAAAGGCGCCGCGGCGATGGCAGGTCTGGATCAAAAGTTGCGTGTAATCACGCAGAAACGGTACCGTCATGGTGACCTGCTCACGATCTGGAAGTACTTTATCAGGATGATTTCTCAACCTCTTGATATAGCTGAAAATATAATCCCAGCGCCCGCAGTTCAGCCCGGTGATTCTGCTGCGCAGTTCGTACAGAATCTCGTCCATTTCGAACACCGCGGTAATCGTTTCGATGAGCACCGTGATCTTGACCGTACCCGGCTGCAGACCCAGGGCAGACTCCATTGTTGTCAGCGCGCGCTCCCACAGTGCCGCTTCGTGGCGGTTTTCCAATTTCGGCAGATACAGATAAGGCCCGGAGCCCTTGTCCAGTTGCGCCTGGGCATTGTGATAGAGATACACGGCGGCATCAAACAGGCCGGCGGGGAGCGGTCGATCGTCGACCAGAACGTGTTTTTCGTCCAGATGCCAACCGCGCGGACGCACGATCAGCACCGCCGGGTTGTCGTTGAGCTGATAATGCTTGCCGTTGGCGGCGGTAAAGTCGATGTTGCCGTGCACGGCATCGCGCAGATTCACCTGCCCTTCCAGCATGTTGGACCAGCTAGGCGCGCTGGAATCCTCGCAATCGGCCATAAACACTTTGGCGTCGGAATTCAGCGCATTGATGATCATCTTGCGATCCACAGGCCCGGTGATCTCCACGCGGCGATCAAGCAGATCATGAGGGATTTCGGCCACTTGCCAGTCGCTATCACGAATGTGCTTGGTTGCTGCCGGGAAGTCGGGCGTTGCACCGGCGTCCAGACGCTGCTGATACTGTTCCCGCGCCTGCAGTATCTCGTCTACTTCGTCGCGGTATTGCCTGCCCAGTTGCAGCAGAAGCTGCTGTAATTCAGTGCTGAACAATGCTGCCGGTGCGCCCGTCGGCTGGCTTGTGAATGCCAGGCCGGCAAGCGTTGCAAAGGCAGCATGAGATGTCTCGTCAGCAGCTTGCGAGCCGCTGTGATGATCCGCCGGGTGATGCATGGAAATGACCGTTGTGTGACAGCCATAGATTAGCTAAATAAGTCAGTCAATGACAAATCATATAAACTGATTCTTATCATTGGAAAATCCAATATAATATAGTGGCAGGCATCAATTTTTCCTTATACGTTTATATCAATGGCCAAACCTTACGTTTATTCCAGTGTATAAAGGCAATTTACTCAAGCACTTACGTGCATTTACCCACACCGCATCCAGCGGCAGTGTATCTGCTGCGGCCAGGCAACTGTATCTGTCGCAGCCATCGGTGACACAGCAGATCCAGGCGCTGGAAGCTGAGCTGGGACAGGTCTTGTTTGAACGCCAGGGTCCGAAAATGCGCCTTACCCAGGCGGGAGAAACGCTGCGCGAAATTGCTGCGCCACTGGTGGCGCGGCTGGATGCGCTGCCAGATGAGTTTGCCGATGCCTATGGCCAGCTTGATAATGGTGAAATTCGCATCGCCGCCGGCGAATCGACTATCCTGCATTTGCTGCCGCCAATGGTGCGACGATTTCGCAGCAAATACCCCGGCATTCGCGTGCAGTTGAAAAATGTCACCGGTGCCGACGGTCTGGGCATGCTGCGCGCTAACAAAGTGGATTTTGCCGTCGGCTCTATGCTGCAGGTGCCTGATGACGTTAAATATCGGCCGCTGTACAGCTACAAACCGATGCTGATATGTCCACTCAGGCATCCGCTCGGGCGCTTGCGGCACTTTGATCTGGCTGATATCAGCCCTTACGGCATGATTTTGCCACCCCAGCGGTTGACCACGTACGCACTGATTGACAAGGTGTTTCAGCAACACAAGCTGCCGCTGCAGGTGACCATGGAAGTTGGCGGCTGGGAAATCATCAAGCGATACGTCGCTGCCGGCATGGGCATTTCCATAGTCACCAGCATCTGTCTTGCCGAACGCGATCGTCAGGAGCTTATCGTGCGCGATGTCAGCACGTGGTTCGCCGGCCGCAGTTATGGTCTGGTCACCCGGCGCAGTGCTTATCTGTCACCGCAAGCCCGACGTTTTATCGACATGATGACAAGCATGCCCCAGGCTGCGACAATATAAGGCATGAGCTTGTCAGGCCCCATCGATCCCGCGCACTGTGCCAGTTTCGACATCGATTCGCAGCGCACCTTCACCCCGCTGTGTCCGCATGAATTGCCGGTGCCCGAAGGTGATCAGATCGCTGCTGAACTGAACGCACAGGCGAAACTGGTGCGCTGGCGTCTGGGTTCGAAAGACGCGCATAACATGCAGGCGGTGTGGATCACCGATGATGCGGACAAGATCGGCCAACCCGGAGTGCCCGGCGACAACGTCGAGGAACACTGGCCGCCACATGCCATTGCCGGCAGCGAAGGTTTCAAACTGCTGCCGGGTCTGCCCCACCCCGCCACTTACGATTTCTTCATCTGGAAAGGCGTGGAGCCGGACATGCATCCTTACGGCGCCTGTTATCACGATCTCGCCGAGACCATGAGCACCGGCGTTATCGAATGGCTCAAGGCACACAACATCAGCCATGTCGTTGCCGGCGGCCTGGCCACTGATTTCTGCGTCAAGGCCACCGTGTTGCAACTGCAGCGAGCCGGCTTGCAGGTATTGCTGAATCTCGCCGCCTGCCGCGGCATCGATACTGACAGCAGCGCGCAGGCAATCAATGACATGCGCGCGGCTGGCGTCAACTTGTTCACCGATGCCGCTGAACTTGGCACCAGGCTGAATGCAGCGGATAGCAATGGAGAAGCACGCTGATGATCATCGACTTCCTGCTCGACACCGACATTTACAAATACAGCATGATGCAGGCGGTGCTGCACCAGTTCCCCGGTGCCGAAGTCGAGTATCAGTTCCGCTGCCGCACGCCGGATATCGATCTGCGACCGCTGAAACGCGAGCTGGAACAAGAAATCGAGCACTTGTGTTCACTCAAGCTAGGGCCGGTCGAGCTGAACTTTCTCGCCAGCCAGCGCTACCTGAAAAACGATTTCATCGAGTTTCTGCGCCTGTTTCATCTGCAGTCGCGCTTTATCGAAATCAGCGAGCACAATGAAGAGCTGCAGTTGACCATCCGTGGTCCCTGGCTGCACACAATCCTGTTTGAAGTGCCGCTGCTGGCGATCATCAGCGAGTTGTATTACCGCCATCATCACCCACAGCACGAGTTTGCTGAAGGGCGGCGACGACTGCGGCAGAAGATCAAGCAGGTCAAGGCGCTGGATCGCGCCGATGAATTCGTGTTTGCCGATTTCGGCACCCGGCGACGCTTCTCCCGCGTCTGGCACGAGGAAGTGGTGGCGACCCTGGCCGCACAACTGCCGAACTCGTTGCGCGGCACCAGCAACGTGCGCCTGGCCATGCAGAATGAACTGGTGCCGATTGGCACCATGGCGCACGAGTTCATCCAGGCCGCGCAGGCTTTGGGGCCACGACTGGCCGAGACGCAGCGCTTTGCGTTTGAAGTGTGGGCGCGCGAATATCGTGGCGATCTGGGCATCGCCCTGTCCGATACCTACAGCCTGAAAGCCTTCCTGCGTGATTTCGACATGTACTTCTGCAAGCTGTTTGACGGTGCGCGGCAGGATTCCGGCGACCCCATCGCCTGGGGCGAAGCAATGATCCAGCACTATCAGGACAACCGCGTCGATCCGAAAACCCGCAATCTGATCTTCTCGGATTCGCTCAACATCGACAAGGCCGCTGAAATCTGGCAAACCTTCCGTGATCGCATCAACGTGTCCTTCGGCATCGGCACCAACCTGAGCAACGACACCGGCGTCGAGCCGATCAACATCGTCATCAAAATGACTGCCTGCAATGGGCAACCGGTGGTCAAGCTGTCTGACTCACCCGGCAAGGTCATCTCCACCGACCAGGAGTATCTGGCCTGGGTGCGCAATGCGTTTGATGTGCCTGAGGGTTGAATCAAATTCAATCAAGCATCTGAACCAACATCGGTAACAGTACGACACAAGACCAGCCACAAGGCTGAATGCAGCGGAACCAGAAGCCACATGAATTTCAAAGCGGTGAGGTATCTTCTCATGCTTCTACAGGATCCATTGAAGTGTTTAGGAACCTCTGATCAATTATACGCGGAGCGCGTTCAATTCAAACAGCTTTCCAAGCTTGTATTCACCAGCGTGAATCAACCAGCAGCGGCGGTGGATATTCCTGCGGCGGTGTATCGGCTGTCCACGGCGAAAAGCGCTCTTTCGGCGGCAATCCTGCCAGCTCCGGGCACCAGTGGCTGATGTATGCTGCGTGTGGGTCGTAGCGGCGGGATTGTTCCACCACATTGAACCAGCGTTCGCGAGTGTCGGTGCCGACGCCGGCCTGATAGGCCCAGTTGCCCCAGTTGCTGGCAACATCGTAATCCACCAGCAGATGCTCGAACCAGGCCGCGCCGGCACGCCAGTCCAGCAGCATGTCCTTGACCAGGAAGCTGGCCACGTTCTGCCGGCCGCGATTGGACATGTAGCCGCTGGCGTGCAGTTCGCGCATGTTGGCGTCGATCATGGGAATGCCGGTTTCACCCTGCGTCCAGGCAGCAAACTGGTCTTGCTGGCGCTGGTCTAAATGGTCAAAGGCGCTCAGCCCGTCGACGGGCTTGTCATGCAAGCCTGCAATGCGGAACAAAGCGCTGCCGGTGTGTTGCAGCAGCCAGCGGAAATACTCGCGCCAGAGCAGCTCGAATCTGAGCCAGTAGGTGGATTCGTTGACCGCGACTTCGCTTTCAAAGCGCTCGATTTCCGCCCACACATGGCGCACCGACAGGCAGCCATTGGCCAGCCATGGCGACAGCTTGCTGGAATCATCGGTCTGCAGCATGCCGTTACGGGTCTGTTTGTAGTCGAGGATGCATTGCGCATCGTGCAGATAATGCTGCAAGCGCTGCAGCCCGGCGTTTTCGCCACCGCTAAAGCGCGGCGGTTTGCTCTGCGCCTGCTGCAGAATTTCCGGCCAGTCTGGACAACTGCCCAGCAGCGGCTGCGGCAATGATTTGATGCCAGCCAGCGGCCCAAGCGGCTGCAAACGCTTCTCCACCTTGCGCCGGAACGCGCTGAAGCTCATCGGCCTGCGATCACTGGCAAACGGCATCTCATCAAACAAGCGATTGTCGGCGGTCACGCTCACTGCTGCATCTGCTCCGAGCATCTGTTGCAGCGCACTTACCTGCCCGGCTTCCTCGGTGCCGGGAGCATCCGCAACATACACCTGCTCAATGCCGTGCTCACGCACCAGCTTTGCGATCAGCGGCGGCGCATCGCCTTGCACCACCAGCAAGCGCTGACCGAGCTGGGCCAGGCGCTGCTGCAAGTCGCGCAATGATGCGGCCAGAAAGCGCCAGCGATGCGCATGCAGACGCGGCCAGCCCCAGTCGCTCTGCATCTGCAAGCCAGCATCAATCACGTAAACCAGCAGCAGCCGATCGCATTCAGTTGCCGCCTGCAGCAGCGGATTGTCGTGCAGGCGCAGTTCACCGCGCAGCCAGACCAGACCATGCGTCATGTTTGAATACCTGTGTCGTTGATCACCTGCGACGGTTCGTCACCTGACAGCAAAGAGATTGCCAGAGATTGTGCGACAATGCCAGACATGATGAGCAAGTTATTTGACTGGCTGCGATTGTCCGCTGCCTTGTTGTTGCTGCTGCTGAACACGGTCGTGCACGTGCTGCCGTTGCTGTTGGTCGCGCTGTGCAAGCTGCTGCTGCCGTTACTGGCGGTGCGCAAACTGCTTGATCGTGGCTTGATCGCCATCGCCGAAAGCTGGATCGGCGTCAACAGCCTGGCGCTGGATGCACTGACCAATACGCATATCCAGGTTGCAGGACTGCCTGAGATTGATCGCAACGGCCACTATCTGGTGCTGTGCAATCACCAGAGCTGGGTGGACATTCCGGTGCTGCAGAAGCTGTTCAACCGACGCCTGCCGTTCATGCGCTTTTTCCTCAAGCAGCAACTGATCTGGGTGCCGTTGCTGGGTCTGGCCTGGTGGGCGCTGGATTTTCCCTTCATGCGCCGGCACAGCAAGCAGCAACTGGCCAAACAGCCGCAACTGGCCGGGCGTGATCTGGCCGCGACCCGTCGCGCCTGCAAGAAGTTTCGTGATATTCCAGTGTCGATCATGAATTTTGTCGAAGGAACACGCTTTACAGACGGCAAGCATGATCACCAGCAATCACCTTTTGTCCATCTGCTGAAACCACGCAGCGGTGGAACCGCATTGGTGCTGGATGCTCTGGGTGACTGCATTGACACCGTTGTCGATGTCACCCTGGTCTACCCGCAAGGCAGGCCCGGGTTTCTGCACTATCTGGCCAACCGCGTGCCGGAGATTCGCGTACACATCCGCCTGTTGCCGGTACCTGACGAATTGCGCGGCGGTGATTACCAGGGCAATGCCGAGCATCGGCAACGCTTCCAGGACTGGCTGAACCTGTTGTGGCAGGAGAAGGATCGTCGCATTCAGCAGATGCTTGAGTAGCCTCGATCCAAATCATATTGTGTTGTCATATTGCCTGTGCAGGAGACAGCAATCGAAGCGAATACCGTTGGACCGATACACGGCTGCGATTTTCCAATAACGTTTGCAACGGCATGGCCAAGCAGTGATGGTTAATGCCGTCCCGGGCAGCTCTGAAGGCATTGTCGCAATTCAGCGTTGCGTTTTCTTATAGTCTATATTGATGATTTATTATTAGTTGATTGATCACATCAATCAACTTCATCAAAGTATTCAATTGGACTTTACCCATGCATAAGCATATTCTCATAAAATACAATGCTGTGTTGGAAAACCAGGAGAACCACAATGAGACAATTCAAATCAAACCCGCTGTCCGCAGCTACCGCCATTCTGATGCTGCTGCTCTCGGCGACATCGGTATCGGGTCAGATGGAAGCCAAGCCCAACAGCTTCTGGTGGCCTGAGCAACTGGATCTGACCCCGCTGCGCGATCACGCTGCCTCATCCAACCCCTATGGCGATGATTTTGATTACGCTGAAGCCTTCGCCAGCCTGGATCATGAGCAGCTCGAAGCCGATCTGCGCGAGTTGATGACCGACACGCAGGACTGGTGGCCGGCCGACTGGGGCCATTACGGTCCTTTCTTTATCCGTATGTCCTGGCACGCGGCCGGTACCTACCGGGTGGCCGATGGTCGCGGTGGTGCCGGTGGTGGCCAGCAGCGTTTTGATCCGCTCAACAGTTGGCCGGACAACGCCAACCTGGACAAGGCACGGCGTTTGCTGTGGCCACTGAAGCAGAAATACGGTCGTAATGTTTCCTGGGCCGATCTGATTGTGCTCGCCGGCACCGTGGCGATGGAAGACATGGGCTTCAAGACCTTTGGCTTTGCTTATGGTCGTGAAGATGACTGGGAGCCGGATCTGGTTTACTGGGGGCCGGAAGCCGACATGCTCGGCAGCGATCGATTTCACGGTGAGGGCAAGCTGGAAAATCCGCTCGGTGCCACCACCATGGGATTGATCTACGTCAATCCGGAAGGCCCCAACGGCAGCGGTGATCCGCTGGCCGCGGCCGAGCGTATTCGTCTCAGTTTCGGCCAGATGGCCATGAACGACGAGGAAACCGTCGCCCTGATCGCGGGCGGTCACACCTTTGGCAAGGTGCATGGCGCGCACAAGCCGAGCGAATGTGTTGGCCCCGAGCCTGCCGCCGCCGACATCGAAGAGCAGGGCCTGGGCTGGCAGAACCAATGCGGCAAAGGCAAGGCTGAGGACACCGTCACCAGTGGTCTAGAAGGTGCCTGGACTGCCGCACCAACACGCTGGACCATGATGTACCTGCAAAACCTGTTCAATTTTGAGTGGGAACAGACCAGGAGCCCTGGCGGGGCCATTCAGTGGGCACCCAAGGGCAGCCCTTCCGGTTCCATGGCACCGGATGCACATGTCGAGAGTGAGACACAATCCGTGATGATGCTCACCACCGACCTGTCGTTAAAGGAAGATCCGGCATACAGAGAGATCTCCAAACGTTTCCTGGCAAACCCGGAACAGTTTGAAGACGCTTTTGCCCGCGCCTGGTTCAAGCTGACCCATCGCGACATGGGCCCGACCGCGCGCTACCTCGGCGGCGATGTGCCGGCAGAAGCGCTGCTGTGGCAGGACCCGGTGCCAAGCGCTGATACTCCGATCATCAATGACCGCGACATCAGCCGTCTGAAGTCCATGGTTCTTGACTCTGACCTGAGCGTCCCGGACCTGGTGCGTACGGCCTGGGCGGCTGCCGCCAGCTATCGCGCCAGCGACATGCGCGGCGGTGCCAACGGCGCCCGTTTGCGGCTGGCACCGCAAAAGGACTGGCCAGTGAACAACCCCGATGAAGCGGCCAGAGTGATTGCGGCACTGGAAACAATTCAGCAGGATTTCAACGCCGACAGTCGCCGCAAGGTGTCGCTGGCCGATTTGATTGTACTCGGCGGCGTCGCGGCGGTAGAAAAAGCAGCGGCTGATGCCGACCAAGATGTCGAGGTGCCATTTACTCCCGGCCGCGCCGATGCCACGGCTGAGCAGACCGACGTCAACGCTTTCTCAGTGCTGGAACCCAAGGCCGATGGTTTCCGCAATTACTACAGCGACGAAGCCTATCTGCCACCCGCGCAGGCGTTGGTGGACAAGGCCGATCTGTTGAACCTGACGGTACCGGAGATGACCGTGCTGGTGGGTGGCCTGCGTGCGCTGAATGCCAACACCGGCGCTGCCGCACACGGTGTGTTCACCGATCGACCCGGCACCTTGAGCAACGATTTCTTCGTCAATCTGCTGGACATGGGCAATGTCTGGAGTAAATCCGCCGACGAGAATGGCATTTATGAAGGCCGTGACCGCAGCAGTGGCGAGGTGAAATGGACCGCCACACCGGTGGATCTTGTGTTCGGTTCCAACGCTGAGCTGCGTGCTGTGGCAGAAGCCTATGCCGCCAGCGACGGTGCAGCATTGTTCGTCAATGACTTTGTAGCCGCCTGGAGCAAGGTCATGCAACTGGATCGTTTTGACCTTTGATCATACTGCTGGAATAAGCAACAGTTTGTAGACCCGTCGCCCTGCGACGGGTTTTTTATGCTCGGCAATCGCGCATTCGCGCGCATCATCCGGCAATTAAACATAGCCTCCCCCAGCAGCCGCTTGGCTTTGGCCTCATTTTACAGATCAGAATCTGCTCAGTCCCCCAGCCCACCCTGCAATACGTATTTCATTTCCAGGTATTCTTCCATGCCGTGACGCGAGCCTTCGCGACCGAGGCCGGATTCCTTGAACCCGCCGAATGGCGCCACTTCGGTGGAAATAAGGCCGGCGTTGACGCCGACAATGCCGTATTCCAGTGCTTCCTGCACGCGCCAGATGCGGCCGATGTCGCGAGCATAAAAATACGCAGCAAGTCCGGCGCGGGTATCGTTGGCAATGTGCACCGCGTCAGCTTCATCCCGAAAACGGGTCAATGCCGCCACCGGTCCGAAGATCTCCTCGCTGGCGATGGCCATGCCGGATTGAATATTGGTCAGCACGGTGGGCGGATAGTAGCGTTGTGTATCCAGCGCACCCAGATCACCCTGCCAGTGGTTTATCGCACCCTTGCTCAGGGCATCATCAACGAGGCGCTGCACCTTGTCGCGACCGGCCTGGTTGATCAACGGCCCCAGATTGACGCCTGCGCTGGTACCCGGTCCCTGCTGCATGGACTGGACTTCAAGCTGCAACTTCTCGGCAAAAGCATCATAAACGTTGTCCTGCACCAGAATGCGGTTGGCACAAACGCAGGTCTGGCCGGTGTTGCGAAACTTACTTAGCATCAGGCCTGCCACAGCGGCGTCCAGATCGGCATCGTCAAACACGATAAACGGCGCATTGCCGCCCAGTTCCATGGCGGTTTTTTTCACTGTGGCAGCACATTGCTGCATGAGCAGCTTGCCCACTGGCGTGGAGCCGGTGAACGACAGCATGGCGACATCGGGATGACTGCACAGCACCTCACCTACCGCCGCCGCCTGATTACTGGTGACGATGTTGAGCACGCCAGCAGGAAAACCGGCTTCATCCGCCAACAGCGCCAGTGCCAATGCTGTCAGCGGGGTTTCTTCCGACGGTTTGATCAGCACCGGGCAACCGGCCGCCAGCGCCGGCGTGGCCTTGCGCGTGATCATCGCGGCCGGAAAGTTCCACGGCGTGATCGATGCCACCACGCCGACCGGCTGGCGCAGCACCTGGATACGACTGTCCGGCCACGGCGACGGGATCAGCTCGCCATAAGCGCGCTTGGCTTCCTCGGCAAACCATTGCACAAACGAGGCGGCATAGGCCACTTCGCCCTTGGCCTCAGTCAGTGGCTTGCCCTGTTCGCGGGTGATCAGCATGGCCAGATCATCGGCGTGCTGCAGCATCAGTTGATACCACTTATACAGTATTTCACTGCGTTGTTTCGCGGTCAGATCGCGCCAGCCTGGAAAAGCGTCATGCGCGGCGCAGACCGCAGCTTTGCAGTCGTCGGCGCCCAGATCACTGATCTCTGCCAGTACCTCGCCGCTGGCCGGGTCATGCACCGCGAATGTCGCCGCCGATGCAGCCGACAGCCAGCGGCCATTGATCCAGGCTTTTTGCTGCAGCAGGTCTGCGCGGGCCAATTTGATTGAGCTCATGAGTCTGATTTCCGTGAATTGGATGGTTTCACTGACTGCTTGCCAACAGACAGCTTACAGAGTCGAGATTATAACAATCTCAGATCAGGACCATCGCCAGCACGACGGCAATTACCATCATTACTGCGATGAACAGAAACAGTCCACCCAACGATTGATCGGCCTGCTTGCGCGCGGCCAGTTGCTGTTGCAATTGCTGCGCCTGGGCATCAGTCAACTCCAATTCTCAGGTTTACGGGTATACCAGTGGCCACAGCGAGGACAGCGCTTGCTGCGCTTGAATCTGGGTGGCAGAAATACCGGACTCACAAGAAGATCAATATAAATCGGATATCAGTAATATAGCTCGCTACTGGAGCAAATGCGATCGCAAACATCAGCGATAATCCGGATTTGGATGATCAAAGCGACAGCCTGCGGTCCAGGCCTGGCGATCGTTGCCATGCGACGGAATGCCGCCGGCGTCCTTCAGCAGGCGCGCCATGTGCATCAGATTCCAGGCCATGAAGGTGGTGTTGCGCTGGGTGAAATCATTGTCCATGCCGATCGGCTGGCCAGCGTCGTCGGTGTCGCCGTAGCTCAGTCCCGGTCCGGCTTCACCGATCCAGCCGGCATCGGCCTGTGGCGGGATGGTATAGCCCAGATGCTGCAGCGCATACAGGATGGACATGGAGCAATGCTTGATGCCGTCCTCATTGCCGGTGATGATACAACCGCCGGTGCGACCGTAGTAGATCGACTGGTTGTGGGCATTCAGCTTGCCGGATTCACCGTACAAACGCTCGATGATAACGCGACACACCGAAGACTCCTCTCCCAGCCAGATCGGCGTGCCGATGACGAGAATGTTGGCCTGCATGACCTGTTCGCACAGCGCCGGCCAGTCGTCACGATCAAAACCATGTTCGCGCATGTCAGGGTAAACACCAAACGGTAGCGTCAGATCGGCGGCACGAACCATCTCGCAGCTCACACCATTGCGGGTCATGATGGTCTGTGCAACCTGCATCAGGTCTTCGGTGTGCGACTTTTCGCGCGATGGCTTCAGCGTGCAGTTGATGAACAGCGCCGACAGATCAGAAAAATCGAAGTCGTGGTTTTCGCACAGCGCCTGCTGATTTTCATTCAGATTCATAGCACAGTCCTGACGATTGAGACAGTAATGATGAGCATGCCTTGGTGATGCTGCATTGTAAAGCATCATCCGCATGGCAGATTGCTACCATCTGCACTCAGATAATGTGCATTCTAACGGCAGACAGTCCGCATGTAACACCCGCATTCAAGCCGCGCGCATGCGCTGGCGATCCAGCGCCTGCTGCAGATCGGCAATGATGTCCGCCGGGGTTTCCAGTCCCACAGAAAACCGCACCAGACCATCGCTGATGCCGTGTGCGGCGCGTTCTGCGACCGAATAGGTTGAGAGTGTGTCATGCTGGCCGGATGCTGTATCAGGCTTTCAGCGTCACCCAGCGAGACCGCGCGCTGCACCAGTTGCAGTGCGTTCATGAATTGCATGCCTGCGGCCATGCCGCCGTGCAGCTCGAGCGCGCTTGCGTATGGCATGGTCATGCATGCGCGGTCGTTTCCGGCGTGAGCTCGGGATCGACTTTTATTGATCCACAGATTACGCAGATTACACAGAAATGATGCAGAGATTAGCCGGTTGCTCCCGGTCTTACCCTGTCTGTCAGGCTTGCCTGGTGGCTTGCTGCGAGATGAACCAATCTGTGTAATCGGTGCAATCTGTGGATTTACTCCTGCTAGATGCGGATTTTATGCAACCACAGGATTCACATGGCATAGCCTTGAGTGATAGCAGGTTTGCCTATCGCATGGTCGTGCATGCTCGGTCGTTCCCCCACCCCAGCCCTCCCCCGCGTACGGGGGAGGGAGTTTCCCAGCCGCTGTTGTATTGATCAATATCCTGCTCGCTCCTTACGACCTTCGATTTCATCGAAGTGGCAGAATCAGTGCAATCTGTGGTTTATCTATTGTTTTATTGATCCACAGATTACGCAGATTACACAGCAATAATGCCGAGATTTGCCGCTTGCTCCCGGTCTTACCCGGCCTACCTGTCAGGCTTGCCTGGTGGCTTGCTGCAAGATGAACCAATCTGTGTCATCGGTGCAATCTGTGGATTTTTATCTTTATACGTTATCAGGGAATAATCCAGTCGGTTACAGCAGCAATATAGTCGGGTTGCTGATCAGCCGGTTTGACGATGTAGCCACCTTTTGACAGGTAGCGCTGATCCGGCCCAAGCGACAAGCGCGGGTACAAGCCGGGATTCTTGCTGCCCTCGACTTCGTGTTCGATCAGTTCAAGAAAGTAATCACGATGAAAGTTGTTGAAGATGTGACGCATGGCGTCGAACACGATCATCATGCCGTAATGCGCCTTGAAGTGCAGGCGCTGATCAATGACTTCCAGCCCGCGCGAATTCATCCAGCCCTGTATGCGGTAGGTTTCCGGATAATAGCCGCTGGCCAGCGCGCGCGGATAGGTGAAGTAGACCTGGTCGGCCAGATCAGTGGCGAGCAGCGTTTGCGCGGCGCCGGCGGCGGCTTGTGGCAGCAGCAGTCGGACCTCACCAAGATCCTGCTGAGACAGTACCTGCAGCAGCGCATCTGCGTTGGAATCCGGCCAGATGACAAGCGTGTCAGCCGCCCGTATCCGTTCCAGATTAGCATTGACGAAGGCGGTCAGATCAACTCCAGCAGGATACTGCTGCAGTTTCTGCAGTTTGATCTGATCATGCTCACGCAGCAGTTCACGGAAGTAATCCGCCGGAATCCTGCCGCGATCACTGGCGGCATGCCAGACCAGGACATCATGTCGCTTGTCCGGTGGCGGTGTGCTGAGGTAATCCAGCATCAGTTCCGCTTCCAGATACAGGCCACGGTCGTAATACACCGTGTATTGGCCTTCGGCATCGACAATGGCCGGAAAGTCGGTGATCGGCAATATACATGGTATGCCTTCATCGTTGCAGAATTGAGCGATCGGTGACCAGCTTCCCACCACCATGCCGTTAATCAGTGCGAAGGCCGGTTGCTTGTCCTGTTTCGCTTCCAGTTGCGCGCGCCAGGTGGAGGCATCACCTTGCAGCCGCCATGGGTGCAACTTCAGCTTGCGCAGCCAGTCACGCACATCGGCGCCGTCATACGGAAAAAACTGATTCATGCGCTGATCGCCGCCGATGCGCTCATTCATCCAGGTGACAAAGGCGTCCATGGTGGCCAGCACCGCATCGACTCGCTGCGCGTCAACTTCCGGTCCGATCACCACTGCGTAATGAATGTGCGTATCGTCCACTCCCGGGGATTTATCAGCAGACAGGGTCTGCAAATAGGCATACAGATTGGCCATGTCACGCTCATCGAGCTGATAGCGCGGCATCAGATCCTGAAAACGGTTGTCGCCGGGATCAACCCCGGTGGCCATTGCCGTGTGCAGTGTTTCCATGGTGTAGGCCGGGCGTATACGCGGTGAACGCACATAGGCGCTCTGGCGCGCCGATTGTGGATCAATGAACAGCGCGCGGTAGCGATCACTGCGTTGCATGCGGCGTGGCTCGAACAAATAGTTGGCAGTGATGGGTGGAATGTAATAGCCGCCTTCACTGGCACCAAAGCCGCTGCGTCGATGACATCTGGTGCAGGCAAAATCGCCGCCTGATAGCTCAATATCACCCTGCCCCAGCGCCGTGATCGGCGCGCCAGCGTGTCCGATGCCCTGTTCATATATGCGTTTGCCGAGTTCAGCATTTCCTGCCGTACTTTCTTCCGCCGGCAGCGGAAAAACAATCAGGCCGCAAAAAAGAACTGCCGTGGTGAACACGGCAGTCCGAAGCTTTGTATTGGTCATGATTTAATCGCTCAGCGGCTGGCCATGGCTGCTTGCTGCGCCAGGCGCTTGGCACGCTGGTACTCGCTGGCAATGGCTTTGCCGGTCATCATGCCGTCAAAGCGCAGCCATTCATTACTGTCATCCACGCGCATCAACGTGATCGGCTGATGATTCATTTTGTTGCCGCCTTCATAGACCGAGTCCACAGCCTGCAGCAATGCATGGATGGCATCGACTTCACCAGTGAGAAAATGCACTTTGGAGCCGGTTTCAAAACGCTCGGCATAACTGCTCAGACGTTCCGGCGTGTCGTACTCCGGATCCAGCGACACCAGATAAATGGCGTAATCCGGATCAATCGGATCAAGACCTTTGGTGGCGCTGGCCATGGTCGCCGATATCATCGGACAGACACCGGCACAGGAGGTAAATACAAAGCTGACGATGGCAGATTCCTGCACTGCAAATAGCTCGGCGACATTGACCTGATCGCCATGGGCGGTGGTCAACATGACCTGCGGAACTTCATAGGCATGTGAACTGCGCACGTAGGACTGGTGTTTTTTTGCCTTGGCAGGCTGAGCGTTATCGGCAGTCTCCACGGCAAAACCCTCATTGGCGGTAAGCAACAACACCACCAGCACCCATGCCAGTATTTTGATTGTAGAAGTAAGTATGTTCATAGCTTCCTGTATGTTTTTGCTGTTTTTATGGTTATGTTTATGGTGTTCAGTGGACAATGAAACTGCCGCGCCAGTGGCGCGGCAGCAGGGAAATCAGATCAGTGGACTGACCAGATATTCATATCATGGTGCAGCGGATCGAACTGATACATGGTGATACGCTGCGACGGCTCGTAATTGAAGTTCAAAATGACGTTATGCACACCAAGACCTCCCTCATCACCGTCTGCTGTCAATTTACCGGGTGCCACACCCAGCGCCTGAGCGCTGGCAGCACGAAGCAGTGAAGCATCCGGCGTCTTGCGCGTTGTGGTATTGCGCACATCCAGCCAGCTCGGCGTCAGGTGATAGTTCTGCGCCTCGCCTTTGCTGTTCAGCACCGGAAGATTCTCGGAACGACCCGGTCCACCGAGGATGGCCAGTGTCTCTTCAATGGTCATACCCGGTGAGCCATCCGGCAGCGGCGCTGGCGGCACCATGGGCGGCATGGGAATCTGTGGCCACCAGTGTACGCGGCCGAAGGTGAACCAGGGGCCGGCGCCGCCTATGGGGATGGTGTTCTGGAAGGTGTTTTCCCAGCCGCGCATGCCGCCGAAGTCGACCATCTGGTAAGCATGTACGAAATGGTCAGCATTCAGCAGCTTAACCTTGATCTGGTCACCGCGCTTGCGGAATGGAACCAGCTTTTCATTGTCCCGCACCGAGCCTTTGACATTGCCATACAGGGTATTGTTGGCAAACAACAGGGTCATGTCGTCATCCGGATCAGCCTGAATGCCGGACGGGAGTCTGATCTTGTTCTGCCAGTCATCAAAGGCTGCCTCGAATGCGGCAACGTCAGCCGCACCCACGGCACCACCGGCGTCACGCATTTCGCGCAGGATATTCCACATGCGTTTGGCCGGAGCAATGTCACCAATCATGGCGATGGCTGCCAGTTTGTTTTCTTCGCTGGCAGTGGGTTCCGGACCGAACACAATGCTTTCCCATTCAGGACGCGGCATGCCGCCAGCCGGGATCAGGGCATTTTCGATCACCTGCACACGCGGAGGATGGATGCGCCAACCCCAGAAGTAGGTCAGGTTCCACATGCGTCCAGGCTGCATCTGCATTTCGAACGTGGTACGGGTACCGTCTTCCATCGGGAAGAAGGTTGTATCCATGGCCACATGCGGTGCCGGAGCGCCGAGTACTGCCGGATCATCAAAAACCATATTAAATGGTGCGAAATCTTCATGCCCACGGTTTAGCGTGTCGGCATGCACCACCATGGTCCAGGGCACGTCGAGCACCGGTGTCGGGTCGATGTAGGAAGTGTCGGACATGATGCGCTGATCAAACCAGACCTGATGCACTTCGATGCGACCACCGATCACATTGCCATCGGCATCGAGCTCCAGTTCGAAGTCTCCCGGTCCACGCACCTTGTCTGGTCCGTTGTAGTGCAGCATCGGCATACCGGAATAGGCACGATCAATGTCATTGCCTTCCATGATGTCGATAGCAAACTGAATATCCGCAGCACTCACAGACTGACCGCTTTCAATGGCTGTCTGCATGTTCTTCAGAATGCCGCGCAGATCGTCGGTCGGCGACAGTGGATTGATTTCCGATACCACCGGATCCGGATGCAGGTTGTATGGATCTTCCGGTGTCGATGGCAATGTATTCGGAATTTCCGCACCACCGGTAGCTGTGGCATTTTCATACACAGTTGGACACAGATTGGTCGGAATATCATCGTCCGCGCTGGATGGCGCGAAGAACGACTCCGGAGTGGTGATGGTTGATGTCATGCCGTCGTCACTGGTAACGATGGTGCTTGGTGCTGCCGGACGCGGCCGCACACCAGGGTGTCCCGGGCAGGCGTCAGCCGAAACCTCTGGTGGGAAAGTGCCTGTGCCTGGTGGCGGTACCACAGGTAAGCCGCAACCCGGGATAGTGATACCCAACAATATTTGCAGCAGCTCACATCCGGCACCACCTTGATTGGCGGGTTGCGCTTGCGCTTGCTGCCAGGCAAATCCGCAGACTAGCATTGCTGTGATGATTTTTTTCATGACTTTGGCTCTCGTTTGTTTTAGTTTTAAGTTGTCAGGGCTGTAATTCTTCATCACACCCTCCCCGGCTCAGCGTTGTCATAAATTGCGCCCTGCGTGTTCAGCCGCCGTGGGCCGGCCTGGCGCATCTGTGCCTGTGTTGGCACAGCTCTGGGTATGACCGATGCAATCCGCCGGCGCGACAATTCCAGATCCTGATACATGGAACCGACTGTGGCCCATAAACCAGACGCTGCATTGCCGTAGTGGATCAGATCAGCATCCAACTTGCGATGCGGTCTGCCCTCGGCACGATACAGTTTCAACCCAAGAGCAACCACGGAATCGGCATCGGCAGTGAGGAAACGCCAGCCTTCCGGAGCATCAAACTGCTTCGCGAACTCGGCCAGTCGCTCCGGCGTATCGTTGTTGGAGTCATAGCTGATGGAAAAGACATGCAGGTCCTTGCCGATCTTGTCGGCAAAGGAATGTACCAGTCTTGCTACCTGTGCTGTTACCGGATAATCGGCTTCTGCCTCGATTGACATGAAGTTGATCATCACCACCCGATCCTGAATCAGATCAGCAAAAAATCGATGCTGCTGATTCTCGTGATCGGTGACGGTGACGTCAGGGAACCTGGCGGCGGCAACCCGACGCAGAGTGTCCTCGCTGCACTGCTGGATGTCCATCTCACCGGCGCGACCGAAGGCCAACGCCGGTAAAGTGGCTGCTGCCACCGCTGCTGGTAGTGATGCCAGCAACTTGCGGCGTGCTGAAGTCGCCCTGCTGGCTTTGGCGTCAGGTGCTGCCGGCTCGGTATCGACTTTAATTGTTGCATTGCTCTGAGTCATGATCAGTCCCCCTGTCCCGGCGGAACCATCTTCCACTGAATCATCATTTCATGATCTTCGTGCACCACATTGTGACAATGCATCACATGAGTGCCGAAGAAATCACGCCAGCGACCGAAGAACTTGTATTCCTGATTTGGACCGAGCTCAATGATGTCTTTGCGCGCACGCAGGAAGCTGTCTTCAGCGATTGGTTTGCCGTTGAACTCGATGTACTGGAATTCCTCAAAGTGGGTATGCACCGGGTGACTCCAGGTGTTGCCGGAGTTACGTATGGTCCAGACTTCTGCAGAACCCTGCTCGATCAATGCATCGATGCGGTTGGGGTCCATGACTTTACCGTTCACAGTCCACTGGCCGTTGTCATAGTCGAACACCCAGAGACGTTCGCGGCGCACTTCATCCATATTGATGCTGGGGAATTCTCGCAAGCGATCCGGAATCTGGCTGGGGTCACCAACATCGGGATTCTGCGGTATGACGTCGTAGCGCATGACCAGATCGCCTTCATCCTTGATTTTGCCGGACTCACCAGCACCATCGGGGCGCATTTCCAGACGATTGACCAGATACACCTTGTCACCAGGCTCAAAGGCGGAGAAATCCACCACCACATCAACCCGGTTGGCCACCCACAGCGGGAAGCTTTCCATTTCCAGCGGTTCCTGCAGCATGTTGCCATCGTTGGTCATGACATAAAATTTCAAACCTGGGTGGTTATCGCTGACCGTGCCATCGGCACGCTCCAGACGCAGGCTGAGCTGATACAGCCGCGATGGTCCGCCATTGAGCAGTCGGAAGCGATATTTGCGCGCTTCCACATCCAGCCGTGGCGAAATGGTTCGGTTGACAGTAATGCGGTCACCGAGCATGCCGAACAGGGTGAAATTGGAACTGCCGATGTAAGTCGTTTCGGAGTCTTCAGGCTCGACTCTCGGACCCAGTCCACCATCGAAAAAGTCGAACACCACCTGACCGTTCTGATCAAACTGCACGTCATGCAGGATCATCGGAATATCGTAGTCACCACTGGGCAGACGGAACGCATCCGGATTGGGATCGTTTTCGTCGTCGGAATCAAGATCGTCGAACAGCAGGTAAAAACCGGACAGGCCGGCGTAGACGTTCGGCGCGGTGAAATCCAGGCGGTGATCGTGATACCAAAGGGTATTCATGATCTCGGTGTTGTCGAAACCGGCCGGAAAGTTGCCGTAATGGTGATCCCAGAACTCACCCGAGTTGAAGAAGTCGGTCGGGATACCATCGCTCTCAGAGGCGGTGTGGCCATTGTGCAGGTGCACAGTGATGGATGGCAACGCAAACTGAACCTTGACATCTGGATCCCCCACCGGCGGCAGGTTGTTCAATCTGCGCACCAGCACCGGCTCGCCATAGCGCACTTTGTAAGTCGGACCGGGCGCATGGAACAATCCTGCAGCATCATTCTGCCAGCCCCAGTGCCAGGAACCCTGCGCATAGGGGCCTTCGCTGTGATAAACCCAGCGATTCTGCACGATGTTTTCCTTGTAGAAATCAACCGGCGGAAAATCATAAAAGCGTTGATGACGGCGTCCGTCGGGTAACGGGCTGAAGCTGTTGAGAGGTTCCGGCGTTGCTACTGGCATGCGGAAAAGTGGATCTTTGAAAGGTACGATGGGTGGACTGGGTGCAGCTTCTATTGAAGGTTTGAAGCCTTGTGGAAAAACCAGACCGCTTTGGCGAAACTCAACTTTGCCATGTGCGGTCGCAGCCATGCCACCCGCAGCCAATCCCAGCTTGAGGACATCTCTTCGGTTAGTCATATTGTGCTCCGGCGTTTTTATTATGGTTCAAATTAATTCTTATTGTGGTAAACAGCCCAAAACCATCTTTGGCAGGATTTAACCAGTGATGTGGGCAACCGGTTCCTGCTTCCGGGTCTTCAGATCTGCTTAACCCTCTTACAAAATATAAGACCGGGCACACGCAGTCAAGTCAAATTGACAATAATACTTTAGATTTGTATTAGCTAATTTAGTTATTCACAATTCATATGCGGAATGCTTTTGTTAATTGACGGAGTAAAGAATCAGCTTGCGGTTATGGCGCTTGAAGTAATAAAATTATATTCAGTGGTCCATGCCAAGAGCTAATGACACCTGACGTAGCCCGTGCCGGGGTGGCGGAACTGGTAGACGCGCTGGATTCAAAATCCAGTTTTGGAAACAAAGTGAGGGTTCGATTCCCTCCCCCGGCACCAACTCTGTAGCATCTGCCGCGTATCGACTCGATTCGCATGTATTCCAACTGCCTCGTTTCCCCAATCATTTCCCCTCTGATCAACAGCAATGGCTGTCAATCATCAATGCTGATGCCTTCCAGCAACTCTTCATCCGATCCTTCTTTCAGATCCGCCCACAGCGGTGTGCTCAGATAGCGCTCACCGGTGTCCGGCAACATCACCAGCACATGACTGTCAGCGGGAATCGATTCCGCCAGCTTGATCGCTGCCGCATAAGTACCACCTGCAGAGATGCCGCAGAAAATGCCTTCCTGGCGCGCAAGTTCGCGCGACCAGTGCATGGATTCCTCTTCATTCACCGGAATGTTCAGATCGAATACATCACGATCCAGCACTTCCGGTATGAAATCCGGTGTCCAGCCCTGGATTTTGTGCGCTGACCACTCCTTCCCTGCCAACAGCGCGGCCTGCTCCGGTTCGGTGACGACAATCTTGACCTCCGGACGCGCGGTCTTGAGCATCTTGCCGGCACCGGTCATGGTGCCGCCGGTGCCGTAACCGGTGACAAAATAATCCAGCGGGCGACCGGCAAAGTCGCCGAGAATTTCGGGACCGGTGGTCTGGCGGTGAAAGGCGGGGTTGGCCGGGTTCTGGAACTGCCGGGACAAAAACCAGCCGTGCTTGTCGGCCAGTTGCTCAGCGACCTTGACCATGCCCGTGCCGCGCCATTCTTTCGGCGTCAGCACCACGCGCGCACCCAGCGCGCGCATCAGTTTGCGTCGCTCCACCGAGAAGGTTTCGGTCATCACCGCAACGAACGGATAACCGCGCGCCGCGCAGACCATGGCCAGGGCAATGCCGGTATTGCCGGAAGTGGCTTCAACCACGGTCTGGCCGGGCTTCAACGCGCCGCTTTGTTCGCCGTCGTTGATGATCGCCCAGGCCAGCCGATCCTTGACCGATGACATCGGGTTGAATGCCTCGAGCTTGACGTAAAAATGCATACCCTCAGGCGCCAGACGCTGGATTCTGACAATCGGTGTACGGCCGATGGTGTCGATAATGCTGTCGTGGATCATGCTGCCTCCGCTTTGGGTGATTCAATTGGGCTGATTCAATTGGGCTGATTCAATTGGGCTGATTCAATAAATGCTGCCATCAGACCGCAACCATAGCAGTCTGCACACTGATGCGCTAGAACCACTGGTTATTGGCACCATACCAGTGGTTCTGCAAGCTCATGGCTGCGGGTTCAGCGTTGCCGTGACGCTTTGCGGAACCCGCGCAAACTGCCCAGATAAATACCGAGCAGGCACAGCAGCAATCCCAGCCACTGCCAGCTCGACAACCGCAAACTGAAAAACCATATGTCCCAGGTCACCGACAAGGCCGGCTGCAACAGCAGCAGCAGACCGGCCAGACCGGCGGCGATATGCGGCAGACCGCGGCTGATCAACAACCAGCCCAGCACCTGGCAGAGCAGACCATAGGCCAGCAAAAGCAGCCAGTGGCGGCGATCCGGCAAGGCAAAGCCGGCCTGCTCCAGCAGCACCAGCACAGCCATCAGCAAACTGGTCAACAGGGAAATCTGTAACAGTCGCCAGACCGCGTTCAGACTGCGCGCAGCCGACTGACCATGGCGCAGGCTGAGCATGTAGGCGCTGTAGGCAATGGCCGTGAGCAGACCGAGCACAATGCCGCTGCGCTGGGTCGCATTCCAGCCTGGCCAATCCGGCACCAGCAGTAGCCACAAACCCGACATGGCCAGCAACAGGCCACTGAAAAACCGCAGCCCCGGCCGCTCACTGAAAAACATCACCCCGGCAATGGTCATGACGAACACCTGGAAGTTGGCCAGCAGGGTTGCCAGACCCGGACCCACACGCACAATACTGCGATGCCACAACCACAGATCAAGGGTAAAAAACACCGCGGCCAGTGCCGACCAGCCCCAGCCCAGATGCAACTGCTGCCGGGTCTGCGCACGCCAGGACGGCACCAGCAACAGCAGCAACAACAAACCGCCGGCACCAAACAGCATGCGGTAAAAACCCGACGTCGTCGGACTCACATCCACCAGGCCGACAAATGGCGCCGACAGGCTGATCAGCACCGCCCCGGCCAGCACCTGAAACGTATGCTTGAGCTGCCCGCCAGCAGCATTGGCTGATGGCGTTGAACTCAATGGCTTGTGTTGGCCTGTGCTGCGGTAGCGGGTATGGCGCAAGCGCGGCGTATGAACAATTCCTTCAACGGCCGCAACCGATGCACAGCACTGATGCCCAGCGCTGACAGCATTTGCTGGCGTCGAAACAGCTTCTCCAAGGTATCAATGCCGCGCGCTGTGATGGTGTTTTCACTCAGGCGGCGGCGCTCATAGGTCGCCAGCACGGGCTGCAACTCGTTCCCTTGCTGCGACGCAGCGAGAACGTCGGGCTGTGCCGCAAGCAGCTCACTGAGTTCTCGTACATCCTGAAAACCAAGATTCACCCCCTGCCCGGCCATCGGATGCACCTGATGGGCAGCATCACCGACCAGCACCACGCGCTGGCTGACCATTTGCCGAACCAACTGCATGCGCAACGGGAAAGCAGCCACTTTGGATACTACCTGAACCTGACCAAAACGACCATTGCTGTGCAGCGTCAGTTCTGCTGCCAGTTGCGCGCTATCGGCTTGCAGCTTGTCGGCAGCCATGGCTTGCGGCAAGCTCCAGACCAGCGAGGAACGCCCCTCACCGACCGGCAACATGGCCAGCGGACCGGTGTCCAGATGAACTTGCCAGGCAATGCCGGGGTTGGCCTGTTCGGTTTCCAGCACCGCCACCAGCGCACGCTGCTGATAATCGTGCGCGCTGATATCAAGCTCGCACATGTCGCGTATCGACGAGCGTGCGCCATCGGCAGCGACACACAATCTGGCGCTGACCGTGCTGCCGTCATCCAGCGTCAGTTCCACCGCTCGCCGCCGCTGCTTAAGGCCGCTCACGCCGACGCCATCGACACGCATCACTGTGTTTGGCATCACTTGCGTCAGCGCTGCCGACAACAAGCGGTTTTCCACGATCCAGCCCAACTGCGATAAGCCGTGCTCTCTGGCATCGAAGCGAAGCTGACCGCCGCTGCCGGTGGTAACTTCCATGACATCGTAAGCACAACAGCGCTGTGCCTGCACCATCTGCCAGGCAGCAAGCTCATCCAGCATGGCTTGACTTCCCGGCGCGATGGCAGACACACGCAAATCTGGCAAGGTCTGTGGCTGGTAGGCAAGCGGCGCCTGCCGATCCAGCAGCAGCACGTCAAAACCTTGCCGACCGAGCGATACGGCGCAGGCCGAACCCACCATACCGGCACCAACCACGACAATATCAACCTGATAATGCTGCGTCATGATGCTATCTGCAGAGTCTCGGCAACCGCTGGCAGATCCGGCAGCGGGCTGCGATAGCCCATCGCGCGCTGCACCAATGTCTGCTGCAAGCCGGGCAGCAACTGGTGTCCGATCAGACCGCCGCCGCGCAGCAGCCGCGCCGGTAGGGATGGATTGCTGTACAGCCGCGCCAAGCTGTCGGTATAGCGAATGGTTTCACGCTGGTCGCTGTCGCGTCGGGCCTGATAATTGCTCAGCAAGGCAGTGATGCTGCCCGTGTCGGCGACAAATGACGGCTGTGCCCAGAACTGCGTCAGTGTTGCAGCCAGCACCCAGGCGTCGCGCAGCCCGAGATTGAATCCCTGCGCGGATACCGGATGAATGGTATGCGCGGCATTGCCGATCAGCACCACCCGCTGGCGTATGTGCTGCTGCGCCGCCAGCAAGCGCAGCGGATAGCTGGCGCGCTTGCCGATCTGTTGCAATTGCCCCAGGCGCTGGCCGAAGCGCTGCTGCAGATGGCGCAGAAAATCCTCATCAGTCAAGGCCAGCAGGTCTGGCGCGGCCTTATGGTCCACGCACATTACCACCCCGACCCGGCCACCCGGCTGCGGCAACAGCGCCAGCGGCCCGCTGTCGGTAAAGCGCTCAAAGGCACACCCGCCGTGGTGTTGTTGCGGGGTCACGTTGCAGATGATCGCAGTTTGTCGATAATCGTGCTGTCGTGCCGGCAAACCAGCCTGCTGTCGTACCATTGAATCAGCGCCGTCGGCACCGATCACCAGTTGGCAACGCAGTCGCTGTTGTGCACCGTCAAGCTGCAGTTCGACCCCATCACTGTCCATCTGCAGTTGTTGCAAGCGTGCCGGAGACCACCACTGCAGATGAACATCCTGATTGTCGCTATCGGTTGAATTTGCCTGTTCGATGGCAGTGAACATGGCGCGGCCGATTTCGCGCGCCAAGACGACATGGCCAAACGCTTCGCGCTGATGCTCACTGGCGCGCAGCATGGTGCGCCCGGGGTGCCCGCGATCGCTGACGTGGATGCTGCGTATCGGCTCGCCATGCTGCTGCAGCAGATCGTGCAGTCCGAGTTGCTGCATGATTTGCCCGGAGACCTCATTCAGCACCAGCGTGCGGTCGTCATAACTCGGCTGCACATCTGTTCCCGGCGTGAACGGCTCAATGACGGCAACGCGCAAGCTGTGTGTGCTGCCCTTCTGTTGTGCCTGGCGCTGGTAGAATCGACGCAGCGCCAGTGCCAAACTGGCACCGACCAGACCGCCACCGACGATGGCGATATCAACCTCTGCTGCATGCTCTGCTGACTGTTCTGTCGTCATTGCGTTAATCCGTCACTCGAGTTCAATGCATGTCATTCTGCTAAACCTGCTCACATGAGGTGATCGTGCACCATCACCCGGCGTTGATCATGGCCTCCAGATCGGCCACGGTTTTCGGCAAGCCGGCCGATAACACGCGTGGCTGGTCTTTGGTCACCACCACATCATCTTCAATGCGGATACCCAGGCCGCGCCATCTGCTGTCCACTGATTCATCATCGGCAGCAATATAGATGCCCGGCTCCACCGTCATCACCATACCCGGTTCCAGTTGGCGCGACTCGCCATTGACCCGGTAATCGCCGACATCATGCACATCCAGACCCAGCCAGTGACCTGTTTTATGCATGAAGTATTTCTCATATATCCCTGATTCTAGTGCATTATCTTCGCTATCTTTAACAATGCCAAGCGCACACAATCCGGCACAGATGCTTTGCGCGGCCGCGGCGTGCACGGCATCCCAGCAATTGGCCGTATGCGCCTGCTCTATGGCGGCCGCCTGTGCCGTGAGCACCACTTCATACAGATCATTCTGCGCGCTGCTGAAACAGCCATTGACTGGAAAAGTACGGCTTATATCGGCGGCGTAGCCCTGATATTCGCAACCCGAATCGATCAGCAGCAGCGCATCACCCTGCAACGGCTGGTTGTTGTCGGTGTAATGCAGTATGCAGGCGTTATCGCCACTGCCGACAATGGCCGGGTAAGCAGGCTCACAATCATGCCGCAAATATTCGTGCTGCAGCAAAGCGTGGACTTCACTTTCATTGTTCAAAGTCTTGATCTTACGCATGACGCGCATGTGCGCGCGACATGAAATATCGGCGGCAGACTGCATCAGTTGCAGTTCATAACGACTTTTCTGCAAACGCAATTCATGCAGCAGATGGGACACATCAACCAGCCGATCGGGCATCTTGTCTTGTTGTGGCAAGGTCAGATGCATCCAGCCAATCAAACGCTGGTCAAACGCGGCATCTTGCCCAAGCTGGCTGAACACACGCTCACGACCATGTAACAACTGCGGCATGATGTCATCAAGCTGTGCCAGCGAATATGCGGCGTCCATAGCATACACCTCACAAGCCGCGTCGATGCCAGCGTGATCGCCGTGCCAGCGCGCCTGCTGCGCATCCTGTGGCGCACAAAACAGGCTCGCTTGACAGTCACTGCCGCGTTCGGAACTGATCACCAGCACAGCGTCGGGCTCATTGAAACCGGACAAGTACCAGAAATCGCTGTTCTGGCGAAACGGATAGCAGACATCATTGCTGCGCACCTTGCGCATGGCAGCGGGTATCACGGCGATGCTGCCGGTCCCGATCATCCCGGCCAGATCCGCTCTGCGGCGCGCGCACTCGCGCAGCAGGCGACTGCAAGTCTGGGCTTTCAATGCAGCTTTGCCGGCGCTGATGGCGTCGTTTTCTGCTGCAGCAGCAGAGCATGATGAATCAACTGCACAGCCACGCGGACGTATTCCACTACTTCGCTGTAGGCCTGCTCCAGACTTTCCTCATCCGGCGGCTGTGCGCTATCCTCTGCGTCATACAAGCTGGCGCGAGAGATGTTCTGTAAATCCGCCAGTGCTTCTGCCGCCTCAGCGTTAAGACTGGCATCCACGTGCACGCCCATGCCGCTGACAAAACCACCAGCCCAAGCCGCCAGCGCTTCGGTACGCTGCTGCAAGCTGTCGCTGTCATGCGGTAACAAGGGACGAAAATCACCGGCCGTATCGAGCAGGCTGGAAGTGGTCATCTGTAAAGCCGCGCTGCAGGCCTGCAGCAAGTCCTGCTGCTGTGCATCGGCACCCAACCAGCGCAGCAATTCATATGCGCCAGCCTCGGCATCAGCGTCTGCGACATCACAGGCGTGAGCGCACAGCAGACCGTGCATTTCGCTGGCATCAGGAAAGCCAGCATGTCCGGAAAGCTCCAGCAACGAATGCAGATTTTCATCCATGTTATTCATTTTCATGCCTAAGTTGTGATATAAAGTAGTTTCAGGTTCGTGCCATGCAAATGGAATTGCACTAGCCGCCTGTCGGACTTAACCGATCGTCGCCAGGGATAGCCGGTTGCAGTCAGATTTGTCGGCCTTTTAGGCAAACAGTGTGCCTTTTGAACATAGGACAGCGGGCAATCTGACCCAACCCAGCTGTTCCGCAACTGGTCAGTACTAAGTCTGACAGACTCATATGTTGCCAGTTGAGGGCGATGACACTGATAGACAAACATTCCTTTGGGGATACAGAAGATGACTCAACTTGAAGCCGCCAAAACTAATATACATCAGCTGGAACAGCAAATCAGCCGACTGCTGGAAATCAAGCACAAACTGGAGCAGGAAAATGCATCATTGCTGGCACGTCAGGAATCACTGGTGGTTGAACGCGCCAACCTGCTGGGCAGAAACGAACAAGCCAGGCATCGTGTAGAAGGCGTGCTTGATCGTCTGAAAGCGATGGAAAAAGTTTGAATGCAATATCGCCTCGCAAGCGAACAGGACTCAATGTTGCCACTCTCACCGATAATGAATGAGCTCAGATCGGGGCTGCATGGTTACTGCGGTTCCTCGCTCAACATCATTCTGGCAAGCAAAAGACTGCAGTCGAATGTCCACTGATCGCCAACCCATCACCGTGCGCGTACTGGATCGCGAATTCACCATCAACTGTGAACCGCACGAACGCGAACAGCTTCTGGATGCCGCCCGCTACCTGGATTTGCGCATGCGCGACGCGCGCGATCACGGCCCCAGTCTGACCTACGAAAAAATCGCCGTCATGAGCGCGTTGAACATCTGCAATGTACTACTGCAGCAGGAGCGCGATTTGCGCGAGCGCGAACAAGACATAGACCAGCGCGTGGCTGCCATCAATGAGAAACTGCAACGCGAACTTGATGAACGGGGCTGATTGGGCATAGACTATAGATGTCCTCTGCGAGGTTCGCCAGCCGGAACAATGATGCCTTGTCCCTATTCATCGACCTCGGGAAGACAGACTGTCCTCGGTGTGCATGTTCGCCCTGGAGCGAAAAGCCTGATGATGGCACGACGTCAACCCACCTGAGCCTTTGGTTCAAGGTCACGTCCCGGCAGCGGCTTCCGCGGAGGATCATCTTTGTTATGTCTCGAACAGCATTTTGAGCCGCACAGAACGCACATCCAGCAAACAAATTCTGCGGCAACAATTGCTGCAACAGCGCGCGCAACATTCTGCGCCTGCGCTGGACCAAGCCTCAGTCCGCATCCGCCAGCATCTGCTTGACTGGTTGCAGCCACAGACCGCAGCAACACTGTGCGCCTTCGCCGCCGGCAACCATGAGATTAACCTCTTGCCGCTGCTGGAAAAACTGCAGCAACTGGGCTGGCGCACCGCGCTTCCAGTGATCGATCCGGATCAACCCGGTCGCATGCAGATGCATCTGTGGCAAGCAGGTGATGTCCTGCACAACAACCGTTTCGCCATTCCCGAACCGGCATCTGCGTGCGCGCAAATCGCGGCTGAAGACATCACTGTTTGCCTGCTGCCGTTGCTGGCGTTTACCGATCGCGGCGTGCGCCTCGGCATGGGCGGTGGCTATTATGATCGCTGGTTGATTCATACCGCGCCTGCCATGCAGCGCATCGGCATCGCCTGCGACTGGCAGCGCCAGCCTGTGCTGCCGCTGGATCGGTGGGATCAGAACATGCATTATGTCTGTACCGAAAGCGGCCTGCAGCGCTGTGTTGCGGCAGCATAATCGAATACCACCAAGCACGGAGGATATACCTTGCAGTACTGGCTGATGAAAAGCGAACCCGAAGAGTTCAGCATTGATGATCTACAACGTGTCGGCACCGAACCCTGGGATGGCATCCGCAACTACCAGGCGCGCAATTTCATGCGCGATGACATGCATATCGGTGATCAGGTGCTGTTTTATCATTCCAACTGCAAACCACCGGGCATTGTCGGTGTCGCCAAAATCGCCAGCGAGGCCTATCCCGACCCGACCCAGTTCGATCCCGACAACAGTCACTACGATGCTGACAGCAAACCGGATGATCCGCGCTGGCTGCTGGTCGATGTCAGCTTTGTGCGCAAACTCGACGGCATCATCAGTCTGCCCACGATCAAGGCGCATGCCGAGCAACTCGATGGCCTGCCGCTGATCCGCAAGGGCAACCGCCTGTCTATCATGCCGGTGAGCAAACAGCACTTCGACTTCCTGCTCGGACTAGACACTCAATGAACCAGGACGCGATGAAACAGCAGGTCGCCAATGCTGCGCTGCAACAGATTCCAGATGACATCGTGCTCGGCGTTGGCACCGGCAGCACCGTAAATGCGCTGATCGAGCAGATGATCGCCCGGCGCAAGCGTCTGACCGGCTGCGTGTCCAGCTCCGAAGCCACCACTGCCCAGTTGCGCGAAGGCGGCTATGAAGTGATGGAGCTGAACCACGCCGGTGAACTGTCGCTGTATGTCGATGGTGCCGACGAGTGCGACCCCAACCGCTGCCTGATCAAGGGCGGCGGCGGTGCTCTCACGCGCGAAAAAATCATCGCCGCCACCAGCCAACGCTTCATTTGTATCATTGATGCCAGCAAGCAGGTGCAAGTGCTGGGTGACTTCCCGTTGCCGGTGGAAGTCATCCCGATGGCACGCAGCTACGTCGCCCGCGAACTGCTCAAACTGGGCGGCGAACCGGTGTGGCGGGAAAACGTCACCACCGATAACGGCAACCAGATCCTTGACGTTGGCAGACTGCAGATCAACGACCCGGTAACACTGGAAGACAGCATCAACAACATCGCCGGCGTCGTTACCGTGGGGCTGTTTGCACGCCGCCCGGCCGATCAGGTGATGGTGGCTACTGCTGATGGTGTGGTTGAGGTGTAATGATGCTAAATAGGTGTAAAATACCACGATCGTTCTTGCAGACTACGACCTGAATTAACTCATGACAAAGGGTGAATAAGATGCTCAAAAGATTCATTGATGGACTTGTTTTCGGATCTGGTTTCACTGTTTCCCTTCTTGCCGTATGGTATGTAGTGTCAGTTGTTATTGTGCCGAAGTTTTATGGTCCTTCCGTTGAATATACCGAGATGGAATCGCTGCCTGAAACTGGCAAAACACGCTATGAATCACGGCCAGCTATGGACTATGGAAGTGTTCAGTCATTTATCGACTTGAGTGTGGATGAGCAAATCGAGCAGGCCAGCGCAATTGCCCTGGCTGAACACAAGCCCGCACCCGATGGCCAGATGAAAGCCATCATTTATGATTTTATAAAAAAAGATGCAAGTACGGATATACATTACAAGATTGGAGACGAATTTCCAAGCGCAAGCTATTATCCACGTGAAAACAGTGTCAGTGCGGATGGTATCGTCATATTCTTCAATGAAAATCCGGCAAGAATGAAATCGTACATGCCCTATTATGGTGATCGCGTTGCTGGTCTTGGTGATATTCCGTTGCAGTTACTGCGTGATAAATGCGATGATGCAAGCTCGAATTTGCCATAAAACATCACCTGCAGGATCAGCACAAGACAGGTAAACCATGCTCATACGAAAAAGCGTACCGGCAGTGACGCTTTACACCGGTCTGGATGGGCCTCGGCGCTATCGGGTAGTCTTCTCGCATCTAATTCCTTTTCAGATGTCTAGCCCGAATAATTCATGATTGCTAAAAGCAAAAGCCCCAAACGTGCGAAAAT
>CAZHRH010000004.1:0-39272 GCA_964534475.1 uncultured Wenzhouxiangellaceae bacterium
GCGAGCGGCGCAGTTGCTCACGGCGGCTTCCTTCCCAGGTGGTTTTGCTCCAGTCTATGTTGCTGTTATGGTTATTCATTGTGACTTTCATTTCTGCCGGGGGCTTGCCCGGTTTTGGCGTGGTAATCACTCGGCGTCTATTGGATTGTGCTTGCCGCCGCTGGCGCCTGCTTGGCTCATCTGATCTTACGCGTTTGCACGAGCTTGTCGCTCAGTTCCTGCATTTCTTCCAACGCGGCAATCACCTGTTCCAGCGGCAGGCGTGCCCAGCGACGCAGTTGTTCCCGGCGCGAACCCTCGAAGGTGGTCAGATTCCAATCGAAATCTTGTGACTGCGATTCATTCTTGGGCATTGTCTTCCAATCTCATGCGCAGATGCTCAATGTCAATTTTATCCTGCCCCCGGCCAGCGGCTTCTTTCATCTTGATCAGGGTCAGGTATGCTGACAAACCTGACATCGATGCTGCCATAAAGCGGCTTGATCAATGCGCCTGGATTATTCATGTTCAACTACTGCGAGTCCGTTAGTGCATGAATCTGCTGCGTTGCACTCGAAAAATGTGCTCAACGTATTGTCGAATACACCTGCGCGCATTTTCCTTCGTGCGCCTTGCTTTTTCATACCCTTATGGCCTCTCGCTACGTCGCTCATGAATAATCCAGGCTAATGAGCTTGTGCTGAGATGAGTAAAGACTGGCTGCGTTTTGGTGATGCATGTTTCCCCTGCTGTGTAATCCTTGTCTATGACGCCTGAGCGCTTGAATCATCTCACCGGCAGGCGCCACTCTTGATCTTGCACTGGAATGTGTTTGAATGCAAGCGGATCACCTCGTTCGCATGCTCTGGCGTGGGAACGTTTTCGGGCCATGCATTGCCATGCTGGAGTATGGGAACGAGATAATGTCATCTGTTCGCCTGCAAGCAGGCACCTGCGGTGAGCGCAGGTCTGGCTGGGGGTGCAGGGTTGCTGATGGCGATCAATCGCGCTTCAGGCCCAGTTCATCCCACAGGAATTGGTAGGAAATTGGTTCACGGCCTTGTGAGGCTGCCATATCTTTTTCACCGTTCTCATAACTGCGCAACAGCCCTTTGACGCGTTCCTTGCCGCTGGCGCTGGCGATGGCTTCGCGCGGGGTTTTGTTTTGCAGTGCAGGAATGGCTTCATCGGCCCAGTTGGCGTAATGCTTGTGCATGAACTCGGAGAAGATCGCTGCCATGTCATCGGGGTCGAGGTCGGGGGGTTGCTGCCGGCTTGGCCCGGTTTCACCGTTTGTGATGCTGCCAACGGGATCAGTCAGTTCCCGAGTCAGATGGCGCACGCTGTCCCCGGCCATTTGTTCAAACCAGGGGCGACCTTCATCGGCCAGTTGCAGCGTGCGGTAAAACACTGAGAAGCGGTCCTGGTGGCGATCCTGCGGTTCGGCGAAGTTGAGCGTCAGGCGTGCACGCGTCATGCCGTCGTCGTGTTGTTCCAGATAATCCCAGCTATACTCGCCGGTCATCTGCATCTCGTCACTGGCGGCCAGTTTGGCCATCAGCGCGTCGCGATCGATGATCTGATAATGATCAGTAACCAGCAGCATGGGTTCGCCGGTGGTGGCATCCATGAATTGCGGCATGGTCGGCGGTGATACCAGTTGCTCGAACCAGCGCTCAATCAGCCATTGCTCCAGGATACGATCGGGATTGGCGCGCGGAAACTGCTCACGCGAAGACAGCAGAACTTGTGCGGCCATGTCCAGCACAGGGCCAATATGCGAATCGCTGAACGGATACATGGCACCGCTCAGTTCCAGATGATCATCGACATATACCACCCGGCAGCCCAGATAATCGCCGGCTGCCAGCGTCTGGCTGCCGCTTTTTTCCTGCACGATCAAGGCTTCGGCATGTTCGTTCAGCGCATCAATCAAGGTCAAACCATCGCCCGGACGTGAGTCGGTCACATAGTACAAACGCACCAGGTTGCTTTCGAACTGCCGCAGGTAGTCTTGTTGTTCCGCATTCAGACGTGGTCCGCCCTGGCCAAGCAGCAAATCCTGCACCATGATGTATTCATCGTTGAGCAACAGTTCGCCACGTGCCAGCATCCATTCGAGCACGTTAATCTGAATCATTTGCCAGAAATCCTCCGGTACTTGCTCCGGATCCACCTCGTCGCCAGGCCAGAAGCGATGGAACATGAGGTCTTCCACTTCGCGCTCGAAGGGTTTGCGGTGCATCGTCTCCAGCCATTGTATGGCGCGCGTGACGGCTTGCTCCTTGCCTCCGGTGATAGGTTGCACAGCAGGCTTGCCGCAACATTGTTTGTACTTGCGTCCGCTGCCGCATGGACAGGGTTCGTTGCGGCCGGGTTTTTTGCTCATAGTTCTGATGTTGCTGGTGTCTGGCGTCAGTCTAGCGACCATCAGGCATGGCGTCCATGATTGCAGCCCTTAGTCCGGATTATTCACCACCGGATCTACTGCGGCGGCTCCAGCCCCCGCGCTTACAGCGTTTCACTCGGTCGCGCATGCTCACCATACAGGCGATTACGTTTCCGCTGCGCTTGGTCGCGAAAACACTGCCATCACAAGGTGCAACAGCCTGCTCACTTCACAATCCTGCTTCATCTCGTTCCCACGCTCTGGCGTGGGAACGTTTTCGGGCCATGCATTGCCATGCTGGAGCATGGGAACGAGATAATGTCATCTGTTCGCCTGCAAGCAGGCACCTAAATGAGCGCTGATCTGGCTGGGATTTCAGCGTGTGGACTTGTCGTCATTGCTTGACTGCTGGCGCCGTTTGATCAACCGATTGACGCGCATCAGTTCCCAGATGGCCAGCGCGACGACGCTGCCGGCCAGCAGCAACTCGACCAGCATGCCCGACATGTCAGGGCTTGCCGCGCGTCAGCGCTGTGGTTACGGCCTCGACCAGGAAGCGGTTTTCCTGCAGCGGCGGCGTCATGTCACGCGTGCGCTGGCGGATGCCGGCGGCCACCGAGCGCCCCAGCAACACGGTTTTGCGTGCGGTCGGCACCACCGCGCGGTGATTGATCGAGTCATACTGCAAGCGGCTTATTTCGGCACCGATTTCGGCGTAGATCAGGCGCGCTGCGTTGATGCCGGGGCGGCAGCCGGCGGGCAGATAGCACAGCCCATTGCGCGAGCGCTGATAGAGCAGCTCGGCCGCATCAAGCAGGCGTTTGATGACGCCGGCAATGGCCTGATCATAGCGGGGATCGGCGAGAAACGCATCGGCAGACAGACCCGCCTCGTGCAGCCACTGGCGCGGCAGATAGAGACGACCGTTGCGGGCATCTTCACCCACATCACGAGCGATGTTGGTCAACTGCATGGCCACACCCAGATCGCCGGCGCGCGCCAGCGCCACTGGATGGCGTGCGCCCATGATCATGGCCATCATCACGCCGACACTGCCGGCAGCGCGGGCGGCATAGGCATTCAGCTCCGACAGCGTCTGGTATTTGCGTTGCTGCAGGTCCCAGGCAAAACCTTCCAGCAAGGCTGCCGGTAAGCGCTGCGGTATGTCAAATTCGCGTACCACGCGTGCCAGCGCACGATCGGCCGGGATGGCTTCCGGGGTGCCGGCATAGATCCGGTCGAGTCGCTGATTGAGTCTGTCCAGAGCCTGCAGATCGCCGCCGCGACAGTCAATCGCATCATCGGCCAGCCGGCAGAAGGCATACAGCGCCGTGGCCGGGCGCCGGAACTGTTTCGGCAGCACGCGCGAGGCGGCGTAAAACGAGCGCGAGCCCAGCCGCAGTTGCCGGGTACAGATGTCCAGGTCATGCCGGTAGCGCAGATAGCGGCACAGCTCGGATTCAAGCGTCAGCCTGGTTTTAGTAAGTGTGGGCATCGGGTATCACCTGGTCCAGTACTCTTGCAGAAGATAGCACACCCGGCACGCCAGCGCCCGGGTGTGTGCCGGCACCGACGATGTACAGATTGCTTACATCCTCGCTGCGATTGTGGGGTCGAAACCAGGCGCTTTGCGTCAACACCGGTTCCGGACCAAAAGCGGCGCCGTTGATCGACAGCAGCTCATCATGAAAATAATCCGGCGTGATAAAGCGCGAGCTGGTCACCTGTGCCGGCAGATCCGGCAGCACCGTTTCACTGAGGTATTGCTCAATGGCGCGGCGGTAGGGCTCGGCCCTGGTTTGCCAGTCAATGCCGGCGGCCAGATTCGGCACCGGCGACAACACGTAAAACGCATCACAGCCATCCGGCGCCAGCGACGGATCGGTCGCCGTGGGGCGATGCAGATACAGACTGAAATCATCGGCCAGCACCTTGTGCTTGAAAATGTCGCGCAGCAGTTCACGATAGCGCGGTCCGAGCATGATCATGTGATGTGGGACATCGTCATAACGCCGGGCGGTGCCGAAGTACCAGACGAACAGGCTCATGGAAAATTTCGTGCGCGCCAGTCGCTGGTCGCTCCAGCGGTGGCGGGGACTGTCTGCCAGCAGCTTGCCGTAGGTCCAGCCGACATCGGCGTTGGATACGACCAGATCAGCGTCGATACGCTCACCATCGGCCAACTGCACGGCTTTTGCAGCGCCATCGCTGGTGATAATCTGGCTGACCTCAGCGTCGCAGCGAACCAGATTGCCCTGGCTGTGGATCAGACCCACCATGCCGGTGACCAGCTTGCCGGTACCGCCATTGACAAAATGCACGCCCCAGTGCCGTTCCAGATACGAAATCAGCGTGTAGATCGAGGTGGTGGTGAACGGGTTGCCGCCGACCAGCAGCGGGTGGAAACTGAACACCTGGCGCAATTTCTCGTTTTTGATGTATTTGCTGACCAGTCCGTACACGCTGCGATAACCCTGCAGCTTGAGCAGATCCGGCAGGATTTTCAGCATGTCGCTGAAGTTGCCGAACGATACATGCCCGAGTTGCTCGAAACCGATACGAAAGATGCGCTCGGTCAGCGCCACAAAACGATCGTAACCGGCCACGTCGTCGGGCGAGAATTTTGCCACCTCGTCGCGCATGGCCTGGGCATCGCCGTTGTAGTCAAAATAGCTGCCGTCATCAAACCGGATGCGATAAAACGGATCCATCGGTATCAGCTCAATGTCATCGCGCAGTTGTTTGCCTGCCAGTTGCCACAACTCTTCCAGCAGAAACGGTGCTGTGATGATGGTCGGGCCGGCATCAAAAGTGTAACCGTCCTGGCGGAACACGCGGGCGCGGCCGCCGGGCTCGGACAAACGCTCCAGCACGGTGACGCGAAAGCCACGCGCGCCCAATCTGACCGCTGCGGCCAGACCGCCGAAGCCGCTGCCGATAACCACGGCATGGGGACGCCGTTCAGCGCTGGTGTGCGGGCTGCCGAACAGGTCGGCCGACTGCCCGTCGTTGTGGTCAATGCTGTCGTTGTGATCAATCATGTCTGCTGGTTTATCCATGCTGCGCTCTGCTGTGTTCATAGACTTGTTCGCACTCAAGCAACCAGAAGTTGAACAATCTGCACGGTGATCATGCCAGCAACCCGGCGGCTCGCGCCTGCTGCACGATCAGATCGGCGATCTGTTGTGGCTGCTCTTCATGCGCCAGATGGCCAAGGCCTTGCAGCCGCTGCAGGGACACATCCACTGCGGCCTGCTTGAGCCTGTGCTGCAAGGCCGTGGACTGCGCCGGCGGCACCGCCTTGTCATTGTCTCCAACCAGCAGGTGCAGCCTGCCCGGCAGGCTGGTCAACATCGGCTCCAATTCTTGCAGGTTCCAGTTTGCCATCATTTTCAACACCGCGCTGACGTGTTGCGGCTGCTGGAACAAGCGCTGATAGATATCGGCATAAGCTGGGCCAATCGCAGAACCGGTGCCGCGCAGCAGGCGCTGCACCGCGCGCTGATCGCGCGCCCGCCGGGCAATGATCTGTGGCAACAGACTGCTGCCGGCAAGCAGCCGCGCCAGTGGTCCGAACAACTGTCCGGGCAGGCCGGCAAAATCCTGCAGCGCGCCATTGATGGCGATGATCAGCGGGCTTGCCAGTTGCTGCTGAACTGCCATGCGGCAGAGCACCGCCGCCCCGGCGGAATGGCCTACGGCGACGCGCGGATGCAAGTCAAGCTGGGTCAACAAGGCGTGGATGCTGCTGGCCATGGCAGGCATGGAGTAAGCGTAGTGCGCCGATGCGTGGCTGAAGGCGTGACCGGGCAGATCCAGCGCCACCACCTGAAACTCGCGACTCAGCAGCGGCAGCAGATGGGTGAAGGAATGGGTCGATGCGGCGGTGCCATGCAGCAACAGCATGACCGGGCCGCTGCCACAGATTTGCACATGCCAGCGCATGTCGGCACACATCAGCAGTTGACTGTACTCGCGATTGGGCCAGTCCCGATCGGGTTCTGTGCCGGCCATGCTGCGGCCAGCAGACAAAGGTTCGCTGCTGTCGCTGCTCATGGCACCGGCGCTGTTCATATCAGGCGGCAGCCTGCAGCACTGCGGCCGACAGCCGCTGCGCCTCGGCCCTGGGCAGGGGCAAATACATGGCCTGCAATTGCTGCGCCAGCAGTTTGCCGTCCTCGCGTGGCCGCGGCGACGTATCCACCATCAGCGCGCTGCAGCCCAGCGTGGCCAGTTGGCGCGCCGCCAGATGCGCATCTTCACGCGCCTGCGCGCGCCCCGGCTGGCCGTCCAGGCCGATATTGGCGCGGCCGTCCGTGAGCACCACGATGACCACATGCTGACCACGTTTTGTCAGTGTCGTGGCCAACTCGCCGGCAGCCTGCAGGCCCGCTGCCAGCGGCGTGCCGCCACCTCCGGGCAAAGCCGCCAGCGTGCGCTTGGCACGCAGCAGTGAACGCGTCGGCGGCAGCAGGGTTTCGGCCGCCTGGCCGCGAAACGCGATCAGCGCAACGCTGTCGCGGCGCACGTAGCAGTCGGCCAGCAGCAGCTCCACCGCGCCTTTTGCCTCGGCCAGACGTTGCGCCGCCTGCGAACCGGAGGCATCAACGACAAACACGGTGGTGGTTTCACGCTGTTGCTGGAAACGCTGCACGCGGAAATCGTCCGGCAGCACGTGCACTTTGCCGCGTCGACCGGTGGCAAGCTGTTTGTGATTGCCTTGCTGTTTGGCCTGGCGCAATTTTTGCCACGGTGCAGCCGCCTTCAGCGTCGAGGGGATATGCAGTCGCTGACGCGCAATATTACGGGCCGGACCAATGCCCACCGGACGCCCGCGTGATGCCCCCTGCTGCAGGCTGCCGGCACCCTGCCCGCCGGAGGCCTTGCGCCGTTGTTGCTGCATCTGCAACTGCAGACGATCCAGCAACTGCTCGGGTATGGCGGCCGCCGCTGCGGCCAGCACCAGATCTTCCGGCAATTCATCGGGCGCGGGCTGCTGTTCGTCATTATCGTCTTCTGCGGGCGGTTCTGGCGGTTCGGGTGATTCTGCAGATTCCGGCGGCTCGCTATCGGCTTGCTGGGTGTCTTGCTCGTCCTGCGGCGGCTCCGGCTCCTGCTCCTGCTCGTCGGGGACTTCGTCATCGGGCTGCTCACTGTCCTCGCTTACCGGCAACTGCCGGGCGCGCGGTGCCAGTACCAGTTGTGCTGCCTTGCCGGCATGCTCGGCTGTGACTTCTTCAGCATCTTCCAGCAGTGCCAGCAGCATGGCCACGCGCACCGCCTGCTGACTGGCGCGCAGCGAATACAGCCCGAGTCCGACCGCGCTGCCGCACAATGCCCGCAGCAGCATGTCGGGCATGCGCAATGCGGCCAGCATGGCCGGCAGATTGCGGCGCAGTTGCGCCAGCGCCTCAGCATCAATACCCGGCTCGCTGTCCAGCAGGCCGCGCAGTCCGTCCAGATGCAGCGTGAATGCCAATCGGTCCTGCAGATCTTCGGGTATGTGTTCGTCTTCTTCTCCCTCATCCACGGCAATCACCGCAAACCGGCTTGGCTCGCTGGCGTGAATGCCGTCACGCTGCACATCGACGCGCTGCTGATCCAGCACCGCGCACAAGCGGGCGCTGACCGATTGCGGCAAGCGCTCCACCATGTTGATGTGCAGATAGCCCTGATCCACTTCGGCCAGCAAGCCGCGCGCATATACCGCGCGGCCCTGCTGCAGACTGGTTTCCAGATCGATACCGCCGAGCAGGCGTTCATCGCTGATCTGCAGCGGCATGCGCCGCCACGGGCTGGCCGGCGGCTTCAGCGCACGCAACTGCTGCAGCCAGCAGCGCGTCAACTCGGCGTCGCGGCTGCGCAGATGCACGCCGCCAAGCTGCAGTGGATCAAGCTGCAGCAGCAACATCACCAGCAAAGCATCATCACAGCGCTGCTGCTGTGCGGAGGCAGATTGCGGGCTGGCGGGCGGCATCAGTCAAACAACTCCTGCATGGCGCGTCTGACGCGCGTCATGGCACCGGATTCATCCAGCGGATTGCGCCGCAGGCGGTGATGCAGGGTCATCGGCGCGATATCCAGCATGTGTTGCAGTTGCGCCTGCTCTGCACCACGCAGTGCTGCCAGCGCGCGCGCCGCCCGCACCAGCGTCAGCTCGCCGCGCAGACCGTCGATTTTCAGATGAATGCAAAGCTCCGCCGCCTGACGCAGTAAATCATCGTGTAACTTGACGCCAGGAAGCCGTTTGCGCGCCGCAGTAATGGCGCTGCGCACCTTGCCCTGATGGCGTTTCCAGCGCTGCATGAAGGCTTCCGGATTGCGCTCAAACTCGTCTCGTCGCTGCACCACCAGCATGCGCTGATCAATGTCTTCCGGGGTTTTCACTTCCACCGACAGGCCGAAGCGGTCCAGCAACTGCGGTCGCAGCTCGCCTTCTTCCGGATTGCCGCTGCCGACCAGCACAAATTTCGCCGGATGCTGCACGCTCAAGCCTTCGCGTTCGACCACATTCTCGCCCGAGGCGGCGACGTCAATGAGCAGATCGACCAGATGATCTTCCAGCAGGTTGACCTCATCAACATAGAGAAAACCACGATTGGCGCGCGCCAGCAAGCCCGGCTCAAAATGCTTTTCCCCGTGCACCAGGGCTTTTTCCAGATCCAGCGCACCGACCACGCGATCCTCGGTCGCGCCCAGCGGCAAATCCACCACTGGCACCGGCTGCATGCGGCTTTTCGGGGCTGCTGCATCGGCTTCGCGCTGCTCGCATTGCCGACATAAGCCGGCTACCTGCTGCGGATCACAGTTATACGGACAGTCCGTTACCATGCGCATTTTCGGCAACAGTGCCGCCAGTGCACGCACGCTGGTTGACTTGCCGGTGCCGCGATCACCGAACACCAGCACGCCGCCGATACTGGCATCAATGGCCGCCAGTTGCAGCGCCAGCTTCATGTCATCCTGGCCGACAATGGCGCTGAACGGGAAACGATAACTCATGACTATTGGGTCAATTCCTTGGGCTCATTTTGAGCAAACATGGCTGCTGCCCGGATGGCATAGCATGATTGCTGGCTGTCTATGTGCTGGTAGGTGACGCTTGTCAGCGCACACAAAGATGGCTCAGGCTGCCTTGCTCCCGGCCGCCGTCAACCTTCGATCTGCTGCGTTCTGCGAACTCATACGATCTGCCATGCGCCGTTCATGCGCAGCATACCCCCATTGCCACAGCTTGCTGTCTGACAGTGGCAGCACCAGCAGCCAGTGCTCCAGCAGCCCGAGCAATGCAATCGCGGCCAGCAGCATGGCAGAAGTGGCAGCGAACTCATCGCTGCGACCCAGCCACGCCTGCAACAGGAACACCGCGGTCAGCAGTGTTGCCAGTGTCACCGAGAGCGGAAACAAAAGGTTCATCGGCTTGTTGCTGACATAGCTGGACAGATAGCGCAGATGTTCCGGCCAGAATTCCTCATGCAGATTGGGCACACCGAAGAAGATGTTCAGTTTGGTGCTCCAGCGCATCAGCCAAAGCACGATAAATGTCCAGGTGCCAAGCTGGTTGGCACTGCCCCAGGTCAGGCTGAGCAGGGCCAGGGCAGTGATGACAATGGCCAGCTCGTGCCACAGACTGGCCAGCAGGCCAAAGCGAAAGCGCTGGCCAGGACTGCACTCATCAGGGCAGGCTTGCGCCCTGGGGCCGGTGATGGTACCAGTGTAGTAGCTGATCTCATGCCAGCCCCATAACAACACGCCGGCGGTAAACGACTGCAGCGCTGCCAGAACCGTGGTGCTGGTGCTGGCATGGACCAGTGCAAACAGTGACATCAGTGCCAGCAGGCTGGCCGCAAGCATGCTGCTGAAGTAGGTACGCTCAGGCAAGCCGGTGCGATACAGCATAACCACGGTGGTCAGCCACCACAGCAACACCACAAACAGCAGCGGCCAGAGGAGTTGCCAGAGTGTGTACAGCATGTTCAAGCTCAGATCTTTCGCTTACCAGGCCGGAACCATACGCACAGTATCAGGTAGCTCGTTGGGCACGGTAGGCATGGTGTACAGACGTGCAAAAACCGCCAGTGAGAGCACCGAGCATTTGCCGCGTGTCAACATACCGCCAATACCACCGCGCTGCTTGGCCGCCTCATTCTGCTGCGACAGCTCACTCAGGCGATCGAGTCGCTGCCAGAACTTTTCGTTGTCCAGATCCAGCGCGAACGGAAAAATCTGCTTGCTGATCTCCGAGGTGATATGCAGCACTTTGCGATCATACTCTGTGGTATCGATACCAAATGCCTTGTGCAACTCTTCACGCGCGTGATCTCGCACGTACATGGTGGCAAATACTGCCAGCAGGAAGAACCGGATCCACAACTTGTTGTGACCGCGCAGCAGTTTAGGATTGGCTTTCAGCATCAGGGCAAATGATTCACCATGCCGGAATTCATCGTTACACCAGCGTTCAAACCAGCGGAAAATTGGATGAAAACGGTTTTCCGGATGCTTTTCCAGATGCCGGAAAATGGTGATGTAGCGAGCATAACCAATTTTTTCGGACAAATAGGTGGCATAGAAAATGAATTTGGGACGGAAAAAGGTGTATTTCTTTTCCTTGCGCAGTAAACCCAGATTGACCTTGAGATCATAATCATGCAGCGCGCTGTTGATGAAACCGGCGTGGCGCGATTCATCACGTGCCATGTAGCCCATCAATTCCTTCAGTTGTGGATGCTCTATGTTTTTCTTGATTTCAGCATAAAGCACACAGCCGGAGAATTCCGATGTGACCGAGGAAATCAGAAAATCCTTGAATTCCTTGTGTAACGCAGGAGGTAGTTCCTTGACTTCTTCGGCAAATTTTTCGTCACGCACAAAGTGGTTACTGTTACTGTCATTGCGATACTCGTCCATCATCGCTTCCCACTCATCATGCACCGATGACAAGTCCATTTTCTCCAGCGCCTTGATGTCGGTACGATAAAATCTGGGCGACAGCAAGGTTTCGTTTTTGGCAGTTTCGGTACTGTCGTTGACCATATCGGCTGTGGTTGTGTTCATCTTGCTGCTCCTGTGCTGCTTGTCTGCAAACTGGTCATATCTTGATTAATTGCTGTTGTCGGCTTTGTTGCCGGCACCTGATTGTTTGCCCATCTGACTGGCAACCTGATGTTGCTCGCCATTCAGAATGGCCTTGGTTTCACGATAAAGATTGATAAAATTCATGGCGTTGATTTCGCCAAACGCCCAGAGATCGATCTCCCGGTCAATGGCCGGATCCACCAGCAAGGCTCGGCCATTTTCCAGTATCTGTATTTCCACCGGCGTTGCCATGGTCAGGTTGCGGCGCATGCGCTCGCGTCCCAGCCCGCGCAGGGTCGAACGCATGAAGCCATTGGTGCCCGGCGCTATGCTGGTTAACAGATCGCCGCTGGCGGGATCAAAAACGCCTACCGCGCCGTTGTCAAGGTCACGAAAAACCAGCGCCAGGCGATCAGCAATCGGCGCCGAGTGGGCAGCGTCTGCTGACGGCGCGGGCGCAGCATCCGGTTTATTGATCTGTACCAGCGCCACCGTCACCAGGCAGAACAGCAACAATCCACCGATCGCCAGTAACGGCGGGCGGGGAAACTGCTGATCACCGGATGCAGCGCGATCTTTGCTCATCAGGCGGCTCCACTCCACTGATTCATCTGCCAGTCATCGCTTGTAGCTTGTGCCTCACCCGGCGCTGACTGCACGTTAACTCGATCCTGCGGTTTTACCTGCTTCGCCTCGGCGACCGCGTTGGCGAGAATCTCGGCCACCTCCCTGGCTTCTGGCACCGCTCGCAGCATGGCCCGGGTCTGGCTGAAAGTCCAGGGTTTGACGTGCGGCCACATGACCACATAGGACAACTTTTCGCTTGCTGTCAGGGCCACCGGTATATCACCTGTCGCCACAGTGTCATCGGCGGCGTCATGCAAGCGCAGATCCACGCGCGTGATCTTGCTGAACGGCAGATTGATGGTCATCGGTAATGCAATACCGATACGCATCAACAATCGCTTGTTGGTAATGGTGTAAACAGTGGTACGCTCATTCAGCCAGGCCACCAGCAGCAGAATACCGATGGCCACCGCACCCAACAGCAGAAACCAGCTTGCTGCCAGCGCCACATCAGCCAGTGAAGCACTGGCAGCGGCCACAATCCAGATACGCAACACCAGCAGCGCGGCGAAGTAGATCAACAACTTGCGCACGTGAAATGCGGTGACGGCAAACGACCGCCATGCCGGCGCGCCCTGCCACAGCACCTGTTCATCTTCGGGCAGCGGCTCCGGCAGCCCGGCTTCGTCGTCGTAATGGTCGTGCTCGGTCATAGCATTGGCTCAGCTCTTGCAGGATCAGCATATAACTTGCCGCCGGCGTAATAGGCACAAATCTTGTCTTCTTCCAGCAGCGTCACCTGGTCCGGGTGCTTGGTTTTGGGCACGCCGGCAAATTGGTCCGACATCAGGGAGCTGACCTTGACCTCACCGCGGCCGGCATTGATGCGGCAGAAATAATACGGCAGCAATACATTGCCGCCGCCGATGCGGTCATCCAGCGTGATTTCCATATAACGAATCTGTGGCTCAATGCGATCCACCCAAAGGTCGCGGATCTTGCCCACGATGTAACTGTCTGCTGCCACCACATTCATGCCGCGCGGATCCACATCACGCGATTCGACATTGTATTCGTCGGCAATGCGCAACGGTGCAATCTGCGGCAATCCGCGCATGGTCATGTCCGGATGATCGGCGCGATCGCACCACGCTGCCGGACCCACGCCGTCGGTCATGGGATTGCCGGTGGGCTGTAAAGGTGCGCCGGGAAAGGCTGCCGTCGGCTCTGCAGCAACGGACTCTGGTGGCTCCTCGCGCGGCAATGAAACCGTGGAGCCGTCACGTAAATGATACGTTTTTGGTTCCGGAATGCCGGGAAAGCCTTCGATGGTGGTTGGCCTACCAAAACGATCAGACTGCAGCGGATAGCCTTCGCGTTTGCTTTCGCGCTGCAGATAGTAGACGAGAAAAGCAAAGAAAATCCAGAACAGCGTGAAAGTGACTTCAGCCAGATCTAACGAGCCAGTGAATAAATAGTCCATAACGTGACCTCTCAGTGGTTTCAATTGGGAAATTCGGTCATGCCGAACTTCGCCGGTGGCGATCTTGTAGCGCCGACGGTGGCGTACTTGACCAATGGGCCGATCGCTGCCAAGGCAACAAACAGCAAAACAATTTCCAGGTAGTATACAAATCCGTAGCCGGTCGAGGGCGTTTGCAGGGCCGGACCCAAAGCACCGCTGACCGCCAGCGATGACACCAGGTCGCGCAAACCGCCACCAATGGCAATCGCCAGACCCACCGCTGTGGCCTGCACCGCACCCCAGGCACCCAGTGCTATCCCGGCCTGCATATTATCCGCCAGGCGCATGGCTGCGGTGAGCGTACCCACCGCAAACAGCCCGCTACCGAAGCCTATCATCAATGTGCCAACGCGAAACAGATTGCCTGCCTGCAGCACGTCTGCCAGCAATACCGCGCTGAATGCAGCGATACCCACCATCACCCCCACGGCGGCGAGCAGATTGGCATCGGTGCCCTGCCGCAGTTTTTGCGCCGCCAGCATGAATGCCAGCAACATGCCGCCTGCCAGCAGAGCCGTCAGCAAAGTGGTCTGAGCGACACTCAAGCCGAGAATTTCGCCACCAAATGGCTCCAGCAGCACGTCCTGCATGCTAAATGCAGCGCTGCCGATGGCCACAGTGACCAGCAAGCGCACAGCACCCGGCTGCGCGGTCAAAGCGCGCCAGGCCTGGCGAAATGGGACGCGCTCACGATCCGCGCGGGTTTGCTGCGGCTGACGCGCTTCCTGTTTCCACAGTGCTATGCCATTGAGCACAACAGTAATGGCGGCAGCGCCCTGCACCACCTTGATCAGTTTCAATTGGGTAAAGTCGCTTAGCAGCCAGCCGAACAGCAAGGCGCTGAAAAACATGCCCAGCAACAGCATCACATACAACAATGCCACCACCTGGGCGCGATTGTCATCGTCGGCCAGGTCGGTGGCCAGCGCCAGTCCGGCGGTCTGCGTGGTGTGCAGGCCGGCACCAACCAGCAGGAATGCCAGTGCGGCGCCGATCTGGCCATACAACACCGGACCGTGGGTATCACCCGACAACACCAGCAGAGCAAACGGCATGATCGCCAAGCCGCCGAACTGCAGCATGGTACCGATCCAGATATACGGCACCCGGCGCCAGCCCAGCGCTGAAATGTGCATGTCGGAACGATGTCCGATCAGGGCGCGGAACGGTGCCACCAGCAGCGGCAGTGAAATCATGCTCGCCACCAGCCAGGTCGGCACCAGCAGTTCCACGATCATGACGCGGTTCAAGGTGCCGGTCAAAAGCACCACCGCCATGCCGACCGAAACCTGAAACAAAGCCAGGCGCAACAGTCGGGACAGTGGCAAACGCTCGCTGACGGCATCGGCAAACGGCAGAAACTGCGTGCCAAGCTGTGACCACAGGCCCGCCAGGCGTGCGTTGACGCGCTGCAGTGCCGGTTTGTTGTCGCTGTTTTTCATGCCGATTTCTGCAACACCATGCTCTGCGAAGTATAAAATCCGCTGCTGATGCGCTCGCTGTAACCGCACTGCCAGCCCTGCAGGTCCGGGGCAGCGGCACATGCTTGCCGCAGTTTGTTTTCTGCCACCGGCACGATGGCCGGGGCGCGGTGTTCATTATGCGGAATCAGGCGACCGGTGACATGCATCAGCGCCAGCAATGGTGTGCGCGGCGCAAAAGTGAACACAATGGATTGATGCACTCTCGAAGTCAGCGCCTGCAGTACACCGACAATGTCATCAAGGTCATAGTGAATCAGAGAATCCATCGCCAGTACATGGTCAAACTCGCCCAGATCGGCATCAAGCATATCGCCACTGTGAAACTGGATACTGCCGCTGCTGGCAGCGGCGGCGGCGGCATGCCGCTGGGTCGCAATTTCGACCAAACTGGGTGATATGTCAATGGCGACCACCTCGGCACCGCGCGCGGCCAACTCGATGGCTCCGGCGCCGGTACCGCAACCGGCATCCAGCACCCGCAGGCCGTCAAGGTTTGCCGGCAGACTGCTCAGCAACAAGGCACGCATGCGATCGCGACCGGCACGAACGGTGCGGCGGATGCCGCTGACCGGCGCGTCCGAGGTCAGCCGCGCCCAGGTTTCGGACGCGGTTTCATCAAAGTAGGTGCGCAACTGACTGCGGCGTTTGGCGTAGCTGTTGTCCATAGACTTGTGGCAGCGATCTCAGTCAAAACCCAGAAAATCGAAGATTTCGCGGTCTTTCATCGGCGTTGCCTGCAACGGCTCGCTGCCGTTCCACAAGCTTTCCGCCAGCATCATGTACTCGTTTTTGACCATGTCCAGATCCGGGCAGTCCGGCATCTCGAACAGGGTCGATTTTTTCAAGCGGCTGCGACGAATGACATCATGATCGCGGAAATGGGCCAGACGGCGCATGCCGACGCGCTCATTGAAACCGTCAATCTGATCGGTTTCGGCACTGCGATTGGCAATCACGCCGGAGAGCCTGACCGCATAATTTTTCGACTTGGCCTGGATCGCAGCGATGATGCGATTCATGGCAAAAATCGAATCAAAATCATTGGAAGCCACCACCACGGCGCGCTCGGCATGCTGCAGCGGCGAAGCAAAGCCACCGCAAACCACGTCACCAAGCACATCAAAGATGACCACGTCAGTATCTTCCAGCAGATGATGCTGTTTCAACAGCTTGACGGTCTGACCGACGACATAGCCGCCACAGCCGGTGCCGGCTGGCGGTCCACCGGCTTCCACACACATGACACCGTTGTAACCTTCAAACACGAAGTCCTCGGTGCGCAGCTCTTCGCTGTGAAACTCCACCGTCTCCAGCACATCGATCACGGTCGGGATCAGCGTTTTGGTCAGGGTAAAAGTCGAATCATGCTTGGGATCGCAGCCGATCTGCAGCACACGTTTGCCGAGCTTGGAAAACGCCGCCGACAGATTCGACGATGTCGTGCTTTTGCCGATACCGCCTTTGCCGTAGACGGCAAAAACCTTGGCACCGTCAATGGTGTCTTCGGGGTCCAGTTGTACCTGCAGGCTACCTTCGCCATCGCCAGGTGGTTGCTTCATTTGAATCGGAATGGCTGCTTGTGCATTGTTCATGCTGCTATTACCTCGGTAGTGATACCTTCCAGTCTGTCTTCCAGATCCTCACCCGCTTCGCGCAGGGCGGCGAGCATGTCTTCATCCGGTTGCCAGTAATTGCGTTCGTGGGCTTCCAGCAGGCGATTGGCCAGCTTGGCGGAAGCGGCGGGATTCAGGCTGGCCAGTCGTTCGCGCATCTTTTCATCCAGCATGAAGGTCTGTGTCATGCGCTTGTAAACCCAGGGTGAAACCTGACCGGTGGTGGCCGACCAGCCCATGGTGTTGGTGATGTGATGCTCGATTTCACTGACTCCCTGATGGCCATGCTTGAGCATGGCTTCGTAAAAGTTCGGGTTCAATACACGCGTGCGGGTTTCCAGTGAAACCTGCTCGGACAAGGTTCTGACCTTACCTTCGGCGCCGGTCTGATCGCCGATATACACCGGCGCATCGCTGCCGCGGGCACGCTTGACCGCGCGACCGATACCACCCAGGGTATCGAAATAATGATCGATCGTGGTCACGCCCAACTCTACCGAATCCAGATTCTGGTAGGCCAGATCAACATCCGCCAGCAGTGAAGTCAGCAGCTCCTCGCGGGCGACCGGCTTGCCGGACATGCCGTAGGCGAAACATTTGCGCTTGCTGTAGGCATTGGCGAGTTCGTCTTCGTCTTCCCAGCAGCCACTGTCGACCATACGGTTGACGTTGGAACCGTACACACCATCGGCGTTGGAGAACACGCGCAGCGCAGCGGTTTCCATATCGCAATCATGCTCCTGCTGATAAGCCAGGGCATGCTTGCGGATAAAGTTCTGCTGCAGCGGCTCGTCAGCCGAGGCGGCGAGAAATGCGGCTTCTGCCAGCATGCGCGTCTGCAGTGGCAGCAGATCACGGAAAATACCTGAAAGTGTAATGGTGACATCAATGCGTGGACGTCCCAACTCGGCCAGTGGAATCAGTTCGGCACCGCTGATGCGGCCGTAGCTGTCCATGCGCGGACGCGCGCCGATCAGTGCCAGCGCTTCAGCGATGGGTGTACCTTCGGTTTTCAGATTGTCAGTACCCCACAACACCATGGCAATGCTCTCGGGCATTGTCTCGTTGTGTTGCTGATGCCGCGCCAGCAGTCGCTCGGCCTGACGTGTGCCCTGCTGCATGCTGTAAGTGCTGGGCAGGCGGAATGGATCAAAGCCGTGGATGTTGCGGCCGGTGGGTAAAATCTCCGGCGTGCGCAGCAAATCACCGCCCGGAGCGGGATGGATATAGCCGCCATCCAGCGCATGCAGCAGCGCGTCGAGTTCGTTGTCCGCGCCCATTTTCGAATTGATGTCGGCCAGCCGCTGCAGCCAGTCCGACAGCGACTCATCCTCGGCGGCATAGGCCTGCTGCAACTCAGCGGTGGGCACGCCATCGAGCAGCGCTGTCAGCGCCGCCTCGGGAACGTCGTGTTGCAGTGATTCGCTGATTGCCGATAGATAATCGCGCCGCTCGTGTGCATCCGGTTCGTGGCCGACTTCGTGCAGGCCCTGCGGAATCAGGGTCTGCTCAAGTTCGTGCAGTTTCAACTGCAGTTGGTCGATTGCTTCAACGTATTCCGCAACCTGCCACAGCGGCTCGGCAGCGGCCAGATCCACCGCATGCGCCTGCGCCTGTATCAGTTCAGCCAGTTCATTGTTTTTCGCTTGTTGCTCGGGACTCAGTTTGCGCCAACTGTCCAGTGATGACTTCAACTCCTGCAGTCCGGCATACAAACCGGCATGGCTGACCGGCGGCGTCATATAGCTGATCAGCGTGGCACCGGCACGGCGCTTGGCGATAATGCCTTCGGACGGGTTATTGGCCGCATACAGATAGAAATTCGGCAGTTCACCGATCAAACGCTCCGGCCAGCAGGAGCTGGACATGGCGCTTTGCTTGCCGGGCATAAATTCCAGCGCACCGTGAGTACCAAAATGGAGCACGGCATCGGCGGCAAAGTCCTCATCCAGGTAGCGATAGAAAGCCGAAAACGCATGCGTCGGTGAAAAGCCTTTTTCAAACAGCAGCCGCATCGGATCGCCTTCATAGCCGAAACCCGGCTGGATGCCCACCAGCACGTTGCCAAACTGGGCACCGAGCACCTGGATCGAATGGCCGTCGCTGAGCTGACGACCGGGCGCCGCACCCCACTGCGCTTCAATCGCATGCAAGTGCTTTTCCCGGCGCACGTGATCATCCACCGGGATCAGCGCATGCACATTGGCATCGGTGCCATATTGATCGGCATTGCCGTGCAACAAACGCTGCTGCAGTTCATCCAGACTCTCCGGCACGTCAACATCATAGCCTTCTGCGGCCAGCTTTTTCAGCGTGTTTTGCAATGATGCGAACACATCCAGATAAGCAGCGGTGCCGGTGTTGCCGGCATTGGGTGGAAAGTTGAACAGCACGATGGCCAGCTTGCGCTCGGCGCGGGCACGCCGCCGCAGCCGGATCAGGCGCGTCAGCTTGCCGGTCAGTGCCTCGATGCGCTCCGGACACGGATGCATCTTGCGCTCGCTGTCGGGACCAAACTTGCAGCGATGCTCGCAGCCTTCACAGACCGCGCCCTCGCCTTGCGTGCGACCGCCGTACATGGCCGGCGCCACGGCACCATCAAGTTCGGGAATGGCCACCATCATGGTCGCTTCAACCGGCATCAGGCCACGCTCGCCACCGCGCCACTGCTGCAGGTTCTGAAATTCCAGCGGATGCGCCGCAATGTAGGGCACATCCAGCCGTGCCAGCATGTCTTCGGCCGCGTGCGCATCGTTGTAGGCTGGACCACCAACCAGCGAAAAGCCGGTCAAAGACAGCATGGCATCAATGATCGGTTCGCCGTCGCGCATGAAGAACTGTTCAATGGCCGGACGCGCATCAAGACCGCTGGCAAAAGCCGTGATCACGCGCATGCCGCGCGCTTCCAGCGCTGCGATGACAGCATCATAGTGGCTGGAATCATTCGCCAGCACATAGGCACGCATCACCAGCACACCCACGGTGCCCTGATGACCGTCACCGGACTTCGGCAACTGCTCGAGTGATTCCGTCACGCGCTGGGGCAGGGCCGGATGATACAGGCCGGTGTCCGGATAATCCGCCGGTAGCGCCGGCTTCAGGCTGCCGCGGATGCTGCGCCGTTCACCATTGGCGTAGCGATTAACCATGAACGCCACCATCCCGGCAATGTTGTCGTCGGAGCCGGCCAGCCAGTACTGCATGCAGAGGAAATAAGCACGCACATCTTGTGCCGTGCCGGGAATAAAACGCAGAATTTTCGGCAGGCGCCGCAGCATGGCCATTTGCCCGGCACCGCTGCTGGCATTGTTCTTGCCAGACTTGGAGCCGCGCAGGCGCTTGAGCATGGCCATCGGGCCTTTGCTCTCGCCGCGCATGGAAAACTTGCCCAGTTTATTGAGCTTGATGATTTCGCCTGCCGACATCAAACAGACCATGGCGTCACAATCATCGCGTCTGGCTTCCAGCGCCGGCAGCATGGCCTGGATGTGATCTTCCAGAAACAGCATGCTGACAATGATGATATTTGCTGCAGCAATATCGTCGTGACAGGCCTGCAAAGCCTGGTCATCGTCTGACCATTCCGCCGCGGCGTGCAGACTGAGTTGCAGTCCGGGAATGTCCTTGCGGAGCATTTTCTGCGCGATCTGCACAGTGGTGGCCAGATGACTGTCCAGCGTGACAATGGTGACTCTGATCGGGGGGCTAGCGGTTGCCATAGTGAGCTTTTGCCTCGTATAAGGTATCCAGTGTCACTTCTGCCAGCCCCTGTTGTCTGGCAAAAGCGTCCGTGTTACGTCGTACTTTACCGCGCACGAAAAACGGTATCTTGCGCAACTCCTGCTGCGCTTCATCATCCCAGGTCACGCTGTCTTGCTCGGCGTGGCCGTTGTGTTGCGGGTGGTCTGCCGTGGCCACGGCTATCTCGGTTTGGGATTCAGCCACGGCTTCTTCGGCTTCAGCTACAGGTGCCGCTGCGGTGGCATCTTCCGGCGCGCTTGCTGACCTGTTCCCGCCGTGGCCGCCTTCACTGGCAAGATGCGATGCGGTGGCGCCGTCATGAAACTCGAAGTCCTCGCGAAACATGCCCAAAAGATGCTCTTCCAGCCCCATCACCAGTGGATGCACCCAACTGTCAAAGATGACATTGGCGCCCTCGAAGCCCATTTGCGGAGAGTAACGTGCGGGAAAATCCTGTACATGCATCGGCGCCGAAATCATGGCGCAGCCTATGCCCAGACGCTTGGCAATATGCCGTTCCATCTGTGTGCCCAGAATCAGTTCCGGCTGCAGTTCGGCAATGCGCTCTTCAACTTCCAGATAATCGTCGGTAATCAGCGCCTCGACATCGAACTCTTTCGCTACCGCACGCACGTCGCGGGCAAATTCGCGGCTGTAGGTGCCAACACCGCACAAGTCAAAACCCATTTCATGCACGGCGATTCTGGCCGCTGCCACGGCATGGGTGGCGTCACCGAATACAAACACGCGCTTGCCGGTAAGATAAGTGGAATCCACCGAGCGTGAGTACCACGGCAGGCGCGAAGATTCGCTGGCAAGCATCGGCTCGGCATCAATACCGGCGACCTCAGCCACCTCGCGAATGAACTGACGCGTGGCATTGATGCCAATCGGCACGGTCTTGACGCTAGGCTGGCGGAAAGTGCGTTGCAGCCAGGTGGCTGCGGTATCGGCAATTTCCGGATACATGACAATGTTGAAATCCGCCTCTCCCAGCCGGGTGATGTCGACCGGCGTTGCGCCCAGTGGCGCAATGACGTTCACAGCAATACCCATCTGCTGCAGCAAGCGGGTGATCTCGGTGACATCATCACGATGCCGGAAGCCCAGCGCGGTAGGTCCGAGCAGATTACAACTCGGGGGCTGCCCGGGTTCGCGTTGCGGACGCTCGGTTCCCGGCGCCGGCGCGTGCGGTCCGGCCAGTTTGCGCACCAGGTGATAAAACGTTTCCGCCGCGCCCCAGTTCTCCTTGCGCTGATAGGCAGGCAATTCCAGCGGAATCACCGGCACTGGCAGATTCATGCCTTCGGTGAGTCCGCCCGGATCGTCCTGAATCAATTCGGCCGTACAAGACGCCCCGACCAGCAAGGCCTGGGGTTGAAAACGATCATACGCTTCCTGGCAGGCGGTCTTGAACAGACCGGCAGTATCGGCACCAAGGTCACGAGCCTGGAATGTGGTGTAGGTAACGGGTGGCCGCTTCGGCAAGCGCTCGATCATGGTAAACAGCAGATCCGCATAGGTGTCGCCTTGCGGCGCATGCAGCACGTAGTGCAATTTATCCATGGCAGTGGCAATGCGCATGGCACCGACGTGCGGCGGGCCTTCATATGTCCATAGCGTCAGTTTCATGTCACACCGCCAGTTTGTCTTGCCGGATCAGGGGGCGGGCGAACAGCTCGGCGCAGTCGCCGGCCTGGTCATAGCCGTGAATCGGCGTAAACAGCAGTTCAATCGCCCACTTGGTGCGCATGCCACGCGACTCGAGCGGGTTGGCCAGGCCAAGCCCACAGACCACCAGATCGGGTGCTGCGGCCAGACAGCGATCGAGTTGCTTGTCGACATGCTGACCTTCGCTGTAGCTGACGCCTGCAGGCAGCATGGCAAACTCTTCGGCCAGGTGCAAGCGGTGCAGATACGGGCTGCCGACCTCGGTTAGCTGCATGCCAAGCTCATTGTGCAGAAATCTGGCCAGTGGCACTTCGAGTTGCGAATCGGGGAAGAAAAAGATGCGTTTGTCGGACAACTGAAAGCGATAACGTGCCACTGCATTGCGGGCGCGCTTTGCCGGCGCCTCGGTGACCGCGCGAAAAGTCTCATCTGCAATACCCCAGGCGCTGGCCGCTGCCTGCAACCAGGCGGTGGTACCTTCGGCGCCGAACGGAAACGGTGCCGGCAGGCGCTGTGCGCCGCGCTTGTTGAGCACGTCTGCGGTAGCGGTCAGAAATGGCTGCGCCAACAGGTAGCGGGTATTGCTGCCAATGCTCGGTAAATCGGTGGATTTTCGTGGCGGAAAAAAGGCCAGGTTGTCGATACCCAGCTTGTCGAATAAACGCCGGAACTGATCTTCAACGATGTCCGGCAGAGCACCAACGATCAGCAATTGCTGCTGGGCATCGGCTGCGGGTTGCGGGCACACCGGCACCAGCGACTCCAGGCAGGTGTCTTCACCTTCGGTAAAGGTGGTTTCAATACCGCTGCCGGAGTAATTCAGTATGCGCACATCCGGCAGGTATTCTTCGGAGAGACGTTCCGCAGCACGTTGCAGATCAATCTTGATCACTTCCGACGGGCAGGAGCCGACCAGAAACAGCAGCTTGATGTCCGGGCGCCGCTGCAGCAGACGCTTGACTTCACGATCGAGCTCTTCATTGATATCCGCCATGCCGGCCAGGTCACGTTCATCAATAATGGCGGTGGCGAAGCGTGGTTCGGCAAATATCATCACGCCGGCGGCGGACTGGATCAGATGCGCGCAGGTGCGTGAGCCGACCACCAGAAAAAAAGCATCCTGAATTTTGCGATGCATCCAGACGATGCCGGTCAGACCGCAGAATACCTCGCGCTGGCCACGCTCGCGAATCACATCCAGTGGCACGGCTTCAGGCTTGGCGCAACCGGGAACTGACATCAGCTTGCTTCCGCAGTTTGCGGCATGGAATCTGCTGAACCGGAACGCTGTGCGCGCTCGGATTCAGCCTGTGAGATTCGTGCCAGTTTGAACTTGTACAGAAACTGCGCGGCATTGATGACGTAGGCAACATATGCCGCAATGGCCAGATACATGAGTTGCTCGGTTCCCAGCAGGTTCTGCCACAGGCAGACCAGATAGGCTGTGTGCAAAGCCATGACCAGCATGCTGACCATGTCTTCCCAGTAGAATGCCGGCACGAACAGATAGGCCCCGAACACGTCCTTTTCCCACAGCGAGCCGGTGATCATGATGGCATAGAGCACCATGGTCTTGATGACAATGGAGACAGTTGCCGCCGCTTCACCCTGCCCGGTCCAGAGATAACGAATGACCAGCGCAACACTGATCAGAAAAACCAGAAACTGCAGCGGCGCAAGAATGCCCTGGATCAAGGTCCAGCGCGACGCATCCCGTCGCAAACGCTGTTCAGCAGTGTAAAGCTCAGACATTGATATGTTGCACCTGATCTAGGTTTTCAGCAGCATAAAGCTGCCCGATAACAACGATAAATTGCTTAACCATGGATACAATCTAAATGGATTATCAGCCGGTGTCAACCAAACTGTACGTAAACTTTTCTTGACATTTATTCCGAATGGGTGTCTGATAGATTGGCCGGCATGAAAAATGAGTCGGCAGCAATGATCAGAAATATCAACACGGTTGATGTGAATTATGATTTTTACTGTGTAATATGATGTCTCACGTTTTTCATTCTTCGAGAGAATATGCGACACAGTAATATGGATGGTGATAGAGAGCGTGCGGTGGACAACACCAGTGAACAACAAAGCGGCAATGATAAGTCAGACCGCGCAAGTGCGCAGTCGCAGCCGACCAGCACGGAACTGCTGATGCTGAGTCAGACGCTTGAACGCGAACTCATACCACGTCTGATGGAGGCCTTGAAATCCTCCACCGGCCGCGATATCGACCTGTCTGATTCTTTAGATCCGAATGCAACAGGACAAGCAAGCGCCGAGAAGAACGCGGTCACGGCAAGCGAAATAGAGGAGTTCATCCATCTGATCATCCATCACGACGCCAGCATTGGCCGTGGCTATGTCCAGGCCTTGCGCGAACGTGGTGTGCAGATGACGGTTATTTACATGCAGTTGTTTGCTGTCGCTGCGCGGCGGCTCGGGGAGATGTGGGATAACGACGAATGCGACTTTACCCAGGTTACCATTGCCGTTTGTCGCATGCATCAGCTCATTCACAGCTTCAGCGACGGCCAGCACGACCAGCTATACAGCCATGAACCTGAGTCCCGCAACATTTTGCTGCTGCCAGCGGATGGTGAACAACACACTTTCGGTCTGCTTATGGTGGGAGAATTTTTTCGCAGCGCCGGATGGAATGTCTATAACGGTGCCGCCGACTCGGAGCAGGAACTGCAGGGCATTTTGGCGCGTCAATCCTTTGATGCAGTGGGCGTATCCATCAGTGCCGAACGCAATCAGCAGGCCCTGCACGATCAGATTGCCAGGTTGCGCGAAGTTTCCCGCAACAAAAAGCTGTTGATCGTCGCTGGCGGCTACCTGATCAACTGTCACCCGGAAAAAGCGCATGAACTTGGCGCTGACTGTGCTGCCCATGATGGTGACGGTGCAGTCAGTCAAGTGACTCAATTGTTACAGACAAAACAGGAACATTGATGAACAGTATCCGGAACAAGCTGTGGTTGCGAGAGCCGAGCTAAATCGCATGGATGGCGCTACGGCAATTACCTTCGAGCATCCGGAGGATTTCTTCCAGAGTCTGGCTGCGAGCACCACCTCGGCGCTGATGACTGCGGCCAGCGACATTGCTTTGGTTTTGGATGCAAAAGGCGTCATCCTTGACTTTGCTTTGCGCCACGCCGGCGTTCTGGTGCAGGACCGCAGCAGCTGGATAGGCAAAAAGTGGCACGAGACAGTGACCAGCGAAAGCCAGCACAAGGTGGAATCACTGCTCTCTGATGCCAGCCCGAACAAGCCGTCAAAATGGCGCCAGATCAATCATCCGGGCATGGAACAGGAAGATATTCCAGTCTCCTACACCACAATAAAGACCGCCGAAAACGGCAACACCATTGCCATTGGCCGCGATCTTCGACCCTTGTCCACACTGCAACAAAGGCTGCTGGATGTGCAGCATTCCATGGAGCGTGATTTTGCCAACATGCGGCATGCTGAAATGCGCTACCGCATGCTGTTTCAGATGTCGTCGGAAGCCATTTTCATACTCGATGCGGCTACCCGCCAGATCCAGGAGGCCAATCCCGCAGTCATGCAGTTGCTCGAGCGCAGCGAGAAACAGTTGATCGGCAGGGTATTCCCGAAAGCTCTGGATGATGAGTATCGCAATGACATTGATCAACTGCTGAATGAAGTCAGACAGTCTGGACACAGCAGCGATATAACCGTCACCGCCAAAGGCTCCAAGCGTCAGTTAATTCTGTCTGCCGCGCTGATCCGCAATGAACGCGGCTCGTCGTTCCTGATCAGGCTGCGCCCGGAACCCGGCCAGGACAGCGGTGAACTATCCACCGAATCCGCACAAATGTTGTCAATCATTGAGGAATCCACGGATGGTTTTGTCATCACCGATGTCGACGGTCGCATACTGGTTGTTAATCAGGCGTTTCTGAACATGTGCCAGCTCAACACCAGACAACAGGCCATTGGCGAATCACTGGACCGCTGGCTCGGCCGCCAGGGCATTGATCTGAACGTGCTGAAAAACAATCTTGCCAATCATGGCTCCATCAGGCTGTTCCAGAGCAAACTTTACAGCGAGTTCGGCAGCGAGCTGGATGTGGAACTCTCCGCAGTCTCGGCACTGGACAGCAGCTACCCCTGTCTGGGCTTCAATATTCGCCATATGGTACAGAAACAGCGGGTCAGTGAAGACATCGAATCGCCGCTGTTGCGCCCGATCTCGGAACTGACGCAAATGGTCGGTAAGGTATCGCTGAAAGAACTGGTCAGCGAAACTACCGAAGTGATGGAAAAACTGTGTATCGAAACCGCACTGAAACTGACCAATGACAACCGCGCTTCGACCGCGGAAATGCTCGGTCTGAGCCGACAAAGTCTGTATGTCAAGCTGCGTAGATACGGCCTGGGAGACCTGGAGGACAGCAAGAACACTTGATCAGCAGCACTCGCTGCTGACCCTTGATTTCATCTGCCCGACTTCTCATCGTGAAGTTGTTGCAGTGACGCAACATTACAATGGTTATATCTAAGGAACCTCTGCATGAGCGACGCCACCACAGCCAGTGACGCCGGAAATTCGATGACAAACACCAGCAGCAAACCGCTGCCACTGTCCATACTGGAACTGCTCAAACCCATCACCTGGTTCCCGCCCATGTGGGCATTTGCCTGCGGACTGGTATCGTCCGGCCTGGCCTTGCAGCAACGCTGGCTGCTGGTGGCCGGCGGCATCGCGCTGACCGGGCCGCTGGTGTGCGGCACCAGCCAGGCGGTGAACGACTGGTTCGACCGTCATGTGGATGCCATCAATGAACCTAACCGACCGATTCCGTCGGGCCGCATTCCTGGCCGCTGGGGTTTGTACATTGCCATCATCTGGAGTCTGTTGTCTCTGCTGGTGGCAGCCGCATTGGGACGCTGGGTGCTGATCGCCACTGTGTTCGGGCTGCTGCTGGCCTGGGCCTACAGCGCACCGCCAGCGCGACTGAAACTCAACGGCTGGTTTGGCAATGCCGCCGTCGGCATCTGTTACGAAGGCCTGCCCTGGTTTACTGCGGCTGCGGTCATGGCCGGCACGCTGCCGTCACAGCCGGTGATCTGGATGGCATTGTTGTACAGTGCCGGCGCGCACGGCATCATGACACTGAATGATTTCAAGGCTATCGAAGGCGACCGCCAACTCGGCATTCGCACGCTGCCGGTGCAGCTTGGGCCGGAGCGCGCAGCCGAGTTCGCCTGCTGGGTGATGTTATTGCCACAACTGGTGGTGTCGGGCCTCATGCTGTACTGGGACCGCCCCTGGCATGGCCTGGCCATTTTCATCATCACCTTCGCTCAGTGGCTGCTGATGCAGCGGCTGCTGCAGGACCCGGAAAAATACGCTCCCTGGTACAACGCCACCGGCATCACGCTGTATGTTTCCGGTATGATGGTGGCAGCGTTTGCCATACGTCATCTGGCCGTTTGAACATGTCATGAACACCACCGCAACCACATCGACATCTGCAACTCACTATCTGGGCTGGGCCGGTATCATCCGCCTGGGTCTGGTACAGACTGCGTTGGGTGCCATCGTTGTGCTGACCACATCGACGCTGAACCGCGTCATGGTGGTTGAGCTGGGTCTGCTCGCCATGCTGCCCGGCGCACTGGTCGGTCTGCATTACGCCATCCAGTTGGCGCGACCCAAACTCGGCCATGCCTCGGATGTCGGCGGTAAACGCAGCCCGTGGATCATTGGCGGCGTCGCCGTGCTAGGCTTGGGCGGCATCCTGGCCGCACTGGCCACCGCCTGGATGAGCACACAACTGCTACCCGGACTGATGCTGGCGGTGCTGGCATTTATATTGATCGGCCTTGGTGTCGGCGCTGCCGGCACCTCGTTGCTGGCCTTGCTGGCAAAAACCGTGGCCCCGCAACGGCGTGCCGCCGCCGGCAGCATTGTCTGGGTGATGATGATTGCAGGTTTCATCCTTACTGCCGCCATCGGCGGCCATTTTCTGGAACCGTTCAGTCTGCAGCGACTGATCGTGGTGACCAGCACCGTGTGTGCGCTGGCGTTTGTGCTCACGCTGATTGCCATCGCCGGCATCGAAAAGGAACGTTCGGCTGCTGCCAGCGCCAGCATGGAAGCAAGCAAGCTGCCGTTTCGCCAGGCGCTGGCAGAGGCCTGGTCGGATCCGCGCGCGCGTCAGTTCACCATCTTTGTGTTCGTTTCCATGCTCGCCTATTCCGCCCAGGATCTGATTCTGGAACCGTTCGCCGGTCTGGTGTTCGGCTACTCGCCGCGTGAATCCACGCAGATGGCCGGAATACAGAACGCCGGTGTACTGCTGGGCATGATCGTGCTGGCACTGGGCGGTACTTTCCTGCGCGGCAAGTCGGGCTCGCTGAGATTGTGGACCACCGGCGGTTGTATCGCCTCGGCGCTGGCATTGTTCGGTCTGCTGTTGGGTGGGCAAATTGCCAACCATGGCGGCGACTGGCCACTGCAGGCCAACGTGTTTGCACTGGGGCTTGGCAACGGTGTTTTCGCCGTCGCCGCGATTGCTTCGATGATGGCGCTGGCCGGTGAAGGTGGCGAGCATCGGGAAGGCGTGCGCATGGGCCTGTGGGGTGCGGCCCAGGCAGCAGCGTTTGGTATCGGCGGTTTTATCGGCGCCCTTGGCGTTGATGTGTTCAATCATTTTTATCAAAGCCCGGCATACAGTTACGGCGCTGTATTCCTGCTGGAAGGACTGGTGTTTCTGCTCGCCGCCTGGCTGGCCTGGCGCATTCGCCAGCAGTCGCAGTTACCGCAATCCGATCGGCTGCATGAAGCCATTGCCGCCAGTTGAGCATCCATTGAACAACACTGACCAGTTAATTTGAGTGCAAACCATCAACAGGAAGGACCACAATGAACATTGACGCCCAATACGATGCCGTTGTTGTCGGCGGCGGCCCGGCCGGTGCCACAGCCGCACAGACGCTGGCCGAACGTGGCCACAAGGTCATGTTGCTGGATCGCTGTGATCGCATCAAACCCTGTGGTGGCGCGATACCGCCACGGCTGATCCGTGACTTTGACATTCCCGACGAACAGATCGAGGCCAGGGTCACGCAGGCGCGCATGATCGCACCGTCCAATAACGCCGTGGACATGGAAATCGGCGGCTATGTCGGCATGGTCGATCGCGAATTCTTCGATGAGTGGCTGCGTGAGCGCGCCCGCAAAGCCGGTGCCGAACGCGCACTGGGACGCTTCCAGAAGCTCAGCAATGATCCGGCTGACGGCAAACCGGTGATCAGCTACCAGCCCGGCAAGGCCAGCGAGCGCAGCAAGGACAACGTGCTCAACATCAAGGCCAATGTGGTGGTCGGCGCCGATGGTGCCACTTCGGTCATCGCCAAACAGTGCGTACCCGGCGCTGACAAGATTCCGCACGTGTTCGCCTATCACGAAATCGTCAAGGCACCACCGGCCAACACACCCGGCTTTGAACCACATCGCTGCTCGGTGTACTACCAGGGCAAAATGTCACCGGACTTTTACGGCTGGGTATTCCCGCATGGCGACAAGGTCAGTGTCGGCACCGGCTCGGCGGTGAAAGGCTTCTCGCTGCGTCAGGCCTGCACGCGCATGCGTGACCTGTCCGGCATGGATGGCTGCGAAACCGTGCGTACCGAAGGTGCACCGCTGCCGCTGAAACCTATGCAGCGCTGGGACAACGGCAAGGATGTGATCCTCGCCGGTGATGCCGCCGGCGTGGTGGCGCCCTCCTCCGGCGAAGGCATTTACTATGCCATGGTATCCGGTCAGTATTCCGGTGAGGCCGCCAGCGAGTTTCTGCAAACCGGCAAAGCCAGCGCACTGGCGCGCGCGCACAAGCGCTTCCGCCGCGAGCACGGCAAAGTGTTTTTCATCCTTGGCATACTGCAGCGTTTCTGGTATAGCAGCGACAAGCGTCGCGAGCGCTTCGTCAAGATCTGCGAAGACAAGGACGTGCAGTATCTGACCTGGGAAGCTTACATGAACAAGAAACTGGTGCGGGCCAAGCCGCTGGCGCATGTGCGCATCTTCTTCAAGGACATGGCCTACCTGCTCGGCCTGGCGCGTTAAACCATTCGCCTGCAATCATGCTCCTGCATGAGCATGATCAAGCTGTGTTGCATGACCCAGCATTGCAGCCGTAGGAGCGTGCTTGAACGTGAATTTCTCAGCCATTTCGTGGCTTCGGTTATCGTTCGCCTGCAAGCAGGTTCCTATAGCGAGCATTGATCCGGCTATGTTCCAGAATACTTGCAGCCGATCCTTATCCACTGGGCAATACTAAACCGGCCATTACCCTGATCGAGGACGCCACTGCAGCAATCCCCTGTGCACAACTGCCAGCACTGACGTATGATGCAGGGATGACCAGATACCTAACAACTCTTCGTCAATAGCGGAGAACCAGCCATCATGTTCAACATTGACTGGTCCGCTCTGCCCTGGTGGCCGATCGGCATCGCCGCTGCCAGTGTCATCATCATGGCCGTGATCGGTGCCGCCATGACACGCCTGGATAGCTGGTACTATGCCCTGAAACAACCCTCCTGGAAGCCGCCCGACTGGGCTTTCGGGCCGGCCTGGACGATCATATTTACGCTCTGCGGTATCGTCGGGGTGCAGGGCTGGCAGGCCGGGAGTGAGGGTGATTTCCGCTTCTGGCTGATCACGCTATTCATCATCAATGCCGTGCTCAACAATGTCTGGAGCTGGCTGTTCTTCATCCGGCGCCGACCCGACTGGGCGCTTATTGAAGTGGTGTTCCTGTGGCTGTCGGTGCTGGCACTGATGCTGCATCTGCGTGCTGTGCTACCGATCAGTTATCTGTTGCTGCTGCCTTATCTGATCTGGGTCAGTTATGCCTCGACCATCAACCTGGCCGTGGCCAGAAACAACGGTCCGTTCGGCCAGTCGCCATCATCCGCACAAGGCGGCTGAAGTTAGCTTCTGTCAGCCATGACAGCAAATCTGCAAACCCTGTTCAACTCGCCGCATCTGGCCGATCTGCTGCTGCTGTTTCTGCTGCTGGAAACCCTGCTGCTCGTACGGTGGCGGAAGCGGCGTGGTCAGTCATACAACAACACCAGCCTGCTGCTGAACGCCGCTGCTGGAGCCATGCTTATGCTGGCACTGCGCAGTGTGCTGGCCGCTGCCGACTGGTACTGGCTGGCCGCCTGCCTGCTTGCTGCCGGTGTGCTGCATGGCTTACAGTTACTGATACAGCATGTGGAATAGCGCCCGCAGATCAATCATGCTGAAGTGGCAAACTGCCGCTGCAGCATGATGCAGGTCAGCCTGACTGTGTTCTGTTTATTCCTGTTGATACCCCGGCCCGCGCACGACGCGGCCGGGCAAGGCACCGGTGTGTTCGCCGGCGCGCAGCACGAGCTCGCCGTTGACCAGTACCTCACTGACGCCGCTGGCCAACTGCATGGGCTGATCATAAGTGGCGTGATCCTGGATGGTGTCCGCATCAAACACCACCACATCGGCAAAGTACCCTGGCTTGAGGCTGCCGCGCTGCTGGATTTTCAGGTTCTGCGCCGGCAGCGAGGTCAAGCGGCGTATGGCTTCAGTCAATGAAATTACCTGCTCATCGCGCACGTAGCGCCCCAGCAGTCTGGCCACATTGCCATAGGCGCGCGGGTGGGTGGAGCTTTGCAGGAACACCCCTTCCGGCGCGGAAGATTCGGCATCGGAACCAAAGCTGACCCAGGGTTTGGCCATCTTGGCGCGGATGTTGTCCTCGGACATAAGAAAATACACCGTGCCAACGCGGCTTTGATCTTCGATCACCAGATCCATCATGGTGTCGATCACTGAGGTGCCGCGCTGCGCAGCCACCGCGGCCAGCGTCATGCCGGTCAGCGGTTTCAATGCCGGATTCTTGAAACCGATCAGCAGCAGCTTGTCGGCACCGCCGGCAGCCAGGTAGAGATTTTCCCAGGCATCAGTGGGGGTGGCGATTTCTTCGTGCAGACGCGCGCGAATGGCAGGATCCTGCAGCCGCTTGATCCAGGCAGATTCACCACCGGCCTGCACCCACGGTGGCATGGCGGCGTCCAGCCCGGTGGCACCGGCGGTGTAGTTATACATATTGGCAGTAATGTCCAGACCATCGGCACGCGCCTGCTCGACGCGCTCGAACACTGCGGCCATTTTCGGCCAGTTGTCCTTGCCTGCCGCTTTCAGATGATAAATCTCGGCGCCGGCACCGGAACGGCTGGCGATCTCGATCAGTTCATCCACCGATTGCAGCAGCCGATTGCCCTCGCTGCGCAAATGCGAAATGTAGCGGCCTCCATATTCGCCGGCGGCCTGCATCAGCGCCACCAGCTCGTCGGTTTCGGCGTAGAACGCCGGTGCATAGATCAATGACGAACCCACCCCCAGCGCGCCTTCGCGCATGGCTTCACGCACCAGTTGCTGCATCTGCGCCAGTTGCTGCGCGTCGGGATCGACATCGTCCTCGCCCAGGACATGCATGCGCACGGTAGTGGCACCGACGAACGAGGCGATGTTCGGCGCGACGCCCTTATCCTCCAGAAACTGCAGATATTCACCCAATGTGGTCCAGGTAATCGGAAAGCGGATATCGCCCTGCTGCTGCAGCATTTGCTGCTTCAGTTGATCGTTCAGCGGCCCCATCGACCAGCCCTCACCAAACACTTCCAGCGTCACCCCCTGACGGATGTCGCTGAGCGAGCGGCCGTCTTCAATCAGTGACTCGGTGGCCCAACTGAGCATGTTGATAAAGCCCGGCGCCACCGCCTTGCCGCTGGCGTCAATGACCACATCAGCATTGCCGAGATCAGTGCCGATGGCGGCAATACGATCAGCGAAGATGGCGACATCCGCCGCCATCGGTTCGCCACCGCTGCCATCAAATACAAGGCCGTTTTTGATCAGCACATCGTATGCGCCGGCTGTTATGCTGGCAGCAACCTGCTCGCTGTCAATCGAGGGATTGGTATTGCTGATGCAGGCACTCAGCAAGGCTGCCGCAACAGCAATCATGATCCAGTTAAACGTCAGCTGCGATCTCATGGCATGTCTCATGGCCGTTCCTTATCAGTTTTTATCTGTGCTGAGATTAGCACAGCTATACTGAAGCTGTGTCGGTACTGGCAACGAATTCCCCATTGTACAAATCACTGGTATGGCCATGAAATCATCCCGCATCGTTATCGTTATCACAGCAGCGTTACTGCTGGCAGCCTGCGTGCAGCCGGAAATCCAGCCCGCAGCCAGCAATGCCGCCAATCCGGTGGCTGTCACCGTAGACTCTAACAGCGCCACAACAACTGCGCCCGGTGACTGGCACATCCTGCGCGTCGGCGGCGATATGGAAACTCGCGTGCAGCAGCAGCCAGGCATCACCAATCAGCAGCAATCAGCACCGTATTACAGCGTCGGCAGCGTACGCATTTCGGCCGCCTTGCCGGAAGGTTTTGCGGCGCCGACGCCACCCGGTGCCATCGAGCTGAAGCGCTATGCCAGCGTGCGCCAGGCCATGTTTGACCGCCGCAAGCAGCGTGGATCAGCCTTTTTTACCCTGTTTCGGCATATCAAAGATGCTGACATCGCCATGACCGCGCCAGTGATCATGCGTGGCGAGATGGCCGGCGGCGACAGCGATGAGGCCAGCATGGCGTTTCTTTATCGCAGCACCAGTCAGGGCGAAACCGGCCTGACTAATCGTGGCGTACTGGTAGAAGACACGCCGCCAATGACCGTGCTCAGCATCGGCTTTCAGGGGCGTGATAACCAGCGCCGACTGAACGCCATGCAATTGCAGTTGCTCGAATGGCTGCAGTCACAGCCAGACGATGCAGCAGGCCGCTGGCAGCGTGATGGCAGTTTCCGCCTGCTCGGTTACAACGGACCGGACACGGCCACGGCCGACAAATGGTGGGAGATGCAAGTACCCGTAGCATGGCGTGGTGAATGAACTTATGGCGTCATTTCGTATCACCTTGGCATCACCATTTTTCTGATATCTGCACAGTTTAGGCAGTAATAGATGTCTAAATTATTGACGGACTCAATAAAGACAGTCTGACAGATTACCAGGATAAGTTGCGTAGAATCATTTTGACACTGCCAAGATAGAGGAGAATATTGCTGCCAGCCAAGCACTCGTATCAACATAATCAGCGTTTGCGAATACGCAAGTCGCCGCTGAAGGTGTTGGCGTCAATCCTGGCGTTGCCGCCGTTTGCGCTTCCAAAATCGTTGTAAACATCACCGCTGAAACTGTTGCTGTCCAGCTCGAATTTGCTGCTGGCGGGTAGCGTCAGGACCACATCACCACTGTGGGCATTCAGTTTTATGCGGGCGTCGGTTGCCAGCGCGAGATCGAAGTCCATCTCGCCGGAAACCGTTTGTGCATTCAGATCGGCAACTTCTGCCGCCTGCAGGTCCACATCGCCCGAGACCGTCTCCACGCCAATGCGGCCACGCATGCCGTCGAGGCGACTGTCGCCTGACACTGTGTTCAGTTCCAGTGCACTTTCATCGCCGACGAACTGGACGTCGCCACTGACCGTCTTCAGGCGCAGCTCACGCGCAGCCGAGCTGCCGCGTATGTCGCCACTGACGGTGGTCACTGCCACCGCTTCACCAGCCAGTCCGCTGATGTCGAAATCACCACTGACCGAGGTCAGTCTGGCCACAGCCGCATGCGGCAGCATCAGTTTGAGATCAGTGTGCTTGCGGCTGCCGCCACCGAACCAGCCGCGATCCTGGTGCGGTTCGATCTTGACTCTCCAGTTGTCGGCATCGCCTTTGATGCTCAGTTCGTCATCTTCGTGACCGAGCGTGCCGGTAAGCTGAAAGCGGTTCTGCTCCCAGCCCTCGACGACGACGTCACCGGAGACCAGCGCGAGCTTGAATCTGCCGTCCGGACTCATGTCGCGCTGTTCGTCGATGTTTTGTTGCGCCAGCAGTGGTGCAGTGATCAGCAAGGCCGTCATAATGGCGATCATGCCGGCAATGATTGTGTTGTGTTTGCTCATCTTTGTGTCTCCGTTGCTGTAAAAGAATGACTTGCACGGTTGGATGCCTCGGCGCGCGAAAACGTTTATGGCGTCTATACAACTGCTTGAATGCAGCCAGATCGCCTTTGCGACTGGCAGCAATCAGTGCCGCATCGGCAGGATATGCATCGCTGGCAGGATCCGCCATGATCAGTTCCTGTTCACACTTTCTGATACCTGCATAAGTACTGTCTTTGTCTGCGCATACGCTCTATGATGGCAAACGCCATGAATTCGTTTAAGCACCTTGCTGCCAGTGTAGCGATAGTCACGCTGGCACTGATCATCTCTGCCACAACTGTTGCTGACGACACGACCGCGACTGCGGAAGATGGCGACAACGACACTGAACTGGGTGTACTTGAGGTACGCGAGCGCGCACTGCAGGCCAACGCGCAACAAGTCTACGCCCTGGATCGCGATGGCATAGAACAGCGTCAGGCGCAGCATCCACAACAGTTGCTGGCAGCATTGCCCGGTGTCTGGATCAGCCGCGGCAGCGGCCAGGAACACCTCACCGCGATCCGCTCGCCGGTGTTCACCGGAGCCGGTGCCTGCGGTGCGTTTTTGTTCCTCGAACACGACGTGCCAATCCGCCCGGCCGGTTTCTGCAACGTCAATCAACTGTTCGAGATCAATCTGAACAATGCCGGATCGGTGCGCATGCTGCCCGGCCCGGGCGATGCCCAGCACGGTGCCAACGCATTGTTCGGCGTCATTGACGTGCAGGCCGAACCGCTGGCGCTGCGGCCACAGTATGCATTGCGGCTGGACGGCGGCGACAACGATTTTGTGCGTGTGGACGCACAGGCCAGGCTGGAACAAAGCAGCATTGCCATCAACCACAGCAACAGCAACTCGTTTCGCGCCGACGAAGGCTACCAGCACTTTTTCGGTGAATTCGCCGACCAGCGCATCATCGGCACTGCCCAGGTCAACACCTTCATCAACGCTGCTTATCTGGACCAGCAGACCGCCGGTTTCATCCTCGGCGAGGATGCCTTTCGTGATCCGGTTGTGCGCAAATCCAACCCCAATCCGGAAGCGTTTCGCCAGGCCAGCGCGGTGCGGCTGGTACAGCAATGGCAGTGGCAGCCCGAGCCAACACAGAGTTTTAACCTGACCGGTTTTGCCCGCCGCAGCCGGATGGAATTCCTGCAGCATTTCCTGCCCGGCCAGCCGCTGGAGAACAACGGCCAGGAGAGCATCGGCGTGCAGTCGGACTGGCAGCGCCGCTGGCATAACTCATCACTGCAGATCGGCCTTGATGCAGAGTGGGCCAGTGGCTTTCTGCGTGAGTTTCAGGCTGCGGCGATCAGCGAAGGCTCTGCGTTTCTTCGCGCGACCCGCCCGGCCGGGCTGCATTACGACTACGACGTCAAAGCCATCAGCCTGAGTCAGTGGCTGCGCTACCAGTATCAATTCAGCAATGGCTGGCAGCTCGATGCCGGTCTGCGCAGCCAGTATTTACGCTACAACTATGACAACAACATGCGCAGCGGCAACAGCCGCGACGATGGCACAAGCTGCGGTTTTGGCGGCTGCCTGTTCACCCGCCCTGATGATCGCCGCGATGGTTTTTTCAATCTGGCGCCGTCACTGACACTGAGTATCCCACTGCAGCAGCAAACCTCGTGGCAGTGGCGCATCGCACGCGGTTTCAGGCCACCACAGGCAACCGAACTGTATCGCCTGCAGAACGGCCAGACGGTGGCCGATCTGAACAGTGAAACACTGTTCAGCATCAGTTCCGGGATCGACGGTCAACTCGCAGCTTTGCGTTATCAACTGAACGCGTTTTACCAGCGCAGCCACGACCAGATTTTCCGCAACGCCGATGGCTTCAACGTCACCGATGGCGCGATCCGCTCGACAGGTATCGAATGGCAGACCGAACTGAGTCTTGGTGCTGATCTGCAGGCCAGCTACAGCGGCAGCTTCGCCGATCACGAGTATGCCTCGGACAGCTATGCCGGCAGCGGCGAGGACTTTGTCCGCGGCAACCAGGTCGATACCGCACCGAAGTGGCAGAATTTTTTGCGGCTGCAGTGGCAGGCCGGTGCCGGTCTGGAAATCAGCGCTGAAGTCGAACATCTGGGCAGCTATTTTCTCGATGCCGCCAACAGCGCCCGCTACCAGGGTCACACCCTGGTGCATCTGGCCAGCGCCTGGCAACCGGCCCGGCAATGGCTATTGCGCCTGCGGGTGGAAAACCTGTTCAATAAACGCTATGCCGAACGTGCCGATTTCGCCTTCGGCAACTTTCGCTATTTCCCCGGACAGGGCACCACGCTGCGGCTCAGCCTGGGCTGGCAGTCAGATTGAATGGTTTTCCAGCAGCAGGCTGGTGATTTCTGCCGCCAACTGCAGATCAGCCACCACGCCGAAATGTTGTGCCCGGCGGCGACCCAGCCGATCGATCAGCACGCAGGTCGGAGTACCCTGCATGCTGTACGCGGCCATGGTCAGCGGCAGATCGCCCTGCTGCGCGTGGGCATCCACAGCAATGGGAAAACCCAGGCGGTTTTCCTGCACAAAAGCCCGCAAAGCGGTTTCTGATTGTGCAGCATGATGTTCAAACACACTGTGCAGGCCAATGACCTGCACGCCAAGCTGATGATAATACTGATGCACGCGCCTGGCCTGCGGCAGGCTGTGCTGCACGCAGGCGTAACACAGCATCTGAAAGGCTTCCAGCACCACCACTTGACCGCGTAATGCCTCCAGGCCGCATTCCTGTTCGGTATTCAGCCACTCTGAGATATGCCAGTCCGGCGCCATCTTGGCAGCATTTGCCATTGCCTGTTATTCCCGCCACTGGCTGAACACATAATCGCTTTCAGCCTGCGGCTGATGACAGGCAAAACAGCCTTCCGCGGCATTATCACCCACCACGCGCTGGTCGGCATTGCCAGCGGCAAAGCCTTCGAAGCCCCAGCCACCGGTGGCGGCGAAATGCTCGCTGTCTTTTTGCATCACGCCCAGCACCTTGCGTTCACCTTCGGTTACCGCATGCCCATCTTCATCCACATCAAGCAGATCAAACACCAGCACCGCACCATCGGGGAAAGTGCCGCTGGTATATCCTTCCATGGCCGGCTGGTTGGCGTATATATGATGCAGACCACCGAATGCAGCATGCAGCGGGTGGCCAGGCTCAATGAGCATGGATTTGACGTGTTGCCATTGTCGGTAGTCTGCCGGATAGTCCACATCACCGTCTGCCGCCAGCAGCAGCATTGGCAACAACAGCGACACTGCAATGAATCCTGAACGCGTTTGCTTGAACACAGCTCTGATCATGAAAATACTCCGATGGCGTTGAATAAGATGTATCGAGTCGATACATAATAAGCTTACCCAACACTCGTTCTGCTTGTCAAGTTATGTTTCGATACGCTACATTGCACCAATGAGCAAAACCCTACACCTGCTGGAAAGACTGGGCAATCTGCTGCAGCAGGAGCTGCGCGATGACGCCAATGCACTGGGACTGCAACCAGTGCATGTGCAGATAATGGCCTATCTGCGCCGCGCCAATCGTTACAGCGATATGCCCATCGCTGTGGCCGAGTATCTTGGCCTGACCCGCGGCACGGTATCGCAATCCATCAAGCTGCTGGAACAAAAAGGCCTGCTGCAAAAACACAGTACTCACCCGCAAGCGCGCAAGCAGCATCTGCAGTTGACAGCCGCCGGGACTGCCTTGCTGGACACCAGTAACTGGCACGGCTTGCAGGCCCTGCTGGAGGAAGATGCGCTGGAGACTAACAGACAAGAGCAGATGCTACAGGCGCTGCTGACAAAACTACAACAAGCGCGTGACGGCAAGCCATTCGGAGTGTGCCATGATTGCGTATTCCATCAGCGCAGCGTCGCCGGTGCCCGCTGCGGTCTTACCGGCGAAGCACTGCAGGATGCAGAAACGCAACTGCTGTGCCGCGAGTGGCAGGCAGCATGATCACAGGCGGCAAATAGCTAGGGAACCTCTGATCAACAATGACGGTCAACGTGGGCGGTGTGCATCAAGCCAGCCGTAATACATTCGGGGAAGCCACATGCAGACCAATACTGAAAAGATCGAGAATGGTAAAAAAAAGGCGGGCATCCCTGCCCGATTTTGAAGACGGTATCCTTGTCCGCCGGGTTGT
>CAZHRH010000005.1:0-36881 GCA_964534475.1 uncultured Wenzhouxiangellaceae bacterium
CGCCTACAGGTGGCGTAACGATTGATGTTCCAAAAATGCTGCATCAAAAGAAAGTACGCAAGCAGATGAAAGAGATGGCGAAGATACGAGTAGGATAATAATACGATGTAAGGGGTAAGGCTGATGGTTTCAGCCTCGAAGAGTATGGGGATTTTAAAGGGTCAGGTTGGAAGAGCATGGACAAACTGCTGATTCCGCTTGCTCTGTTGCCGGTTGTGGCAGGCTTCGTATTTTCCCGTACATGCGAAATCACCCGTTATCAGATTGCCAGGTCTGATGGCCAGAAGCTCTATCTGACCTCTGCATACCATGGCTACTTTATTGCGTTAGGTTTATTCTCCTTGATCTGGTCATTTGACCGCTGGATGCTTGATCTTTGTTCTTTGCATGGTCGCTGCTTTGGTCATTTCTCTGGGATCACATTTGTGCTGTCACCACTGATCTCATGGCCGGTTGCAAAGTTATTGAACCTGTTCGTGAATCAATATGATTACTGGAGCAAGGCTGTAGAAGCCAACGAACTGGAAAAAACCTTGCTCTATGCCAGAATTGATTCAGAACCTGTCATGGTGACTATGAGCAACAACAAGGTGTATATTGGCTATGTGACCATCATTGCAGATCCCAATCAGCAGCATGATCGAGATTGGATAGAGCTGTTTCTGACGCTCTCTGGCTATCGGGATGCTGAGTTCAAAGTGCACTACACACTTAACTATCTTGAAATTATGCAATCAACACTGTTTGCTGATGAGCACAATAATGAGCTGGACAGCAATGAGTCTGAAGTGGAAGCTGAGAACTCAGAATCTGTGCAACAGGGGAAGCAGGATGACAAGGATATGGCTTATCAGAATTTCATGATTGCCCTGCCGGTATCAGAAATCATTTCGGTACACCGTTATGATGCTGAGATCGCCCTCATGGCGCAACAAGCTCAAGATGAAGCTCAAAAAGATAAGCCACCCGATCCGCATCGCCAATGAACTTGCGGCGGCTATAAGCTGAATCGACGGCGCGGTCGAGTGCCTGATGCGCCTTGAGCAACTCGGCGGGCATGCTGCGCGGATCGTACAGATCGGCCAGGCTGGCATCCGGGTGGTGTTCACGTGCAGCCAGCACGTCACGGGCACAGTCGGCAATCTTTTCGCGCTGTTTGTCGCTGCACTGCTGCGGCCAGGGGAAGTTGTTGTAGACGATGCCGGCTGAATAGCGATATCTGCTTTCCAGCCTGCCGCAGACGCTGCGCACCCAGGCTATATGCATACGACTTGATAGTATTCCAAACTCATACTTGGAAACATTGGCGACGACCTTTACCAGATTGCTTGCCAGCGTTGATGGGAGTATGAAGCCGATTGGTATATATTGTCGGCGCTCTGAGGAAACCTCGGGAATTACCAGATACTCACTATCAGGAATATTCTCAACATGAAAACGTGTCGGTGTGGCAGCTAATTTGTTGGTGGGCTTGCTCTTGCTGGCCAAGCGCAATTTCCGCACTGCTTCGACGCGCTCCAGACACAGCGGCATCTGCCGCAGTTGCTCAGGCGGGCAATCGCCCAGCCAAAGACACCAGCGCTCGATGTTATTGATGAATTCACGCGAGCCGATCCAGCGCCGGAACCAGGCTTCAGCAGCCGGCTCCTGCGCGATAAACTCCGCTTTTTCTTCCGGCGTGAACAGATAGTTGCCACCATCGATGGGTTTGTTGCCGATGCCGATGGCTGGAACATCACAAATCGGGCGACTGCGGTTGTGCAAGACCACATCCGGCGCATCCACCAGATAAGGATTGATGTTGCCGGCCTTGAGCGCCTGCGGTTCGGATTGTGGCGTCAGATAATCATAGATGGCCTTTGGCAAAGAGTTGTCGCTGCCGAAGCCGATGATGACGCAATGCACCGCCGCTTTGCCGCGTGCTTCATTGCTCCACTGAAAGGTGCGATGGGCAAACTGGATGTGCATGCCGCGCTGCAACAGCCACGGCCACAGCACGCCGACCTGCTCGCCTTGGGTAATGGAGTTGGTGGAAACAAAACCAACCCGTATTTCCGCGTTGCCGGGACTGCCGAAGATGTCTTCCTGCAGCTCGCTGGTCAAGTCGCTGGGCGTAGCGTCATCGTCATCGTCACCACGCAGGTAATCCACCGCTTTGAAATACCAGGCGGTAACGTAGTCGAGAATGCCATAACCTTTGAGTTTGCCACAGGCATCGGCCAGATCACGCCGTTGCTCGTCGGTCATGAATTTGGAACCGATAAACGGTGGATTGCCGAGTATGTACTTGAGCCTGTGTGGCGGAATCAGCTCTGCCCAGTCGGTGGTCAAGGCATTGGCGTTGACGATGTGCGGACTGGTGGTGAGCGGGATGCGGGCAAAGTACATGCCGAATTCGGCACCGACTTTCATGTTCATCTGGTGGTCGGTCAGCCACAGCGCCACCTGTGCGATCAGCGACGGAAACTCCTCAATCTCGATGCCGTAAAACTGATCCACATCGAGTTGAATGATGCTGTGCACATCCAGCATCATCTGACTGCTGGCACGTGCTGCCCGCAGCACATCCAGCTCCAGCAGACGCAGCTCGCGATAGGCGACAACGAGGAAGTTGCCGCAGCCGCAGGCCGGATCAAGAAAGGTCAGCGTGCGCAGACGCTTGTGAAACTGCAACAGTTTGTTGCGTTGGGTCTTGATGGCCTCGAACTCGCTGCGCAAATCGTCCAGAAACAAAGGCTTGATCAGCTTGAGGATGTTGCTCTCGGAGGTGTAATGCGCACCCAGATTGCGCCGTGCCTGCTGATCCATGATGGACTGAAACAGGGCACCGAAGATGGCCGGTGAAATCTTGCTCCAGTCCAGCGCACAGGCATCCAGCAGCGCCTCGCGCAGGGCGCGATCAAAATCGGCGATGCGGATGTGTTCAGCAAACAGTTTGCCGTTGACGTAGGGAAACTGCGCCAGTTGCTCGTCGATGTTGCGGGCGCGTTGTTGTTCCGGCGTGTTCAGTACCTGGAAGAATCGCGCAAGCATGCCGCCCAGATCAGAGCCGTCATCGCGCGAGCGTTGCTCCAGCCATTCCTGAAATGCATGCGGTGGCTGAAAGATGCCGGTGTCGTCGGCAAACATGCAAAACAGCAGCCGCACCAGCAACACTTCCAGATCGTGGCCAGCATAGCCAAACGCCTTGAGCTGATCGTGCAGCTTGCCCATGCGCTCGGCGGCTTTGATGTTGACCGGATTTTCCGGGCGAATCTCCTGGATCTGATAGCCGGCGATAAAGCCGAACAGGCGAATGTGAGACGGCAATTCAGCGGTCAGCAACTCGGTTTCTGTCCCATCTTCCAGATCATACAAGCGGATGCGCTCGAAATCCGATACCACGATGTAGCGCGGCTGATCGCGATCTTTCAGTCCATCCAGATAATCCAGCGCCTGCAGATGCGCCTTGTGCAGTGACTTGCCACGCGACTTGTGCTCGGCGATGAGCTGACCAGGCCAGAAACAATCGATGTAACCGCTGCCACCGCCAAGCTTCTCGACGCGCTTTTCAAAGCTGTAAATCCTGGATCGTTGCATGCCGAACACGGCAAAGAACTCATTCCAGAAGGTCTGCGCCTCACCGCGCTCGTAGCTGGCATCCTGCCAGTCGCGGGCAAAGCGGGTCGCGCGATCGCGTATGTCGTTCCAGGACAGTGGCATAAAGGATTCCGGGTTGGGGTGTGCTTTATGCTACAGGATGACGCAGTGACTTTGGTGAATGGACTTCATTGGGTTCTGTAGGATACAAAGAGTAGGTATGCTAAGCTCCGCCCTTGATTAATGTATACTTTTAAACATCTCACACGGAGTGGCCTCGGGTGCGTTCCGACCAAGATCTTTTCAAAGCGCGTGAGTGGCTCGGCGCTTTCTTCGCTCCTGACGACTTCGGGAATCGGTTTCCTGGGACGCTTAAATATTCTCCAGAGCGCGGTCTAACACTTTCATACTTAATCCCCTCACATCGTAAGTTCGCGCCCATCAGTCATCTTCACGGGATATTGGACGACGGCTACCGCTGCTCTTTGATCGGAGAGTTTAGCTCGGAACGTTCGGGATTCGCCTTCAGAAATGGACAGGATACACAGTCCGGATTAGCTGGCTTTAAATTCGCCCGCATGGGTGATTTCTATACAGATGACTCCTTAGTCTCTGAAGTCATGCTTTCTCTAACAGGACTTCAAGAGTTCTTCTTTCCTACCGGCTTCAAGAACTTAGTTCGCTTCAGCACCGAACCCAAGTTTTCGTCACATGCGCCGTTTGGGTTGCTAGAAGTCAGCCATGATGCATCATTCAATTTAGTTTATGATGATATTCGGCCTCTCTTTCACAGCACCGATCCAGAGGTATTAGAAGAGCTCCAGAGCGCCTACAATGAGATCCAGGAGAGCCGACCATCTGCTGCGCTGATGCTGAAGAACGATATCACATATAGGCTGCACCTGAAGTTTGACGACGGTCTTCCAGTGGACAAAGCCTACAAGCATATTGCTTCGCTCTCAGGCCTTTTCGCAATTCTAATACACAAGCCCTGTCACCCAGAAAACATATCACTTATTACATCAGACGAGACTGGAACACCTGTGCTCCATGACCTGTATCCATCGCTCGGGCTGAACAAAAGTACGATACAGAGATGTAAGTCGATGAATTCGCACTTCCATATGCCTATTAACAGTCGAACAATTGACCTGCCGACGGTCATTTGCGAGTGGTTCCGTATCAGTGAGCGCTTTAGTACGCTAGTTTCGGCGATGCAGCATGAAACTGGCTTTAGGACTGACCACGCTACCGAAGGAAATATCGTGCTGTTTGCGACACAGCTTGAGTCGATCGCACATGACGCCGGCCGGAAAACTGAAAAGTATGAGTATCCGCTTGAAACTCATTCTTCCGTTGAAGTGCAGATCGCATTGAAGCATTTATTGAATTGCTCCTCAATCGCAGAGCTCGCAGAGGCCGTCTCGGATTTACGCAATGAAATCGCGCACATTGGAAAGCCTAGAGAGTACATGAATTCGCTTAGTAGGAAGCACGTTTTCTGCGTATCAATATGCCTAGAGCTTGTCGTCCTTGGCTACGTCCTTGATTCAGTGGGTGTTCCTCTAGCAGCCCGCAACAGCTACCAGCGACATTTCTTGCCGCAAATGTGACTTTACTATGTCTGCAAGCGAATCATGTTTAAAGGCCATTGTGTTTCTAAAATGTTCTATCGGCTCGCGGTCGCTTAACACGATTTCAGTCGTCAGGCAATTGTCGACGCTGTGCCATGGAGATCAGTGTCTCGATGCGCACCAGGCGTCGTTCGTGGTCAAGTAAGTAGCTGATGATCGAATTTCTCCACGCCACGCGCAAGTCGCTCGACGCGCTCCTGTAAAAGTATCGCTTTGCGGATGCCGTCGCGCAGGTCATCCTAGATGCTCATTCTGCCACCTTGTGAAGTTGATTGACCGGAAACGGCCAGCTAATGTTTTCGTCGCGTGCCGATTTGCTGGCCTGAAGACGAATTTGTTGCAAGCGGTCATCGAATTGATCGAGCAGGTCTTGGCTTGCGTCAAGTTGACGCTCCGCTTGGCTGACCGCATCAGCCAGCGTGGCTGCGAGCACTGCAAGCTCTTCATGATCGTTGTCGGGTTCGTAGGCGGAAACGGCTCTGCGCACGAGTTCACCGGTGGACAGGTTAAGTTTTGCGGCGTGCGCCGCAATACGGGACTTGTCTTCAGGCGACACAAGAATGGACAAGCGTTCAGATTTCATGATCTGTGCTGAAATATCTTAAACATTAACAGTAATAACATGCACATGTGCATGTCAAGGATGCGCGGTGGGTGTTCACTTTATGTTGCCTCGTTCACATGTTCCTGCGTGTGAATGCATGGGTATAAACGTTCCCGCGCCGGAGATGGCAGTGAGATGAGTACGGATCAAATACGTTCCCACGCCGGAGCGTGGGAACGAGATTATGGTGACTCGAGACCATCAGTGATGGCCTCGCGTTTGACAGCGGCTTATTAACCAGGTGTCAGAGCAAAAACGGTCGCAGTTGCAGCAGCGCCGGCAGTTGCTGGCGGATAAACCATTTGCTCAGGCCGGCGGTGTTGGGGGCGCCGATGCCTTCGCGCTCGTTCCAGTCGGCGCGACTGATGCGCTGCAAGGGCTCGATGTCGTTGCGTTTGAGGATGCGGTTGGCGCGTGGCAGTTGTTCGTCGAGCAATTCGTCGGTGGTGGTTTCTGCCGTGGCCAGTTGCTGCAGCAGTTGCTGTTGTCTCTCCAGTTGCGTGTCGGTGGGGCGACCGTCATAGCCGCTGACATCGCCGTAGAGTTCGCCGAGACGTTCGCGCAGCCGTTCCTGGCCGCTGATAAAGCCGCCTTCACGCACCGCCAGCGTGCCGCTGTGATCTTTCAGCTTGTCGGCAATGCGCTTGAGGTCGCGGGCGTTGCTGCCGGACAGCTCGCCTGCGTGTTCGCGCATGGCTGCGGCCAGGTCATCCACCGAATCGAGCATGTAGGTCAGGTCGGCCAGCGTTTGGTACAACTCCAGCGTCACTTTTTGCTGTAACTGGCGTTCTTCTGCGCTGTGCGGTGAACGCGGATCGGGCACCAGTTCCACCGTGCTGTTCAAGGTTTCCTTGCCCTTGATCAGCTCCACGCGGTAGCTGCCTTCGGGCAGGCGCGGGCCGATGAAGCCGGGCACCAGGCTGGTGGCGGCAGGAAACTTCGGTGGTTTCAGCCGCATCGGCCAGGCCACGCGGTTGATGCCGCGCCGTTTGTCGCCGGGCAGACTGGTGATGAGTTCATCGTTGCTGTCGTAGACGTTGATCTTGAGGTCACCGAACAGATGGCGCTTTTTCAGATAGTAGCTGATCATGGCTGCTTCCGGCGGGTTGTTGGCGATGAACTCATCGTTGCCGCTGAACGACTGCAGTGCGCCACCGCTGTACATCACACCGGGGCGTGACGGCAGCAGGGCGACGTTGTCATCGATGGCGTCGGCGCTGAGCGCACGCAGCGGGGTGATGTCGTCAATGATGTAGATGCCACGGCCATGCGTGCCGACGATGACGTCATGTTCGCGCTGGTGGATGCTGATGTCGTGCACGGCCACCTGCGGCAGGTTTTCCTGAAAGCGCGCCCAATTCTGGCCGCCGTCGAGGCTGATGTAGAGGCCGAACTCGGTGCCCAGAAACAGTAGCTGCGGGTTTTCCAGATCCTGGCGGATCACCCAGGCATAGCCATTGATGTCTTCCGTGGTCAGCGAAGTCCAGCTCTGGCCATAGTCGGTGGTGCGGTAGACATAGACATTCATGTCGCCGCTGCGATGGCCGTCGGCGGTCAGAAACGCGGTGCCGGCGGCATGCGGACTGGCCTCGATTCGCGAGATCCAGGTGCCCTGCGGAAGATCGGGTATGTTGTCGCTGACGTTGTCCCAGTCCCCGCCGCCGTTGCGGGTGACATGCACCAGGCCGTCATCGCTGCCGACCCAGATCAGCGCTTCGTCCAATGGTGAAGCGCTGATTGTGTAGATGGTGGTGTTGTTTTCGGCGGTGGAGTTGTCGATGGTGATGCCACCGGATTCGAGCTGGCGCTGGCGCTCGGGATCATTCGTGGTCAGATCCGGTGAGATGGTCTGCCAGCTCTCGCCGCGATCGGTGCTGCGATGCAGGTATTGTGAGCCGTAGTAAATCGTGCCGGGGGTGGCGCGGCTCAGATGCAGCGGCGTGTTCCAGTTGAATCTGAGCTTGCTTTCATCGTCACGCGCGATCGGTGCGATGCTTTTGATCTCGCTGAGTTCACGGTTGACACGCATCAGCTTGCCGCCCTGGTATTCGGAATAGACGATGTTGTCATCGAAGGGATCGACAAACACCCAGAAACCGTCACCAAAACCGACGTTGTCCCAGTCGGAGTTGGTGACACCGCCGGGGCCGCGCGACGGCCCGGCCCAACTGCCGTTGTCCTGCAGCCCGCCATAGACCTGATAGGGAATCTGCTGATCGTGGTTGACGTGGTAGAACTGCGAGATGGGCAGATTGCGGGCGAAGTTCCAGTTGTTGCTGCGGTCATGACTGATATAGAGGCCGCCATCGGTGCCGAGCAGAACCTGCTGCGGATTGTCCGGATTGATCCACATGGCGTGGTGGTCGGGATGGATGCCGACGCCGAAGCCGGAGCCGAACAGCGAGGTGAAGCTTTTGCCGCCGTCTTCGCTGACGCTGGTGGTAAACGCCGGCCGATAGACGCGTTGGTGGTCGGTGGGATCGACCATCAATTCGCCGAAGTAAAACGGTCGCATCTGCACGTTGGAGGTATCGCTCATGCGCTGCCAGCTATGGCCGAAATCGTCCGAGCGATACAAGGCGGTGTCCTCGGATTCGACATTGGCATACACCACGCTGGTGCGCGAGGGTGCAATCGCCAGCGCGATGCGACCCAGCTCACCTTCCGGCAGGCCCTGTTCCAGCCGCTGCCAACTGTCACCGCCGTCCAGGCTGCGATACAGCCCGCTGCCGGGCCCGCCGGAGCGGAAGAAATCCGGCGAACGGCGAAAATCCCACATGCCGGCATAGAGAACATTGGGCGCCGACGGATCCATCACCAGATCACCACAGCCGGTGTTTTCATCCACGTACAGTACCTGCTCCCAGTTCTCGCCGCCGTCGCTGCTGCGGTACACACCGCGCTGCTCGTTGGCGTTCCAGGCATGCCCCAGTGCGCAGACATAGACGATGTCGTTGTCGTCATGATTGACTTCGATGGCGCTGATGTGCTCGCTGTCTGCCAGCCCTGACAGTTGCCAGGTTTTGCCGCCATCGCTGGAGCGATACACGCCGGTACCCACCGAGACGCTGTTGCGCACCCAGGGCTCGCCAGTGCCGACCCAGATGGTGTCGCTGTCGCTGGGGTCGATGCTGATGGCGCCGATGGACTGGGCATGCTCATCAAACACCGGCTCGAAGGTGATCCCTGTGTTGCTGGATTTCCACACGCCGCCGCTGGCAGCGCCGACATAGATATTGAGCTTGCCGTCGATTTCCACCGCGTCCAGCGTGGCGATGCGACCGCTCATGGTGGCCGGCCCCAGTGCGCGGGCGCTGAGACCGCCGAAGGTAAAGCTGTCGATTTCGATCTGTGCCGACAGCGGCAGGCTGCTGGCCAGCAGGCCGAGCAGAGCTAGTTTGAGTGAGGTGTGCATGGGTTAATCTCCGCGCTTTGCCGGCAGCATAGCTAACATGCAGATGCAGCAGGCAGGGATAAAAAAACGCCGACTCCTGCGGAATCGGCGTGGTCAATCAAATGATCATTGCTGAAGAAGATACAGCGTCTTATTCGGCGGTGGCAGTTTCTGCCGCCACTTCCGGCATGTCGAAAATGCTGGCGTCGATGTCCGGGTTCATCTGCATCTCATCGATGTTGATGCCTTGCTGGTTTTCACCGTCACCGAAACCGACCTGCATCGAGAATGGCACCAGCAGACCATCGACTTCCTTGTAGTCGCCCATGGTGGTGGTGGTTTCCATTTCCTGACCCATCATGCTGGCCACCGACTCAACCCGAAACGGCAGATAGTATTCGGTATCCAGGTACCAGTCTTCGACATCCTCGTTGGCCTTGGTGACTTTTACGTGGTAGGCCTCGGTGCCTTCTATGTCGGTGACGCCGACCAGTTCCAGCGTATGCCCCTTGTCTTTATGGTTGATCAACGGGCCGTGGAAGTCGGCCTGATCACGCGCCTGCTTGAGCTGATCATCGGCCATCGGCTCGGCGGTGGTCTTGCCCATGAAGGGCATTACTGACCAGCCTTGCTCGCCATCATAGGCGCTGGTGGCCTGCATGCCCTGAAACTCGAAATCCATGCGCATTTTCTGCGCTTTCGGGATAAACTTTAGCGTGAAAGGTGCTTCCATGCCGCCGGGGAACATCAGTGTGCCGGTGGCGCTGACGCTGTCAACTTTATCGATGGCTGCCTGGCCGCCAATGGTTTCCAGATAACCGGCCAAAACGGCATCCAGATTGTCATCGGCTGCATGCGCTGTCAGCGACAGCATGAGGAGTAAAATGGTGGTGCCAATAAAACGCATAGTGTTGTCTCCTGTATTGAAATTTTGTAACACGATAACATTTTACATCGAGCTGTCATGTTGCCATCTGCCATTAGTCATGGCTGAGCGTAGATCGTGCCAGGTCACGCAACGCCGAACCCGCAGCGATCAGATTGCATAATCACTGACCAGACAGATTTGCGCGCAGTCTTTTCAGTGCATGAAAAAGCATTGCAAAGAAGCATCAGGCATTGTGGCAACCCTTGTGCGATGCTATAATTGAATGGTTTTGCAGGCTGTGGTTGTAAACGGGTCAACATGACCTGTGTAATCGCTGTCTGGCATGACTGCGAATAGTTGAAATCAGTGCGTCGCCCGGACGTTTGGCACAGTTGTCATAGTGGTTTTGTTGGGGTCGTCTGCCGGGGTTGTAGAGAAAGCTGCCATGTCCGGATCCAGCATCAGCCGACTGCGACGTGCAGCGCTACAGTCCTTGGCTATTCAGGGTATGCTGATTGCGCTGGCAGCTTTGGCCGTATTGGTCAGCGGCGCAGCGATGCAAGCGTTGGCTGTATTGCTGGGTGGCGGCATATCACTGCTGCCCAACCTCTGGTTTGCGCTGCGTGTGCTGGGTCTGTCGGCTCCATTGCATGCTACACAGCGAATCGGCAGCTTATACAAGGCCGAAGTCATCAAGCTGATGCTGGTGGCGGTTTTGTTCATGCTGGTTTTTGCTGTCTTGCAGACCGTGCCGGCGGCCACTGTACTGGTAACATTCGTGCTGGCGCATCCGCTGTATCTGATATTGCAGGCCCGGCTGCTGGCCAGGCTGGAGCAGCAACAGCAAATCCGGTGACGACAGTCCTGATAACGACAGTTAAACAAGTTTTGTAGAGCAGATTCATCATGAGCGCCAGTGAACAAGGCAGCAACGAGACCAGCGCAGGGTATATCCAGCATCACCTGCAGAACCTGACTTTTGGTCGGCATGCGGACGGCAGTTGGGGCATAGCGCACGGCGCTGAGGAAGCCGCTGCGATGGGTTTCTGGGCAATTCACCTCGATACGCTGTTCTGGGCTTTGTTGCTGGGTGCGGTTTTTGTCTGGCTGTTTCGCAAGGCAGTCGCGCAGGCCACTGCGGCGGCGGCCACCGATTCAGCGCCACCGCCGTTCCTCAATGCCATCGAAGCGATCGTTGAATTCATTGACAACAACGTACGCGATGTCTTCAGCGGCAGCAACCCGTTGATTGCGCCGCTGGCGCTGACCTTGTTCGTGTGGATCTTCTTCATGAATTTCATGGATCTGATCCCGGTTGACTGGCTGCCGTGGCTGGCGCATACAGCCGGTATCGAATATCAGAAAGTGGTGCCGACCACTGATGTCAATGCGACCATGGGCATGGCCATCGCCGTATTCTGCATGATCATTTATTACAGCCTGAAGATGAAAGGCGTGGGCGGTTTCGTCAGCGAGCTGACGATGAACCCGATCAACCCTAAAACCATGGGCATGCCAAAAGTGTTCTGGCCGCTGGTTATGGCGTTCAACTTCCTGCTGGAAGTGGTCGGTCTGCTCGCCAAGCCGGTGTCGCTGGGGCTGCGCCTGTTCGGTAATCTGTATGCCGGTGAGCTGATTTTTATCCTCATTGCGCTGGTGTTTGCCGCCGGTTCCGGTGTGGTCGCTGACGGCCTGCAGGTCCTGTTTGGGGAAACCGTGCCGGGTTGGTTTCTGGCGCTGGCGTTCTTGACTGTCGCCGCTACCTTGCTGCTGAATCTGCGCGGCGTGCTGAGCACGCGCAACACGCTGTTGCTGGTGCTGACCGAAATGCTGCTGATCGGCGGGCTGGCGTTTGCCGGTGGTCAGTTGCTGCACTTTGGCTGGGCGGTGTTCCACATACTGGTGATCACGCTGCAGGCATTCATTTTCATGATGCTGACGGTGGTCTATCTGAGCATGGCGCACGAACAGCATTGACAAGACAATACTTCAACCACTTTTTGACAACCTGAGTAATAAACTGGAGAAACCATGGAAACTGTAATTGGCATGACTGCGATCTCGATCGGCCTGTTGATCGGTCTGGGCGCTTTGGGCGTGGGTATCGGTGTCGGCATTCTCGGTGGTCGCCTGCTGGAAGGTACCGCGAGACAGCCGGAACTGGCACCGATGCTGCAGGGCAAATTCTTCCTCGCCATCGGCCTGCTCGATGCTGTGGCCATGATCGGTGTCGGTATCGCGCTGTTTTTCACCTTTGCCAACCCGTTCATCGGCCAGTTGCAGAACGCTGCTGGCGCCTGATCGCGCCTAGGCAAAAATTGCACCTGACAATGATGTTTGAGGAAAGCTTGTGAATATTAATCTGACGCTGGTATTGCAGTCGATTGCGATGATGATCTTCGTGTGGTTCAGCATGAAGTTCATCTGGCCACCGCTGACCAAGGCACTGGAAGAGCGCCGCGCCAAGATCGCTGAAGGTCTGGCGGCATCAGACCGGGCCGAGCAGGAACTGGAACGGGCCAAAGTCGAGGCTGACAAGATTGTCAAGGAAGCGCGGCAGCAGGCTGCCGGCATCCTTGATCAGGCCGGTCAGCGCGGCAATCAGATTATCGAGCAGGCGAAGCAGGATGCGGTCAGCGAGCGTGAACGCCAGGTACGCGCCACCGAAGCCGAGATCATGCAGGCACAGAATCAGGCACGAACTGCATTACAGAAAGAGGCCGTTGAACTGAGTGTTGCCGGTGCCAGCAAAGTGCTCGGCCGTGAAGTCAAGGCGGCTGACCATGAAAAGCTGCTGGCCGAACTGATCGCCTGATTGGACGCCACATACCATGCTTGAAAACGCCACCCTGGCCCGGCCCTATGCCAAAGCCCTGTTTGCCATCGCCAGCAATGCCGATGAACTGCCAGCCTATGCAGAGCAGATCAAGCTGCTGGCAGCGCTGCTCAACGAGCCAGCACTGGCTGCATTGATGGGTCATCCACGGGTGGCCGCTGCTGATCTGGCTGCGATCATCAATGATGTCGCCGGAGACAGTTTCAGCCAGCCGCTGCAGGATTTCGTCAAGGTATTGGCCGACAATGGCCGCTTGCCGCTAAGTCACGAGATTGTGCAGCAGTTCGAGCAGTTGCGTGCGGCAGCAGAAAATATGCTCCAGGTCGATGTGCGCACTGCCATGCCGCTGACCGATCAGCAGCAAAATGAGCTCAAGCGCAGCCTGGCCAAGCGTTTTGGCGCTGACATTGAACTCGGCACCAGGGTGGATGAGTCGCTGCTGGCGGGTGTCATTGTGCGTGCTGGTGATCAGGTCATTGACGCTTCCGCCCGCGGTCGCCTGCAGCGCCTGGCGCAGACCATGCAGCATGGCTGAACACGCTGTCAGCGAACAACAGAAATTAACCACATAGCAATTATCTGAACAACGTAACGACCCGCAGGGGTCATGAAGGAAATCAACATGCAAACGCAACTCAAGCCATCGGAAATCAGTGAACTGATTCGCAAGCGCGTGGAGCAGTTCGAGGTTGTCGCTACAGCGCGCAACGAAGGCACCGTGGTCAGCGTGGCCGACGGCATCTGTCGTCTGCACGGTCTTAACGATGCCATGCAGGGAGAAATGATCGAGTTTCCCCAAGACACCTATGGGCTGGCGCTGAATCTGGAGCGCGACTCGGTGGGCGTGGTCGTGCTCGGCGACTATGAGCACATCTCCGAAGGCGACACGGTCAAATGTACCGGACGAATTCTGCAGGTTCCCGTCGGCGAGGGTCTGCTCGGGCGTGTGGTCGATGCGCTGGGCAATCCGATTGACGGTGCCGGGCCGATTGAAAACGACGGCTTCGAGGCGATTGAAAAAATCGCTCCGGGCGTGATCACCCGTGAAGCAGTATCGCAGCCGGTGCAAACCGGACTGAAGTCCATCGATGCCATGGTGCCGGTGGGTCGCGGTCAGCGCGAGTTGATCATCGGCGATCGCCAGACCGGCAAAACCGCCGTGGCCATTGATGCCATCATCAATCAGAAAGGCACCGGCATCAAGTGCATCTATGTCGCTGTCGGCCAGAAAGTGTCATCCATCGCCGCGCTGGTGCAAAAGCTGGAAGAACACGGCGCCATGGAGCACACCATCGTGGTCAATGCCAGTGCCGCTGAGTCGGCGGCGATGCAGTACATCGCGCCGTATTCAGGCTGCGCCATGGGTGAATACTTTCGCGATCGCGGCGAAGACGCACTGATCGTGTTTGATGACCTGTCCAAGCAGGCGGTGGCATATCGCCAGGTGTCGCTGTTGCTGCGGCGTCCGCCGGGACGCGAAGCCTATCCCGGTGATGTGTTCTATCTGCATTCGCGTCTGCTTGAGCGCGCCGCGCGCATCAACGCCGAGGAAGTGGAAAAACGCACCGACGGCAAGGTCAAGGGCAAGACCGGTTCGCTCACCGCGCTGCCCATTATCGAAACCCAGGCTGGTGACGTCAGTGCGTTTGTGCCGACCAATGTGATATCCATCACCGACGGGCAGATCTTTCTGGAAACCGATCTGTTCAATGCCGGTATCCGCCCGGCCATCAACGCCGGTCTGTCGGTATCGCGTGTGGGTGGTGCCGCGCAGACCAAGATCATCAAGAAGCTCGGAGGCGGCGTGCGTCTGTCGCTGGCGCAGTATCGTGAACTGGCCGCATTTGCCCAGTTTGCCTCGGACCTGGACAAGAACACGCGCGCCCAGCTCGAGCGCGGTGAGCGCGTCACCGAGCTGATGAAGCAGGCACAGTACAGCCCGCTGAGTGTGGCGGAAATGGCGATCAGTCTGTACGCGGCCAATGAAGGTTTTCTCGACGATCTGCCCAAGGACAAGATTGTTGATTTCGAAAAAGCCCTGCACAGTTACATGCATAGCGAGCAGAAAGAACTGATGCAGGAAGTGAACGACAAAGGCGACTGGAACGACGATCTGGCGAAACGCTTCCATGATGCCCTCAGCGCGTTCAAAAAAACCGGTAGCTGGTAAGCATCGAGCTGATGCGCAAGCAAACAAGCAATCACAGGTAGGCGACTATGTCAGGTGCACGCGAAATTGTCGGCAAGATCCGCAGCGTCAAGAACACCAAGAAGGTGACCAAGGCGCTGGAGATGGTGTCGGCGAGCAAGATCCGCAAATCCCAGGAGCTCATGTCGGCATCGCGTCCCTATGCGAAAATGATCCGCCAGGTCGTCGGTCATCTGTCCGAGGCCAACCCGGAATACCGGCACCCGTTCATGGTCGAGCGCGAGCAGGTCAACGCGGTGGGTTATATTGTTGTCTCCACCGATCGCGGCCTGTGCGGTGGTCTCAACAGCAACCAGAACCGTCTGTTGATCAATCACATTCAGGAACAACACGACAATGGTGCGGCCATTAGCATGGTCGCTATCGGCCGCAAGGCGAATCAGTATTTCCGCAACATCAGTGGAATTGACGTGGTGGCGACCACCTCTGGGCTTGGTGAACAGCCGCGGCTGGAAGACCTCATCGGTGTCATCAAGACCATCCTGGACAGCTATCGTGAGGGTCAGGTCGATCGTCTGTATCTGAGCTATACCGACTTCATCAACACCATGACACAACAGCCGCTGATCAGACCGTTGCTGCCGTTGCCGCACGCCAAAGATGAAGAACAGTTACTGCAGAACTGGGACTATCTGTATGAACCGGAACCGCGCGAGCTGCTGGATTACGTACTGACCCGCTACATAGAGTCACTGGTGTATCAGGCGGTGCTGGAGAATCTGGCCAGTGAACATGCCGCGCGCATGGTGGCGATGAAGAGTGCTTCGGACAATGCCAGCGATCTAATCGACGATTTGAACCTGGTGTACAACAAGGCCAGGCAGGCAGCGATCACCCAGGAGATCTCTGAAATCGTCAGCGGCGCGGCAGCGGTTTAATACGTCGGGATGCGAGCTTGCCTGGGCATCATACTGGCGCTGCTGATGGCGGCTTGCGGCATGTTTGCCGATCGCCCACGCCCGGCGGCAGCGTCACCGGTGCTGGCCAGCGCGGCTGATCAGCCGGCAGCTGCCGCGACCGACGGACAATATGCCGGTGTTGAGGTAAGCTGGGAAGATCGCGCCGATCTGCAGTCGCCGGCGCAGGAAGCCAGCATGCTGTCAGAGACGATCATGGCTGAGTTGCAAAACCGTGATATGTCGCACCGCCAGGCCGAACAGAGCTTGCGGGTGCGCATCATGGAAGTGCTGTTGCGACCGGGTGGACGCATGAAAACAGGCAGCAGTGTGCTCAATGCCAGAGTTTACGTGCTGGCAGCCGATGGCAGTGAGACATGGAATTTTCCCCAGCGTACATCGATGACGGTTACCGCCAGAAGCTCGCAGGCCGTCGAGCAGCAACTGGCAGCGCTGTATCAGCGCTTTGCGCAACAGCTTGCAGACAGTTTGCAACAGCGAACAACGAACTGAACTGCTGCATGAAACGATGTTTTGAATGAATAACTGATTGGATGTAACTGACTTGATATGCACTTACAGCAGCAGATCGGCCACAGAGCGCAAAGTCAGTGCTGTTGAATAATTGATTGAACAAGACTGCTTGGCAGTAAACACAGAGGCTATTGCAATGAACCAAGGCAAAATCGTACAAATCATCGGCGCCGTTGTCGACGTGGAGTTCCCGCGCGATGCCGTGCCCAACGTAATGGACGCGCTGATTATTGATGACACCGAAATCATGCTGGAAGTGCAGCAGCAATTGGGCGACGGCGTGGTGCGCACCATTGCGCTGGGCTCCACCGATGGCCTCAAACGCAACGCTTCGGTGTCTGACACTGGCGCGCCGATCAGTGTGCCGGTGGGCGAGGCCACGCTCGGCCGCATCATGGACGTGATGGGCAATCCGATTGATGAAGCAGGTCCGGTTGACACCGATAAGCGCATGCCGATTCATCGTCGTCCGCCCAGCTATGAAGATCAGGCAGGCAGCAATGAACTGCTGGAAACCGGCATCAAGGTGATCGATCTGGTGTGCCCGTTTGCCAAGGGCGGCAAAGTCGGCCTGTTTGGCGGTGCCGGTGTCGGCAAGACGGTGAATATGCTTGAGCTGATTCGCAACATCGCCATTGAACATTCCGGTTATTCCGTGTTTGCCGGTGTCGGCGAGCGCACCCGCGAGGGCAACGACTTCTATTACGAAATGAAGGATTCCAACGTACTGGACAAGGTGGCGCTGGTGTTTGGCCAGATGAACGAACCGCCGGGCAACCGTCTGCGCGTGGCCTTGACCGGTCTCACCATCGCCGAGAATTTCCGCGATGAAGGCCGTGACGTATTGATGTTTATTGACAATATCTATCGTTATACGCTGGCTGGTACCGAAGTCTCGGCGCTGCTCGGCCGCATGCCTTCGGCAGTGGGCTACCAGCCGACTTTGGCCAAGGAAATGGGCGATCTGCAGGAGCGCATCACCTCCACCAAGACCGGTTCCATCACGTCGATCCAGGCCGTGTATGTGCCGGCCGACGACCTCACCGATCCATCGCCGGCGACCACCTTCGCGCATCTGGATGCGACCGTGGTGCTGTCCCGCCAGATTGCCGAGCTGGGCATCTATCCGGCTGTGGATCCGCTGGATTCGACCAGCCGCCAACTGGATCCGCTCACCGTGGGTCAGGAACATTACGATGTGGCCCGCGCCGTGCAGGGCACGCTGCAGCGCTATAAAGAATTGAAAGACATCATTGCCATTCTCGGCATGGACGAGCTGTCCGAGGAAGACAAGGCCACGGTGGCGCGTGCGCGCAAGATCGAGCGTTTCTTCAGCCAGCCGTTTTTTGTCGCCGAAGTGTTCACCGGCTCGCCGGGAATCTATGTGTCGCTGCAGGATACCATCCGCGGCTTCAAAGGCATTGTTGACGGTGAATATGATCATCTGCCGGAGCAGGCCTTTTATATGGTCGGTTCGATCGAGCAGGCGGTGGAAAAAGCACAAAAGATGGAACAAAAAGCGGCCTGAGCCAGCGCAAACAGCCTTTTTCAGCTTACAGCAACAGGTACCAGCACATGGCCACGATCAAATGCGACATCGTCAGCGCCGAGAAATCAATATTTTCCGGTGAGGCCGTGCGTGTCTATGCCACCGGTCAGATGGGTGAACTGGGTATCGCCCCGCGGCATGCCCCGCTGTTGACGCGGCTGGTGCCGGGTCAGGTGCGGGTGCAGACTGAAGACGGCGAGGAGCAGAATTATTATATTTCCGGTGGCCTGCTGGAGGTGCAGCCTCATCTGGTGACGGTGCTGGCGGATACCGCCGAGCGCGCCGAGGATCTGGACGAAGCCGCCGCGCTGCGGGCCAAGGAAGACGCCGAACGCAAACTCGCCGATCAGGCCGGGCAACGCGATCTGGCCGAAGTGCAGCGTGAACTGGCCAAGGCGCAGGCGCAACTGCAGGCACTGTCACGGCTGAAGAAAAACATCAAACGTTAAGGTTGCAGGTGCTGACTTGAGCATGATCAGCCGGTGATGCTTTCGCTCTAGCAGGTGGCACACCACAAACATTCGGTTCATACTTGCAGCATCACCTTATAGCATCCGGTGAACATGCTGCATGACCGATAAACAAACCCGCCAGCAGAATGCGTCCGAGCGGCGCACCGACCACGCCACGCGGCCATTTGCAGCACCTTGCCGGCAATTGTCAGTGCATGCGCCGTGGCGTTGGCTGGCCTGTGGCTGGGCCGATTACCGCGCCAGTCTGCGGGTGAGCATCAGCTACGGTGTGTCGATGTTTATGCTTAGCGCAGTGGTTGTGCTGCTGGCCTGGCAAGTCGGTCAGTACGTGCTGGTGCTGGCGATGCTGACCGGTTTTGTTTTTGTGGCGCCAGTACTGGCCACCGGATTATATTCGGTGAGTCGCCAGTTACAGCGTGGCGAGACGCCGTCGCTGCGGCGCAGCATGCTAAGGATGCGGCTGGCCAAGCTTGATGCCATGCTGTTTGCGCTGGTACTGCTGGTCATCTTCCTGGTCTGGGTGCGCGCAGCCTCCATGGTGCACGTGTTTTTTCCCGTCAGCGGGGTGCAGGGCTGGCAGGCAGTGCTGTTGTTTCTCGCCATCGGCAGCGCCGTGGGCTCCATTTTTGCCGGCATCTGTTTCGCCGCCGCCGCATTCTCTTTGCCGATGATTGTCGATCGCGATGTTGACATGGTCACTGCCATCGTCAGCAGCATCAACGCCGTGTTGCGCAACAAACCGACGATGCTGGTCTGGATCAGTATCATTGTGGCCATGACTGCACTGGGCTTTGCCAGTTTGGGCCTCGGTCTGGTGGTGGTCATTCCAGTGCTGGGCTATGCCAGCCAGCATGCCTACATTGACGCCATTGATGCCCATGCCTGGCCGCCCTCCAGTTCTGATGGCTGAAACCTGCGCCCTCGTTTGCCGGTCATAAGGTGTCAATCCATGAATCGATCAACGCTGCAAAGCGATGGAGTCCACCATGTTCAAACGCTCACTGCCATTGCTGATGATGATAGTTGCCGCCGGCTTGTATGCACACGCTGCCTGGGGACAAAATCTGGGTTCAGGAATAGACGGTCGCGGCAACATGAATGCTGTGCAGGCGCTGCAGATGCTGCAGCAACGTGCAGATGAAGCCTATGCCGAGGCCGATTATAAGCGTGCCCACAAACTGTACCTGCATCTGAACGAGATCGGAGACAAGTTTGCCCAGTTTCGCATAGCTGCTATGTATGAGGACGGCAATTTCGTGGCGCAGGATCTGATCGAAGCCTACGGCTGGTCCTTTCTCGCTGCAGAAAGTGGTCGCCAGGCATTTCGTGACTATCACCAGCAGATCAAGGCCAGGCTGCAGCCGGATCAGATGTCCCCGGCCCGCGAGCGTGCCGGCGAACTGGTGGCCGAACACGGCATATTCGTGCAGGCCATACGCGCCCAGCAGATGTTGCGAGACGAACTCAAGCGCTGCACCGGCTCCAGGGTCGGCAATCGCTGTGATGCGGTCAGCTCAAGCAGTTTTGGTTGTGGTTCGAGTGCTGACAGATTGCCGGAGCCGAAATGTCTGCGCATCGGCAGTCTGGGTCTGGCCGCCGTCACCGGTGCATTTCCGGCACAGATACGCCAAGTGCAAAACGGGTTGCGCGACTTTATTCGCGAATACAATCCCGGTAGCGTCGAGCTGGGTGACTTCGAGCTGATTGCAGATGAAAAGGATTAAGGCCTGAGCTATGATCATAAATCCGTGCAGCTTGTTGTAATCTGACTGTAATCTCTGCTTGCTAGCCTATCCTACTATATTGAATGGGCAAGTGATGGCACCCAGACATGCTCGCTTTGATGCTGGTATAGTCATCAGCGCAGGCAAAAGCGCTTGCCATCAATAACTTCCAATTCGCCTTAGAGATACGCTCCGTTGGCGTGACCTCACAGCAGCGGCAGCTCAGCTGTGAGGCTAGCGCGCAGAAGGCTGATACACGCCTGGCCAGGATTATTCATGAATAGCCTCAAAACTGCACAGCAATGCGGAGACCAGCATGACTGAACAATGGAAGAGCGCGCTGCTGCCGGCTGGGGTGATGCTGGCCATGCTGCTCATGGTTGTGCTGGTGCTGACGCAGGATCCGGTATCCATTGACACGGTGAAAATGGATGGTTCCAGCACCGTTTTTCCGGTTTCCGAAGCCATGGCGGAAGAGTTCCAGCTTGCCCAGGATGGTCGCATTCGGGTGACCGTTGGCTTGTCCGGCACCGGCGGCGGATTCAAAAAGTTCTGTCGCGGCGAGACCGATATCACCGGTGCGTCCAGACCGATTCGTCCCGGCGAGCTGGCATTGTGCAAGCAAAACGGCATTGAGTTCATTGAAGTGCCGGCAGCGCTGGATGCGCTCAGTGTGGCGGTTAACCCCGATAATGACTGGGTCGACTATCTGACCATTGCCGAACTGAAAACCATGTACGCACCCGAAGCCCAGGGTGTGATCAACAACTGGAACCAGATTCGGGCAACTTTTCCCGATCGTCCCTTGCGTCTGTTCGGCGCCGGCACCGATTCCGGTACTTACGATTATTTCACCACCGCCGTGGTCGGACGAGAACACGCCAGCCGCGGTGACTACACCGCCAGTGAGGACGACAACGTGCTGGTGCTGGGCATCGCCAATGACATCAATGCGGTGGGCTTTTTCGGTCTCGCTTATCTGCTGGAAAACAGCGACAAACTCAAAGCCGTGCCGATAAGCTGGCGCGGCAGCGAGCCGGTCAGCCCCGGATTTGAAACCGCGGCAAGTGGTGACTACCAGCCGCTGACGCGCGCCTTGTATTACTATATCGACAAGGCCGCAGTGATGGCCAAGCCTTACCTGGAAAAATTTGTGCAGTTTATCTATGCCGCAGAAAACGCTGAGCTGGTGCGAGAGGTCGGCTATGTGCCGCTGGGCGCGCGCGCGCGCGCGGCAGCATTGCGGGTAATGCGGGAACGTGAAATCGGTACCGCTTTCGAGGGCTCGGAAGTGGGTGTGGATCCGGTCGCTGCGCTGAATCGGGAAAAGCATTACTGATCCACGTTGCACTCACAATGCGATAAGCAATCATGACGGAATTAAACAGCAAGCAGTCCACATCAGGCAGGTGCAAAGTATCAGCGCAGTTCTTGCGTGAGCGCGAACTGGTGAATCAGTTCGCGCGCTACTGTCTGCTGCTGGCAGCGGCGATATCAGTGCTGGTGACGCTGGGCATTGTCTATGTGTTGCTCAGCGAGTCGCTGACATTTTTCGCCAACGTGTCGCTGTGGGAATTCGTTTCCGGCACCAGTTGGACGCCGATGTTTGCCGAGCCCACATTTGGTATCTGGCCGTTGTTGTCGGGCACCCTGGTGGTGTCGTTCATCGCGCTGGCGGTGGCGGTTCCTTTTGGTCTGATCTTGTCGGTGTATCTGAGTGAATACGCGCCTGTACGCGTGCGTGAGGTGGTGAAACCGCTGCTGGAATTGCTGGAAGGCGTGCCCACCGTGGTGTATGGCTATTTCGCCCTGCTGCTGGTGACACCGCTGCTGCAGAAAATCTTTCCACAACTGCCTGGGTTCAACATGCTGGCACCGGGTCTGGTCATGGGCATCATGATATTGCCTTATACCACTTCATTGAGCGAGGACGCCATGCGCGCGGTGCCCAACGGCGTGCGCGAGGCGGCTTATGCGCTTGGCTACAGTCGATTCCATACCGCGGTGAAAGTGATCATTCCGGCGGCCATATCCGGTATCACCGCTGCCTTCATTCTGGCCATGTCGCGGGCGGTGGGTGAAACCATGGTGGTGGCGATCGCTGCCGGGCAAATGCCCAATTTCACTTTCAATCCGATGGAGGGTGCCGCTACCATCACCACCTTTATTGTCCAGGTCAGTCTGGGTGATGTGCGCCACGGTTCGATTGCCTACCAGTCCATTTTTGCTGCCGGGCTGGTGTTGTTTTTGCTCACGCTGGTGTTCAATCTGATCGGCTTTTATCTGCGCAAGCGCTATCGGCAGGCGTATTGAGGTGTCCATTGGCGAGATTGTCTGAAACCGTCAGCAAGGTCGATTTTGCTGCATTGTCGCGCCGCAACCGTGCGCGCGACCTTTTGTTTGCCGCGCTCGGCATGCTGGTGTTGTTTATCGCCATCAGCACGCTGCTGGCGTTGTTTCTGGATTTGCTGATCAGCGGTTATCCGCGCCTGATCGATGCCGATTTCTACACCTCGTTTCCATCCCGCAAGCCGCTGCAGGCAGGCATACTCTCGGCCTGGGTCGGCACCATCATGGTGATGCTGGTGACCGCCTTTCTGGCCATCCCGCTGGGTGTCGGTGCCGGGCTGTATCTGGAAGAGTATGCCGATCAGAACTGGTTCACCGACATCATCGAAATCAATGTTTCCAATCTGGCCGGGGTGCCATCGATTGTCTATGGCTTGCTCGCGCTGGGTCTGTTTATCTACACCTTTGGCATGGGCGAGACCGTGCTGGTGGCCGGCATGGTGCTGGCACTGTTGATTCTGCCGATCATCATTGTCGCCACCCGTGAAGCGGTGCGCTCGATTCCGAACGAACTGCGCGAGGCCGCCTATGGACTTGGCGCCAACCAGTGGCAGACGATGTCTTTGTACATCCTGCCCGCGGCCAAACCCGGCATTATCACCGGCGCCATCGTCGGTTTGTCGCGTGCCATTGGCGAGACCGCGCCGATCATTACCATCGGCGCGCTGTCGTTTATTGCCTTTTTACCGCGCTCGCCGGTCAGCGGCGAATTCCCGTTCATCAACCTGGACTGGGTGAACAGCCCGTTTTCGGTCATGCCGATCCAGATGTTCGGCTGGATTTCCCGACCGCAGGCCGATTTTCAGATCACCGCCGCTGCCGCCGGCGTGGTGCTGATTCTGATGACGCTGATCATGAATGGTCTGGCCATTTTCATCCGCTATCGTGCGCGTCGATAGCGTCACCAATCAATACCAGACAGTACAGCTAGATTCTGCGCAGACACACACACAGACACTATGTAGATAAATATGAGCAGCATACAAAACCCACTCGCTCAATCTCCCGGCGAAGCGACGCGCGAGCACTGGTACCTGGAACCGGATGCGCCGCTGCGCGCGCGCATCAGCAATCTGAAGTTCTGGTACGGTGATGGTACCCAGGCGCTGGACGACATCAGCATGCCGCTGGTCGATAACAAGGTCACCGCCTTGATCGGTCCGTCCGGCTGCGGCAAGAGCACCCTGCTGCGCTGTTTCAATCGCATGCATGATCTTTATCCGGGGGTGCGCTATGGCGGCTCGATTGATCTGCTGCCAGAGCAGGAAAATCTGATTCAGCTGGATCCCAATGTGGTGCGCATGCGCGTGGGCATGGTGTTTCAAAAGCCCAACCCGTTTCCGAAATCCATCTATGAAAATGTCGTCGCCGGGCTCAGAATCCGTGGTATCAGCAAGCGCTCGATACTGGATGAAATGGCCGAAATCGCGCTCAAGCAGGCGGCGCTGTGGGATGAAGTCAAGGACCGTCTGCAGCAGCCGGCGTTGAGCATGTCCGGTGGCCAGCAACAGCGCCTGTGCATCGCCAGAGCGCTTGCGGTGGAGCCGGAAATCCTGCTGCTGGATGAGCCGACTTCGGCGCTGGATCCGATCGCGACTGCTCGAATCGAGGATCTGATTAACGAGCTCACCGGCAAGGTCTCGGTACTGATTGTGACCCACAACATGCAGCAGGCAGCGCGCATTTCACGCTACACCGCCTACATGTACCTGGGGCGGCTGATCGAATACAACGACACCAACGAGCTGTTCACCCGACCGCAATGTCAGCGCACCGAAGACTACATTACCGGTCGCTTCGGCTGATCGATGTGTGACTGTATCTGCTTCTGAATTAGAGCTGACGCTGATAACACCAGTGCCAGGGTTCCCAGGCCAGTCGGTGATGATTGTGCTGTGGGTAGGATTCAACAAATCCATAGTCAACAGCGTTATCCCGCAGCCAGGCGTAAGCTGCGGTGTCGGCAAACTCGGTTTCCAGCGCTTGGCAATCCGGGGTGTTCAGATCCAGCGCACGACCGTTGTGATGCTCACTGAAACCGGGCGCTGCTGATACCTGCAGAATGTTTTTCAGCGATTGACCCGCTGCCAGTTTGCGGCGCACGATGTCGGCCTGCTGTGGATAGCTGCGCCAGGCCGAAACCAGTTGCAGCGTGACACCGTCAGTGGCGGCAGCCTGTTGCATGCGGTGCCACGCCCGCGCGGTGGCGGCGCTGGCCTGTTGCGGACGCTGGAAACAGTCTTGACCCATAGCGGTGAGGTCATCCGGCACGGCCTGCAGACGCAGGCGATGGCGGGCACCGTAATCGCTGTCGATGCCCAGTGAGGTGCACAGTGACAGCAACTCATGCTGCCACGCCTGGCGATAAGCGCGCAGTGAAAGCTGCAAGCGTGTTTCCTCGTCCACACCATGCCGGGTTGAGTGATCAGACTTGTTGTCAGGCGTCGGCTCGCCGGGCATGGCTGACCAGCCCAGTTGCTGCAATGCTTGCCGATGCTGTCTCGGACAGTGCAGATACAGACTTGGCACACCGAATTTTGCCGCCTCCACAGCCAGCCAGTGCAGCACGGCCCGGGTCTGCGCAAGTTGCAGCAGGTCAGCCTGTTCCAGGCTGAGATAAACCTGTTGCTGCTCCGGCACAACCAGCCCGATGATGGAACAGGCGTTGCGGCCATTGCCGGCGCTGCAGATCAGTTGATCCAGCAGCAGCTCCTGCCAGGCTAAATCAGACCAGTGCGCAGCAGCAGGTAGCTGAAAAGCATGCCGTCGTATGGCCTGATGCAGTTGCGCAAGCGCGGTCGGTTTTGCTGTGTGCACAGCAGCGGTAGCAGTCATGCTTGTCATCATAGCGCAGCGGCAGTGTCGATATAGGAACCTCTGATCAGTCCAGACTGACTCACGGCGGTCATGAATGATCGCTACAATGGATACTATCAGCCTGTAGACCCTGGTCGCAGCCGGTCACTGCAGTGCTGCCTGAAATGCCGCTGAACTGATGGATTGTTTGCGCATCGAATTTGACAATACTATGCCCATCACCACAGCGACTTAGACGATGATCAGTTGTCGGCAAGCCACTGCATGGTTGATGAACAATGGACTAGGGCCTGTTTACACTAATCCAATTGTCACTGTTGCCCCTGAAACAGTGCCAATCGAGGCGCGAGGAACGCAGTTTGGTGATTCCAAATAAGCGACGAGCAACAACGAGTGGCGCTGTTTCAGGCGCAACCCGCAGGGCTGGGGCTGATTTTCCGCCCAGCGGCGTTATCATTCGCTCATGTAGAATGACTACACATCGGTCATTCTGCCTTGCTGGACGAAAAATCAGTTCCAGCAGAGGCCATTGGATTAGTGTAAACAGGCCCTAATAGCCGTCGGCGACCATGGCCGATCAGTAACACCGAGAACAGCATGCAGAATCGTCACAGCCAGCACATATCCCGCGAGTTCAATGAAGAACTCGAGTCCATCCGCAGCCAGGTGCTGCGCATGGGTGGTCTGCTGGAAACGCAGTTGGACAAGGCCATCCGTGCCATGCTGGAGAATGACCAGGCACTGGCGGCAGCAGTCCGGCGCGGCGACGCCGAAATCAACCAGTTGGAGCTGGAAATCGATGCCGCCTGTATCGATGTGGTGGCGCGTCGCCAGCCCGCCGCCAGCGATTTACGCCTGATTATCGGCGTGTTCAAGACCATTGCAGATCTGGAACGCATGGGCGATGAATCCAAGCGCGTGGCGAAGATGTCAGCGGCCGAGCGCGCCAGCGTGCTGCCGGTGGAAATCAACGCCGAGCTCAGACACATGGGCGAACTGGTGCAGGGTATGCTGCATGATGTACTGGATGCGTTTGCGCGCATGGATGACAGCGCCGCGTTGACGGCAGCACGTCGCGATGAGCACGTCGATGCCAAGTATGAGTTGATCACCACCGAGGCGATGCGCCACATGGCGCGCGATCCGGCCAGCGTGCAGGCGGCGATGTCACTGATGTGGGCGGCCAGGGCGCTGGAGCGCATCGGTGATCGCAGCCAGAACATTGCCGAGCATGTCATCTATCTGGTGCAGGGCCGCGACGTGCGCCACGTGCCGCTGGATGACCTGCTCAATCAGTAACACTGCAGCAGTACCCGCGCCATGGTCACTCAGCAACATCCGCAGGCTGTAACAACACTGTCATAATTGCCCGATAGGATATAGCCCGTATCCACAAACGCGCCGTTTTCCATGCCCATCAATACATTATTCAGCGCCACTCGCGGACGCTGTTTACACAGTTTGCTCAATCCTTCTCTGCTGCTGCTTGTCTTGCTGGCAACACAGCCGATGGTGCTGGCACAATCCGGCAATGATAGCGAGCCGGTAAATGAGCTGGCGCAACGGCTCATTCAGTTACGCGGTGAGGTCGAGGATCTGCAGGGCGAGCTGGACGTCGAGCGCGAAGAACACAAGGGCCGTATGGCCTATCTGTCGGCACAGAAGACCGAGCTCGAGGCATCCCAGGACCGCGAACAAACGCGCATCCAGCAGTTGGAAACAGAACTTGCCGAGTTGCGCGAACGCGCGGAAAACGCCGGCGCCGATGCGCAGACGCTGCAGGCGGTGGCTCTGGCTATTGCCGCAGATTTGCGTAACCAGGTCAGCAGTCAGCTTCCATTCAAACAGGAAGAGCGACTACAGGCCCTGCAAAAGGTGATCACCGAACTGGAAGCTGGCGTCGCCAGTCCACAGCGTTCCATCAACCGACTGTGGGCCTTTGTTGAAGATGAACTGCGCTTGTCGCGGGAAAACGCCATCTATTCGCAGACCATCAGCGTCAATGGCGAGTCGATGCTGGTGGACGTGGCCAAGCTCGGCAGCATGGCCATGTATTTCCAGACCCGCGATGGCGATTTTGGTATGGCGGTGCCACCGGCCGCCTCGCAGCCATCTGCCAACTGGCGCTGGCAGATGGCGACAGACAGTGACGATCGCAAGCAGATCGCAGAACTGTTTGATTCGCTGCGCAAGCAAATCCGCCAGGGTTACTTTGAACTGCCCTACGCGCTGCCAGCGATGCGCTCAGCAACGGCAGCCACCGACGTTGCCGGAGCAGGTTCATGAACAAGCGTCGTTATGCAATCGCTCTGCTGTGCCGGATGATGGTGCCCAGCCTGCTGTGCAGCATGATGACTTTGGCCGTGGCCCAGGACGAATCGGGCCAGGATGAGTCGCCCCAGAACGCTGCCGCACAAAGTGAACTGCAAGCGGCGCCAATAACGCAACCGGAGCCACAGCGGACGCTCAATCAGCTGCAGCAGGCCTATGAAAAGGAATATGCTTTTCTGGTGGCCCAACGCGCGGAATTGCAGGACCGGCTGCAGAACTTTCGCGATCGTGCCGCGCAGGAAGTCAATCAGGCCGAAACCGAGATTGATCGACTGCAGGGTGCCATCGCCGGGCTGCAGTCGCGCGCCGATCGTTTCAACAATCTGCTCACCGAGGCCGATCGCAACATCGCCACCATCGAGGAAAACCGCAGCACGCTGGAAGCCACTTATCAGCAGGCCGGTAGTACGCTGGAACAGCAGAACCTGGAGCTGGATAAAGCTGAATTTGCCAGCCTGGCAGATGAAGAAAAGATCAGCACAATATTCAATGCTGCCGAGCGCATGCTCAGCGAGGCAGGCAGCGTGTATCGCACCGACGGTGAGTTTTATCTGCTTGATGGCACCGAAGTCAGCGGCAGTATTCTCAAGCTCGGCAACATCGCCGCCTACGGTGTCAGCGGTGACCATGCCGGTGTGCTGGCGCCGGCCGGGGAAGGCCGCTACAAGCTGTGGCGCGAGCCGGCGGCAGACGCAGCCAAAGCGCTGGTCGCCGGCCAGCGACCGGACAACATGCCGATTTTCCTGTATGAATCGCTGAACAAGCCGATCGAGGAAAGCGAGGATCGTGGCATCCTCGGCACCATCGAGGACGGCGGCACCATTGCCTGGGTGATCGTCGCGCTGGGCTTGATCGCCTTGTTGATGGTGATCCTGCGCAGCATTTTTCTGCAGCGCGCCAGCAGCTCCACCGACAAGGTGCTGGCCGAGACCAAACCCGACCTGGAACAGGGCAAGCGCGATCAGGCGTTGCAGACATGCCAGCAGTATGGTGGCGCCACCGGCCGCGTCATGGCGGCGACCATTCGCAACCTGGATCGCGATCGTGAACACGTCGAAGACATCGTTTCCGAAGCCATCCTGCACGAGAGTGCTCACCTGAACCGGTTTGGCGCCATTATCATGGTCATCGCCGCCGTTGCGCCATTGCTCGGCCTGCTCGGCACCGTGACCGGCATGATCACCACGTTTGACATCATTACCGAGTTCGGTACCGGCGATCCCAAGCTGCTGTCCGGGGGTATTTCCATTGCATTGATCACCACCGAAATCGGCCTGATTGTCGCCATTCCGGCATTGATCTTCGGCAATCTGTTGTCCGGTTGGGCAGAAAGCATCAAGGACAACATGGAAAAGGCGGCTCTGCGGGTGATCAATCTGGAGCAGGCACGGCGGGTCAGTGCGTGATCATGGGCGGCGGGCTGTTCAACGAACTGCTGTTTTTTTTCGAGGCCGGTGGCTATGTCATGCCGCCGTTGCTGCTGGCAACGGTTGTTTTGTGGTACGCCATCGGCTATCGCTATGCGGCCATGCGTCGCGGCAGCAAGCGCGGTGTGCGCGTGCTGGTGGAGCGAGCCGAGCAGGGCATCATGCCAGCCGACAAGGGGGTATTGCATCGGGCGCTGAAAAAAGGCCTCAAGCTGCGTCAGCGGCAACTGCCCAACCTGCGCCGCTTTCTCGACGAAGCGTTTGCCGAGGAAGAAGCCGAACTGCGCAAGTTCAATACGCTGATCACCACCATCGTGATGACCGCGCCATTGCTGGGCCTGCTGGGTACGGTGGTGGGTATGATCGAAACCTTTGATTCGCTCGCCGACATGAGCCTGTTCTCGCAGTCCGGTGGCATTGCCGGCGGTATTTCACAGGCATTGTTCACCACCCAGATGGGTCTGGCAGTGGCGATTCCCGGCATGGTCGTCAACGGCATCCTGCATCGCCAGGAGCGCGACATGCTGATCGAGCTTGCGCAATTGAAAGATATCTTATGTGCTGCAGAGGCCAACTGACATGCGCTATCGTGAACGCAAGGACACCATCCAGGACATCAACATCTCGCCGCTGATCGACATGGTGTTCATTCTGCTGATCTTTTTCATGGTCAGCACGACATTTGTCAAAGACATGAAACTGGATCTGAACCGGCCATCGGCGCAGAGCCAGACCACCGCCTCAACCAAGTCCATTCGCCTCTACATCGATAACCAGGGTGACGTTTATCTGGACGGCGAGCCGGTACAGGTGTGGGTGATCCAGAGTCGCGTGCGCGACCTCATCGCCACCAGCACCAACAAGTCCGTGCTGGTGGTTACCGATGAGGACGTGCCATCCGGGCGTCTGGTTGAGGTCGTTGACCAGGCGCGTCTGGCCGGCGCTGATGATGTCGGCGTCGCCACTGAACAGGAAGCAGGAGCAGGTTAATGAAACAACGTGAAAAAATTCGTCGCATCAGCAGCGGCATGCTGAGTATGCTGCTGGGTACATTACTGGTGCTGAGCACCATTGTGGTCATCAATCAACTGGCAAAAACACCGCAGAACGAGAAATATGATGCCGCTTCGCAGGTGGCTTTCGAGCGCAAGAAGCCGCCGCAGGACAAGCCGAAACCGAAACCGAAACCAAAACCCAAGCCGCGCCAGCCGGTGAAAAGCCCACCGAATCCTCTGGCCAGTCTGGGCACTGCGTTGAGCGGCATCGATTTTGGTCTGCCGGGATTTGATGCCTCCGAGCTGGAGGGCCTCAATGACGAACTGCTTGGCGGTGCCGACAACGTGGTGTTGACCGACGACAGCGTCGATCAGCCGCCGCGCGCGACCTACCAGTCGCCGCTGCAGTATCCGCCCCGGGCCAAGGCCAAAGGTACCGAAGGCTATGTGGTGCTGTCGCTGTTGATCGGCATTACCGGTGAAGTCGAGCAGGTCGAGGTGGTTGAGTCCAAACCCGCAGGCGTGTTTGATCAGGCCGTGCTCGCCGGCATCAACAGCTGGAAGTTCGAGCCGGCCCAGTATCAGGGCAAAACCGTGCGCGCCTGGGCCAAGCAACGCATTCGCTTTGATCTCTCTTAAGCTTTGGGCAACACGGCAGCTTGCAACATGACTACAGCTATCCATCAGGTCGGACATCAACAAATCGTACTGTTGCTGCCGCGCTGCAGCGCGCTGCTTATGTTGCTGATGCTGTTGCTGCTGTTGTTGCTGGCGTCGCCGCTGCCGGCACAGGAGCAAGAAGGCGAAGTGAATTACCTGGATGTGGCCGCGCTGATGCTGCGCGACGGCAACCTGGAGCGCGCCCAGCGCGCGCTGGATAATCTCGATCCTGATACGCTGCAGGCGGCGGTTGTCAGCGACAGTGAAGATATGAGCGACAAGCAGCGCGCAGCAGCAGAACAGGCGCGTGAACAGCTTGGTCGCTACTGGGTATTGCGCGGCACGGTGAGCCAGCGGTTGGGGCAACTGGAGCCGGCGCGCGATGCTTTCGATCGCGCCATTGCCGCCGGCCGCGAAGAGCCGGCGCTGTTTCTTTCGCTGGCGCAGATCAATTTTTCGCTGCAGGATTATCAGGCCGCTATTGACGCCGTCGAGCGTGCCGGTGCTGCAGTGGAACGCATTGCCTCGGTGTATCACCTGAAAGCACAGGCCAACTGGCTGCTGGGCAAGCAGGTCGATGCGCTTGCCATCCTCGATCAGGCCGAGAGTATTTTTACTGCAGATCGCAGCTTCACCCGCCGCAAGGTGTTTTACCTGATCGAGCTGCAGCTTTATCAACAGGCGGCCGAACTTGGCCGCAGCTATCTAGCCGACAGCGCTGCTGGTGCCGATGATTACATTGCCATCGGCAATGCCCTGCGCCAGAGCGGTGCAGTGGATGAAGCATTGGGTTTCCTGGAGGCGGCGCATCTGCAGTATCCAGACAATGTCGATGTCAGCAAGGTGCTGGCACACAGCTATATTGATGCCGGCAAGCTGCATGCGGCTGCCGATATCACCTACCAGGCAGCACAGCTTGATAACAGCTTGATGGCAGAAGCCACCGAGCTGTATCGGCGCGCCGGCCAGGTTTATCGAGCGTTGACGCTGAACAGCCAGATCAGTGACCAGAAAGCCAAGCTGAAACAGCGCCTGGCGCTGTATATCCAGTTGTTGCGCTACGAGCAGGCCGTCGGCATGGAAAACGACCTGGAACGACTCGGTCTGCTCAGCAACGAGGACATCCGCTATGCCTTGGCTTATGCCTTGTTCAAGGTCGGAGAATTTGACGCTGCCGAATCACACCTGAGCCTGCTCAGTCGCTCGGATCTGTTCCGCAAGGCGATCGAAGTGCGCCGGGCGATACAGGACTGCGCTGATGATCCGTGGAAGTGTGCCTGAGCAGCATTCACATCGCCACAGCCATCAGGGATACATTCGTGATATTGATCTGCCAACGCTTGCTCTACAGCTTGCTGCTGCTGATATTGCCGCTGCAGTCACTGGCGCAGTCAGAACTCAATCAACAGGCAAGCGCTGTCAGCGAGACTGAGCCGGCATCGTTGAGCCTGTTTGTGTTCGCAGAAACGCAACCACAGGCAGATGTGGAAATTAGCCTGGATGGTAACAGCATCGGTCGCACACAGGACTCCGGCAGAATCACCGCAAGCATCGAACCCGGCAGCTATGAGCTGCAAGTGAGTCTGCCCGGACAGGCCCCGTGGCGGCGCGAATTCCAGTTCACCGCCGGCGAGCTGGTGCAGATTCTGGTCAATTTCTTTGCCGATGAATCAACCCCGTTTGTCGATATTGAAACCTCCAATCAAAACAAGCTGGCGTTGACGGATGCGCAGCAGGTCGATATTGATGCCGAGCCGGGTACGCTGTCCGGGCGCATCACATCTTCCGAAGACGGCCAGGGTATTGCCGGTGTGCGCGTTTTTGTCAGCGGTGTCGCCGATGAGCAGGTCACCGATGAGGACGGTAGTTACACCTTTGAGCTGCCACCGGGTGAGTACTCGCTGTCGGTGCTGGCGGCACGTTTTAACACGCGCACGCTGGAAAACATCCCGATCAGCAGTGAGCAGACCACCCGGCAGGATCTCAAACTCAGCCCGGCGGGTTCGGAACTGCCGGAGTATGTGGTGGTGGAACCGTTTGTGGAAGGCAGTCTGGCTTCGGTGCTGGATGAGCGCCGGCAGAGTTCATCGGTGTCGGATATTCTCAGCGCCGAGCAATTCTCCAAGACCGGCGACAGCGATGCCGCCGCGGCGCTGACACGTGTGCCGGGCTTAAGCCTGGTCGGCGGCAAGTTTGTGTTCGTGCGTGGCCTCGGCGAGCGCTATTCCAGCACGCTGATCAACGGCATGCCGGTGCCCAGCCCGGACCCGACGCGCAAGGTCATTCCGCTGGATATTTTCCCCACCAGCGTGATTCAATCGATCAGCGTGCAGAAAACCTTGAGTCCTGACATGCCCGGCGAGTTCGGCGGTGGCACCGTCAATTTGCGCACCAACGGCATCCCCGATGAAGGTTTTTTCAGCATCGGAATCTCCGCCACTTATGACACCCGCACCTCGTTCAAGAGTGTGCTCACATCAAAAGGCAGCCCTACCGATTTTCTCGGCTTTGACAATGGCACGCGCAATCTACCGGAGTCGTTTGACGTTATCGCTGATAAGCCACTCAGTCTGTTCAATGCCTTCAATCCTGATGGACTACCGGCAGAGCAGGTCGAGCAACTGGGCGAAGACCTGGCGGGCGTGCTGAGCATTGACAGCAAAACCGCACCGCCCAGTTTCGGACTCAACCTGTCCGCAGGTGATGTTTTTGCTGTGGGCGAAACCTGGCGCTGGGGTTTTACCGCCGCGCTGGACTATGATCAGGACTGGGATGATCAGCAGGAAATTCGCCGCCAGTTTTCTGCCGGAGAAGAGGAGCTTGACCTGCTGTCTGACAACATACTCGACGTCAGCAATGAGGTCGTTGATACCAGCGTGTTCTTTACCACCGAACTGAGCTCGCTTGACGATCGCCATTCCATCAACTACACCTCGCTGCTGGTGCGCCAGTCCATTTTTGACAATCGCATCACCAGCGGCTTTTCCTTTCGTGACGGTTTCAATGTCACCCGCCAGCAGATACGCTGGCGCGAAAACGAAGCATTCATCAATCAGCTCAACGGCCACCATGAGATCGACCTGCTGCAGGGGCTGAAACTGGATTGGGGCGTTTCGCATGACAGCAGCGCGTTTGAAGAGCCGAACACCAGAGAATTTCGTCTTGATGAAAGACTGCCCGGCCAAGTCACGTTTTCCCGCTTCGCTGACAGCAACATCATCACCTTCAATGACCTGGATGAAAAAGACAAATACGCCAGCTTCAAGCTGCGGCTGGACAGTGAGCTCAGCAGTTGGCTGGATTTCGGCTTCTACAGCGGCATCAGCATACTCGATCGCGAGCGCGTTGCCGATCTCAGACGCTTTCGCTATGCGCCTGCCGGACCGGATTCCCGGGACCCGGAAGTGCTGGCCTTGCCGCTGGAGCAGATTTTCTCGCCCGAATTTATCGGTGAAAATGGTTTCAGACTCACAGAAACGACCCAGGCCACAGACTCCTATACTGCTGATCAGGAATTATCCAGCTACTTTTTCGGCAGCGACTGGCTGATTGCAGATCGTATTCGCATCGACGGCGGCGTGCGCATTGAAGACAATCGGCAACAGGTGATCAGCTTCGAGCCCTTCGTGGCCAACCCCAATCAGAACATCGCTAGCATCTTCAAGAAAGATTATCTGCCGGCGGTATCACTGACCTGGACCATCAGCGAAGCTCTGGCGCTGAAACTGGCCTTTTCCGAGTCGGTGATTCGTCCGCAGTTCCGGGAATTTGCCGACAACGTGCCATTCAATGATCCGCTGATTGACGCTGAAGTTCTGGGCAATGCTGATCTGGTGCAGAGCGATCTGGAAAATTACGATGTGCGCCTGGAATGGTTTTTTAGTGACGCGGATTTCGTCGCTCTTAGTGGCTTCTACAAAACCATCGACAATCCGATCGAGCTGGTCACACTGCCCACCGACAGCGCCAACCTGGCCACCTTGCGCAACGCTGAATCCGGCGAGTTGCTTGGTGGCGAGATCGAGTTTCGCGCCGGTCTGGGTAACTTCTTTGATTTCATGAGCAACTTTTATCTCAGCGGCAATTTCTCGCTGATCGATTCCGAAGTGTCGCTTCCGGACGCCGTGGCGCAAACCACTGCCACACGCAGACTGCAGGGCCAGTCGGACTCCATCATCAATATCATTCTGGGCTATGAAAATTTCGATGCCGGGCTGGACATCACCATAGCCTTCAACCAGCAAGGTTCAAGAATCACTGCAGCCGGTGTCTCCGGCATACCCAACTCGGTGGAGAGTCCACCCGCGTTGCTGGATCTGGTGGTGAAAAAACAATGGACCGATCGCCTGCGGGTCTCGCTGGAGGCAAGCAACCTGCTGGATCAATCAACAACGTTCAATGTGCGCGATGAGATTGAGCGGCAGTTCAAAAGCGGGCGCGAAATCAAACTGGGTCTGGACTACAGCCTGTAGTTGGCTCTTGCTTGTGATGCTGCACTCATTGCCGTCTCCCGCTGGACAGTGTCACTGTCATATTATTGTCATATCAATGTCATCAAGCTGTCACTTTCTCACGCGATGATGACCATGATCGTGAGTATTCACTTGGTCATCAATCAACACTCATATTGGAGTTAAGTATGTTTAATCGAATCTTGCAAGGCACAATTCTGTGTGGTTCGCTGGTTGCACTGAATGCATCCGCGTTCTGGGTCAATGAGCAGTTTGCCGGACAATGGGCTGAAGCAGACAACCCGGATACCCGTCGCGGCTTGAACGTGCAGTTTTTCCAAACGGGGCCACGTGACGAGGGTGTGCTGTTTTTTACCGCATTCGTCAATGATACTGAAGGCAATCAGGTCTGGCTTGGCGGCAACGCTGTGAATGTCACCCCTGGTGTGGATACTTTTGAAGTGCCGATGGCATTGACTTCTGGCGGCAACTTCTTCGGTGGGCCGGATGGCAATTTTGATACCCGTATACAGAACTTTGCCACTTTCACCGTAACCTTCAATTCATGCAACAGCCTGGATCTGGAGTGGCAATGGAACAACAATGGCGGCCCTGACATCGGCTCCGGTTCAGTCAATATGGACCGTGGTGCATCCACCATTGGTTCTCCTGGATTCTTTGGCCCGGACCGTTGTGTCTATCAGCAGGAGCCGCAGGGTTGTCCGGCGTTCAGTACGCCGGTAACCGGTCGCATATGTGCCATATCCGGCACCATTACTGAGGATATCACCCTGTCCAACAGCTACGTGTGGCAGCTGGACGGCGGGGTGTTTGTCGGTGACGACAATGCCAACAGTGCCGCTTTGACCATTGAGCCCGGTACCTATATCTTTGGCGCTGGTGGAGGCGATGCGTTGATTGTCAGACGCGGTTCGCAGATTTTTGCTGTGGGCACGCCGTTTGCCCCCATCGTATTGACATCCGACAGCGACATCACGGGTGGCAATCCGATCCCGGGCGATGTTGGCGGCTTGGCCATCTTTGGCAATGCACCCAGCAACAACTGCAATGATCCGTTGCCGGATTGTAACGCCGCATTTGAAGGCCTGACCGGTGCCGTGTTCGGTGGCGATGATCCAGAAGACAACAGCGGTATTCTGAAATACCTGCAAATCCGCTACGCCGGTAACCCGATTGTGCCGGATCAGGAACTGAATGCGCTGTCACTTGCCGGCGTAGGCCGCGGCACCAAAATCTCCTACGTGCAAACCCATGCCGGTTTGGACGATGGCATCGAACTGTTCAGCGGCACCGTTAACCTTGACCACATTGTTATGAGCGGCATTCTGGATGACAGCTTCGACACCGATCTGGGCTGGCGTGGCTATGCGCAGTACGCACTGGTGCTGCAAGGCGAGCTCTCCAATGACAAAGGCTTTGAGATGGACGGCAACCCGAACAGCAACAACTCGGAGCCGCCATTCACCCGCCCGCGAGTGGCCAACTTCACCATGATCGGCAGTGGTGGCCTGGCCGACAACAACGGCATCA
>CAZHRH010000006.1:0-6470 GCA_964534475.1 uncultured Wenzhouxiangellaceae bacterium
CGGCGTGGGAAAGCATGGTGGTGAACATCCCCACGCCGGAGTGTGGGAACGAGATACATTTCTTTGCACATGCAGCGGCTTGCCAATGCATGTCAGCAAGCAGGTTAAATCATGCAAAGACGTGAGCTGATCCAGTCACTGGCGCTGAGCGGTCTGGCCGGCAGTCTGGGCTGGCCATTGCATCTGCTGGCGGCCGATAGCGCTGCTGCCGGCACATTGCCGCCGGTCTCGGTGGAGCAATTGCCCAAGCTGGCCGGTACCCTGACGTTGTATCTGGGGCGTGGCGAAGGCGGTCTCTACGAGGACATTCTGCAGGCGATCCGCAAGCGCAATCCCGAGTTGGAACTCAAGGTACGACGCGGTCCGTCGGTGGCATTGGCGAACACGCTGGTGGCCGAAGCCGAGGCCGGCAAGGTCCGTGCCGATCTGTTCTGGTCGATTGATTCCAGCTCGCTGGGGCTGGTCAGCAATGCCGCGAACACAGCAGAAATTCCGGCAGACCTGCGCCAACAACTGCTGCCACAATACCGTTATCGCCACTGGCTGCCGATTTCCGGTCGCATTCGCACGCTGGCCTACAATACTGCTGCACTGACACCTGCCGATATACCGACCTCAGTGATGGCGCTGGCCGACAGCGATCACAGCTTCGGCTGGGCACCGGCCTATGCCGCCTTCCAGTCATTCATCACCGCGATGCGACTGCTCGAGGGTGATGCCGCGACGCGCGACTGGCTGCAGGCCATACGGCCGAAGGCGCGCCAGTATGCCGGTGAATTCGGTGTGGTGATGGCGGTGGCACGCGGCGAGGTCGATATCGGCTTTGCCAATCATTACTATACCTTGCGCCTGAAGCAGGGCCAGCCCGAGGCTAATGTGGCGCTGCACCTGACCAGCAACGATGCCGGCAGCCTGTTGAACGCTTCCGGCATCATCATGCTGCGGCCATCCGATCTGGCAAGCAATTTTGTGCGTCATCTGCTCACGCTTGAAGTTCAGCAATTTCTGGCCCGCGAGGCGTTTGAGATACCGCTGGCGGCTGGTCTCGCCGGACCCGAGGGACTGCCGCCGGCAGCACAACTGCAGCCGCCGAAGATTGATCTGGAAAGCCTGGCGGATCTGCGTCCCACCCTGGAGTTGATGCGCGCCAGCGGCATATTGTGATTGCTGCACGTCTGAATCTGTTGCTCAGTCTGCTGGTGGCGCTGGCGGTGCTGGCCCCGGTGGCGGTATTGCTGACGCTGGCTGCAAACGCCGAGTTGCAGTTCACAGCGCGCGATCTGCAGATTGCCTGGAACAGCATTGCGCTGATGTTTTTGACCGTGTTCGGCGCGCTGATCATTGGTGTGCCGCTGGCTGTGATCACGTCACACGCCAATCTGCGGCGGCGCAAGCTGTGGCTGATTTTGCTGGCGACACCGCTGGCCATACCCAGCTATATCGGTGCCTTTGCCTGGTTTGCAGCGTTTGGTCCGGGTGGTGAACTTGAGCGCCTGCTGCATCTGCCCACGCCCAGTGCGCGTGGCCTGTTTGGTGCTGCAGCGGTGATGAGTCTGTATACCTATCCGTACGTCATGCTAACCACGCGCGCGGCGCTGGCGCGACTGGATGGCAGTCTGGTCGATGCCGCGCGTTCGCTGGGGCTGTCCATGCAGGCTGCCGTCTGGCGCATTGTGCTGCCGGGCGCGCGTGCCGGTATCGCTGCCGGTGGCTTGCTGGTGGCTTTGTATGCGCTGTCAGATTTTGCCACCCCGGCGATCATGGGGGTGGACACATTCACGCGCATGATCTACGTCGAATACAACGCCTTCGGGCTGGATCAGGCGGCCATGCTGTCATTGCAGTTGTTGTTGCTGATTGCCGTGGTGCTGTGGTTGGAAGCGCGCGTCGGGGTGGAGCGTGCGCTGCCCGGCCGGCGTCTGGAGCTGGTGCTCGACAATTGGCTCAAGTTGTCGCTGCGCGGCATGATGCTGCTGGTTTTGCTGACCGCTTTGCTGGTGCCGGCAATGGTGCTGGGCTTGTGGCTGTGGCGCGATGGCCTGAGTGGTTTTGATCCGGTATTGATCTGGAACTCGGCCTGGCCGGCGCTGCTGGCCGCGCTGGCCACGGTGCTGGTGGCACTGCCGGTGGCATTTGCCGCAACTCAATCCGGGGCGGGGCGTGTGCTGGAGCGTATTGCCACAATCGGCTTTGGTATTCCCGGCATGGTCATGGCCACAGCGCTGGTCTATGTCGGCCTGCAGATCGATTTTCTGTATCAATCGCTGGCCTTGCTGGTGGCGGCTTACGTGCTGCGTTTTCTGCCGCTGGCGGTGGGCTCGGTGCGCAACAGTGCCGCGCGCATCGACGGCAATCTGCTCGGTGCTGCGCGCAGCCTGGGGGCGTCGCGACTGGAAACCTTCCGCCGTGTGTCGCTGCCGCTGTTGCTGCCGGGTATGAGCGCGGGCGCGGCGCTGGTGTTTCTGGAAAGCATGCGCGAGTTGCCGGCCACGCTGCTGTTGCGGCCGACCGGTATGGAGACGCTGACCACCGAGTTGTGGCAGGTGTTTGAGGCCGGTTACTTCGGTCGCGCTGCAGTCCCCGGCCTGCTGCTGATCGCCGTTTCGGCACTGGCTCTTATGGCCACACTGAGCGCTGAGGGCATGCTCGAGCGCGGCGGATTTGCCGGCCGCAACAAGGCGCTGGCGCCGGATTCCTCGCCAGCATGATGACGCTCGTTGTAAACTGACATCATGTTGCAAATCAATCAGCTTGAGATTCGCTATCAGGATACTGTCGCGGTGCAGGATTTTTCGCTTGCGCTCGAAGCCGGCGAAATCATCAGCCTGGTCGGGCCCACCGGCTGTGGCAAATCCTCGGTGCTGCGCGCTGTGGCCGGTCTGGAACCGGTCACCTCGGGCAGCATCATGCTCGATGGCATGTTGATCGACCGCGAGCATTTTGTGCCGCCGGAACAACGTGGCTGTGGTTTGGTGTTCCAGGACTTCGCGCTGTTTCCGCATCTTAACGTGGCGCAAAACATCGGTTTTCGCGTCAAGCATCCGGAGCAGGTGGAAACCTGGCTGCAGCGACTGGGCCTGGAACTTCATCGCCATGCCATGCCGGCGACGCTGTCCGGCGGGCAGAAGCAGCGCGTGGCGCTGGCCCGGGCGCTGGCGCATGAACCGCGCATGGTGTTGCTGGACGAGCCTTTGTCCAGCCTTGATCAGGCCATGAAAAGCTCGCTGCGCTGGCTGTTGCGCGACACGCTGAAAGATGCCGGTGTGGCGGCAATCTGGGTGACTCATGATCAGGATGAAGCCCTCTCGGTGGCAGATCGTGTCGGCATCATGAGTGTCGGTCGCCTCGAGCAGATCGGCGAGCCGGAGCGCTGCTACCGTATGCCACAGACCCGATTCGTGGCTGAATTTCTTGGTGATGGCGTGTTTCTGCGTGGTCGCTTTGAAGCCGATGAATGTGTGCATACCGCTCTCGGTTGCTGTCATGCCGCGGATCCGCAGCAGGCGCGCACACTGGCCGGCAGTGCCGGACTGGATGTGCTGGTACGACCACATGATCTGACCTTGCAGCCGCAGGACAATGGCAACGCCGAGGTCATCGCCGGTCGCTATGAAGGCGAGACCCGGCTGTACACGTTGCGACTGGACGATGGTTATCTTATGCGCGCGCGCGTCAGTCACGAACTGCGGGTTGCAGACGGCACGCGCGTGCAGACCAGCATTGCCGCACAGCATCCGTTGCCGTTGTTCCCCGTCGCTGCTCAGGCGGACACAGTAGCGACTGCCGATCTGGCTGTCTCCACGCCAGCAGGGGAAGGAGCGCGTTGATCGCCTGTTGTTGCGGGTGTAGAGTCAGTGTCTCTGTATTGAGTATTTGCAGGGCAGCAGGCATAAGCTACAAGCCGAAATCATCGCCTGAACGCGCCCTCTCAACGCCAGCAGGTTAAAGGTGCGCGTTGCTCACCTGCTGTCGCGTATGTGGGGAAAGTTGCTCCGGAACACTCCCTCCCCTGCGCGCGGGGGAGGGCTGGGGTGGGGGTGCTGACAGACAACTTCCTGCGTCAGCGACGGCGACAGGATTGAATCATAATTACGCCAACTCAACTGCTGGTCAGCCAAAGTGACGGTTGATCAAAGTTTCTCAAGCACCTGCTGCAATCGAGCAACCGCCTGCTGCAGATTCTCCATGCTGGTGGCATAAGACAGCCGCACATGTCCGGGGGCGAGAAAGGCGCTGCCCGGCACCACCGCCAGTTGCGCCTGTTCCAGCAGCCATGCAGAAAACTGCACATCATCGTCCACGCCATCAATGCGGGCAACGGCAGCAGAACAGTCGGGCAGGGCATAGAAGGCGCCATCTGCGGGCAGGCAACTGATGTACGGCAGCTCATTCAGTGCCGGAATCAGCCAGTCGTGGCGTTGCTTGAACGCCGCACACATATCCCGTACGCATTGCTGGTCACCGTTCAGCGCCGCCACCGCAGCGGCCTGGGCGATGGAGCAGGCGTTGGAGGTGGACTGGCTCTGCAACTTTTTCATCGCCTTCACCAGCGTGGCGTCACCGGCCAGGTAACCGATGCGCCAGCCGGTCATGGCATACGCTTTGGATACGCCGTTGACGATAAAGCTGCGTTCCAGCAGTTCTGGGCAGGCCGAGCCGAAGCAGGTAAAGCCTTCCTCTGCCCAGCAGATCGGCTCATAGATCTCATCGCTGCTGATGGCCACCTGCGGATGCTTTTGCAATACCTCGCCCAGCGCCAGGTATTCGGCTTGGCTGTAACCCATGCCGGTGGGGTTGTTCGGTGCGTTCAGCATGAGCAAGCGCGTGCGTGGCGTGATCGCCTGTTCCAGTTGATCCGGGGTGATGCGAAAATGCTGTTCCGGGCCGGCCATGATCGGCACCGGCTTGCCTTCGGCCAGCAGCACCATGTCCGGATAGGACACCCAGCAGGGCGCCGGAATGAGTACCTCGTCGCCGGGGTTGATCAGCGCCTGCAGCAGGTTGAACAGCGACTGCTTGGCGCCGGTACTGACGATGATGTTTTCCGGCGCATAATCGAGATCATTGTCGCGCTTGAATTTGTCCATCACCGCCTGTTTCAGCGCAGCGGTGCCATCCACGGCGGTGTATTTGGTCTGGCCGTCGGCCATGGCCTGGGTGGCGGCGGCACAGATGTGTTCCGGGGTCGGGAAATCCGGTTCTCCGGCGCCCAAACCGATGACATCGTGACCGGCGGCACGCATCTCGCCAGCGCGCGCGGCCACGGCCAGGGTGGCGGAGGGTTTGATCAGAGACAAGCGGTCGGCGACTTGCAGGTGGCTTGAAGACATGTGAATCCAGAGTTGCTGAGCAGGGAAAAGTTATAATAGCAAGTTGACTGGTTTTTATATACGCATGCAGGAAAAAACCGGTCAAATTCAATACCTGCAATGATGTCACCGGAGCCTGATGAGCGATCACGAGTTACCTAAAACAGCCGCGCACAAAGCCTTTGCGCTGGCGTCCAAATTTCAGCCCGCCGGTGATCAGCCGCAGGCAATCGAAAAACTGTTGCGGGGTGCGCGCGCCGGTGCTGAACACATGACTTTGCTTGGTGTGACCGGCTCCGGCAAGACTTTCACCATGGCCAATCTGATCGCCGAGCTGCAGCGGCCGACGCTGATCATGGCGCCGAACAAGACGCTGGCGGCACAGTTGTATGGCGAATTCAAGGAATTCTTTCCCAACAATGCGGTGGAATACTTTGTCAGCTATTACGATTATTACCAGCCGGAAGCCTATGTGCCGTCCAGCGACACTTTTATCGAGAAAGACTCCAGCATCAACGAGCACATCGAGCAGATGCGCTTGTCGGCGACCAAGGCCATGCTTACGCGACGTGATGCGCTGATTGTCGGCACGGTATCGGCCATTTACGGTCTCGGTGATCCCAGTTCATTCATGCACATGAGTCTGCATCTCAAGCGCGGGCAGAGCATGGATCAACGCAGCGTGCTGCGCAAGCTGGCGGAAATGCAGTACGCGCGCAATGACATGGAGCTGCGCCGCGGCACCTACCGCGTGCGCGGTGACCTGATCGACGTGTTCCCCGGCGATGCCGACATGGAAGCGGTCAGAATCGAGCTGTTCGACGACGAAGTCGATACCCTGGCGCTGTTTGATCCGCTCACCGGCGAGCTGCTGGAGCAGCATGAGCAACTCAGCATTTTTCCCAAGTCGCACTACGTCACGCCGCGCCAGGTGGTGCTGGACGCGATCGAGTCGATCAAGCTGGAGCTGTCCGAGCGGCTGCCGTATCTGCGCGACAACAACAAACTGCTGGAAGCACAGCGGCTGGAGCAGCGCACGCGTTTTGATCTGGAAATGATGCTGGAGCTGGGTTACTGCACCGGCGTGGAAAATTATTCGCGCCACCTCACCGGCAGTCAGCCGGGGGAACCGCCACCAACGCTGTTCAGCTATCTGCCGGA
>CAZHRH010000006.1:6570-16440 GCA_964534475.1 uncultured Wenzhouxiangellaceae bacterium
TCACCGGCAGTCAGCCGGGGGAACCGCCACCAACGCTGTTCAGCTATCTGCCGGATGATGCCTTGCTGATTCTGGATGAAAGCCACGTCACCGTGCCGCAGATCGGCGGCATGTATCGTGGCGATCGCTCGCGCAAGGAAACGCTGGTGGAATACGGTTTCCGCCTGCCGTCGGCGCTGGACAACCGGCCGCTGACTTTTAAAGAATGGGCCGAGCGCTCGCCGCAGACCATCTATGTCTCGGCCACGCCGCGCCCGTATGAGATGGAGCTGTCTGCCGTCATCGCCGAACAGGTGGTGCGACCGACCGGACTGGTTGATCCACAGGTGGAAGTGCGCCCGGTGGGCACGCAGGTGGATGATCTGATGTCGGAAGCCCGCCGCTGTGTCGCTGCCGGCCAGCGCGTGCTGGTGACCACGCTGACCAAGCGCATGGCAGAGAATCTGACCGAATACCTGGCCGAGCACGACATCCGCGTGCGCTACTTGCATTCGGACATCGACACCGTGGAGCGCACCGACATCATCCGCGATCTGCGCCTGGGCGAGTTTGACGTGCTGGTCGGCATCAACCTGCTGCGCGAGGGCCTGGACATGCCCGAGGTCGCGCTGGTGGCCATTCTGGATGCCGACAAGGAAGGCTTCTTGCGTTCGGCCGGTTCATTGATCCAGACCATCGGCCGCGCTGCCAGAAATCTGCATGGGAGGGCGATCCTGTACGCCGATAACATCACCGGCAGCATGCAGCGTGCCATTGATGAAACCAATCGTCGCCGCGACAAGCAGATCGCGTTCAACCAGAAACACGGTATCGAACCGGAGACGATCAGCAAATCGGTGGCCGACATCATGGCCGCGGCGTACAACAATCCGGCGCAGAAAAAGTCACGAAGCGCGTCTGCGCAAGCAAAAGTGGCCGAGTCGTCCGGCGGTTACGCGCAAACCACCGATCTGCGCCAGGCGGTCAAAAGCATCGGCGAACTGGAGCAGGCCATGTACGATGCGGCAGAAAACCTGGAGTTTGAAAAAGCAGCCGAGATTCGCGATCAAATCCAGCAACTCAAAAACAGCAGTCTTGGTGCTTCTGCCTGATTCGATCTTGCCGACGCCGGAGCTTAATAGTCCAGCTTACGTCATAAAAAATTCACATCGGCCCGCTTGCAATCGTGCTGTGTTAAAGCCTAAAGTAATGACGTTCAATTATGTCAAGGGAATGGTTGTTCCTATGACGGTATAGGCAAACTCGCCTTTACTGCAGGGATATTCGACGACAGGAAGTCTCCAGATCGTGCTTCAGTATATTTTCCTGATCGTGTCAAGTATGTCATTAACTGCCAAGACAGCATTGCTGATAGCCGTCCGTCATGTGTGTGTTGCAATCGACAGACAGTGACGAACAAATTCTCAGTCAGAGGGAAAAGCATTGCTCGAAACAATCTCAACATCAGCCTTTGTGCATGAGCTATATCGAGACCTGCTGAGTCACCCTGAGCAGGCGTTCACCAGGGCGTTGCGCTGCATACAGCGTGATGTCGGCGGCGACGGCGGATTGGCACAACTGCGCGATACACGCACCGGCGAGATGATGCCGCTGGCCGTCAACAACTATCCGGAGACGGCAAAACAGGCATACGCTGAGCATTTCGCCAGCGTGGATCCCTGGCAGCAGCGCTTCATCAACGATCAAATCAGCATCGGCGTACATCGCTCAGATGACATTATCCAGCGTCACAATTTACAGCGCACAGAGTTCTATAACGATTACTGGCGACAACTGGGCTTCGGCGATGCCATCGGCATCTTCGGCAAAGTGGGCAAACATCACGCCTATACTTTTGGTATTCCCCGCTTGCAGTTGCATGGTCGCTATCAGCAAAAGCACAAACAAATGCTGGAGCCACTGCGGCCGCATTTGCACAATGCCGTGGCGCTGATGCTGGAGATGCAGCTTCAAAAAAGCCGGGCGCAGATACACAACCCCCTCAGCGAACACCTGCCGCTGGCCATTTTTCTGGTGGACCAGCACATGCATCTGCTGGATCAAAATCGAACGGCCGATGAGCTATTGGCCGAAGCGGTTGTTTTCAAAATGCAAAACAGCACATTGACCTATCACCACAAGCCGGTGCAATCACGGCTATTGGCGATGCTGAAATCCTGCAGCCGCAGTCAGCATGATGCGGCGGCTGTGCAGCCTGTGCTGTTGTCGGGGGAATGCAAATGCACCGGATTGCCGGAACACAATATCTACGTACTGCCGGTGTTCGACAGCTACCTGCTCAGCTTCCAGATTGTGGTGGCGGTGGCAGATCAGCAGTTGCCGGATGCCGATATGGCGCAACTGCTGGCCACGCTGTTTGATCTCTCACATACCGAAGCACAGGTTGCCAACCTGCTGTTTAATGGACATAAGCCTGCTGCCATCGCGGCGGCACGCGGCGTCAACGTCGACACCGTCAGGTCGCAGCTTAAAGCCATCATGGCCAAGGCACAATGCAACTCCCAGCTTGAACTGGTGCGCCGCATCGGTCAGTTGGTCATTCCTTTCCGCTGAGTCTCTACACAATTTGTCTTATACCCAATTTGGGGGATGCAATGGCTTGTCGCATGCGTTACTTTAGGTAAGGGTCATGCTTAATAGCTTCGGGTCATCGATACTGTTAATCAGTCAGTTTAATCAATCGCAACTCACACACTACCTGGGGAATTGTTCAATGAATAATCACTTATTCGTCCAATCGAACGAGCAGCAGTCTGCACATCAATCAGCAGCTTCTTTTGTTGGCGCCAAGAGATCGTTTGCAAGAAGAATAGCGGGGGCAACCCGATCGGTCACCAGGTCATCTTTTGGCCTGGTAACCGGCTTGCTGCTGAGCCTGGTCATGCTGCAGGCACAGCCGGTGCTGGCGCAGGTGGAGCAGGATCAATCGTCCGGGCGCATGACACGGGATATTGTCTTGACCGGTGTGGATGGACGTGAAATCGTCGCACGGACTGTTGAAATTGAACCTTCGCCGCGCGCACGATCTACCAGCATGTTGATGGGCGCACGCAATCAGACACCGCAATCTCGTTCAGCAAACCCTGAAACCAGGGCTGTGACCTTTGACGATAACGTAACGCCCGACATTATCTTTGGTTCAGGCAACGTCAATGGCGGATTCACCATTGACCGAGACAACGGGGTCGAGATTGGTTTGCGTGGCAAATTGAGATTCAATGCCAGCGGCGCGCCCGAAAACACTTTCAACAGCAATGGCGACGGCACCTATAGCTTCAATGCCGGCGTTGCACCAACGCAGTCGACTCCAACGCCGGAATGGTCATTTGAATGGTCAGTCAATTCTGACTATGACGGTAGCAATGGCCGCGATCTTGATGAATTGACTTATGAGCTTGGGCTTGATGCTGATCCGGGTCTTGGTACAGATTTTCTGGTCTTTGACAACATTACACCTAGCGTCGCTGCTCCATTCTTCGATCACGCGATTGGTGACAATACCACCGCAAACGGCGGCGGCACAACCGCTGTGGATGCAACCACTTACAGCAACTTGTTAGCCAATAACAACGTTGCCCAGAACTCCTGGCGTTACGATTTTTTCCTTAACGGGCCACTGGCAAGTTTTGATCCTACCATCGATGGTCGTTACACCATCTACCTCGCGGCAATGGATGGTGCCACCGAGTTGGCGCGCACTGAGATTGAGATTCTGGTTGGCGATGCGCCAGTTGATCTGGTGATTGAATCAGTGTCAGAAAATGGAGATATGCCCACACCTACCGATAACGACTACACACGCATCAATAACGCCGTGCAGTCGGTTGCATCCGGCTCACGTATCACCTTGCAGGGCACCTTTGACTGGACCTGACCTAATGCTTTCGATAGTTGGTCGCTGCTGGGTTCGGATAATACTGCGGATAGCGGCGATGAATTTGGCATCTACTATCCACAAGGCCTGAACAATGTAGCGCTGACCGCAGCCAATCTTGGTGATGCCGTGATTCTTGGGCCCGGTGACCTGGCCGTACAGGACCTGGAAGGCTTTATCGTAGTCGCCAGTGCAGAAAACCGCAATCTGGAATTCTCCAACCTGCAGATAGAAGGTTTTGATCTCTCTATTGGCATGTTTCGTGTTCTCGGACAGGGAGTCAATCTCTACGACGGCACGCGTATCGTCAACAACCACATCATCATGCCCACCGACATCGCCGGCAGTCCTGCCGCTGGCGAAGGCTTTCAGAACATCGGCATCCACTTTGCCTTCGGTGATAATCAGCTTATAGCCGACAACATCATTGACATTCCCGGTGATGGCTCCTCCACTGCATCGACTACGTCTGCAGATATCGCCATGCAATCCAACACCAGCAGTGGTGCTTTTGAAGGGCTGATCATGGAAAACAACGAAGTAAGAATACTGAATGCGCCCAGCACCAATCCGCAGTTCGTATTGGGCATCTGGGAGAACAGCAACGCGTTTGATCGTAATATCATAATCCGCAACAACAGCTTCGTGAATCTGGATCCGACCAACGATCCGCTTAATAACCTGCAACAAGGTTTCCGTATCACCTCGCAGCGCAACAGCACCACCGGTAATGGCGCGCTGATGACGGACAATCTGGTGCAGGGTGCCAACATCGGTTATGCCTGGCTGTCGTTCGCCAGCTTCGGGGCCGATTGGAGCAGCCGTGATCCGCTGGATTTTATCGCCAATACAGTAATTGACAACGCCACCGGCATTCGCCTGGATTCCAATGGTTCGGCCAATTTCAAATGCAATATCATCAGCGGCAATGCGACCGATGGTATTGCCAACATCAATAAGGATCAGGGCATCATGTCTGATGCCACGGTCAACTGGTGGGGCTGCAACGACGGACCCGGTGCCGGCAGTTGCGATCAGATTAGTGGAAATGGTGTCGACGGCAACAACTGGTTGCTGTTCGAGCTGGCAGCTAATCCGGTCAGCATCGGCAATGGCGGCACCAGCGATTTGACTGCCTCGCTGCTGAACACCGCCAACGGGGTTGATTCATCCACGCTAGCCGGCTGCACCGTGCCGGACGGCCAGGAAGTCGAGTTTGCAGGCGGCGCGTTTGGCAATGCCGCCCCGACCATGGATATGCTGGAAGATGGCCTCGCTGGCAGCACGTTTACTGCCACCAGCCAGGGTATTGCCAATGATATTGCTGCCACGGTCAATGCAGGGCAAACTGCAACCACAACCGTGCTGATTGACACGCCGATCGGCGGCAGCCCGTTGTATGTCGACGATGACTTTGCCAGCAACAACTTTGGTGATGAAGTTACATTCGAGCACAATGCACTGTCTACCGCGGTGACAGCCAATGTCGGCGTTGATGCCTTTGCCACCATTGACGAGGCACTTGCTGTCAGTGCGGCCAATGCAGAAGTGTTTGTGGCTGCCGGTGACTATGCGCCGGTGACGGTCAGCCAGTCTGTGCAATTGATCGGTGAGAATGCCGATGCCATGAGCTGCACTGGTCGCGTCGCCGAGGCGCAGATTAATAATGCAGCGGGTGCTGCCATTACCATTGCTGCTGCAGATGTCAGCATCAACGGCTTCGATCTGGATGCCGTTGCCGGTGTCGACAATAGCGGCGGTTTTGCACCACTGGCTGTCAGCAGCAATCTGATTGACGCACAGCAAGCCGGCGTCACCGCTCGAAGCGCGACGGTGGCAACCGGTGACAGCATAGCCATTGCCGACAACTGCATCACGCTTGCAGCACAAAGCTTCCTAGCTCAGCCCACGGCAAGCATCTTCGTGGACGACATCAGTGGCGCAGGTACGTTGCAGATCACCAACAACACGCTGGCCGACGGCTTCTATGACGTGCTCGCACATGCCGTGACCACCGCTGTCCGCGGCAGCATTCAGGGCGACGAGATCACTGGCAGCATGCAGGGCATTGCCGTGGTCAATACGCTGGATGGAATCAATTTCAGTCAATCAGAACTGGATATCAGCGCTGTCAATATCAACAATTTCGCCGGCAGCGGCAGCTTCCAAGCCGGGATCTATGCCTTTACCGGCTCTGACTCAGGAACTGCTGATACGATTGATCTGATGATTGACACTGTCACTGTTGATGGCGTGCAGAACCTGACCACCAACTCTGCCGGCATCTCCCTGTCTGACTTCAGTGTCGGCTTGTCGGCACCGTTGCAAACCGCGACCATCAGCAACGTCACGCTGAGCAACAACAGTCCGCGTGGCATACACGCCGCGGGTCGGATTGCTGCAACGATTGACAACTCAACCTTCACTGGCAACGGTGCTGAAGGCACAGGGTTCAGTGTGGTCGCCTTGCAACCAACGAGCATTGGCGACGGCAGTGCCGCTGTCACCATCACCAACTCGACAATAACCCTTCCAGCCTCCAGCACAGGCTCTTCTGCCGCGCTATCCACCCGGGATGGTGGCACCATCACCGCAACCGATAATCAGATTCTGGTTAACGGGAATCCTGCCGGCGCTGGTGCCAACACCTCCGGCGGCGCCAGCGCAGGCGGACTCATTGCTGCCACCTGTAACTGGTGGGGTGATGTCAGCGGTCCATCAGGATTGGGTAATGGCAGTGGTGCCAGCGTTGCTGGAAATGTAGACTTCGAACCATGGAACATCAGTCCGACAGGACCCTGTGATGGTGCGCTGGAGTTGACATTTACCCCATCAGCAATCGATTTCAACAATATTCTTATCAATACCATAGCGACCAGAAACCTTAATGTAGAAAACACCGGTGAGGCATCAATAGCATTAGGTGCATTGCAATTGATTGATGATGTGGATGCAGTCTTCAGTGTCATTGCAGATAATTGCAGTAGCGTCAATCTTGCTCCAGCTGAGAGTTGTCTGGTAGTACTGGAATTCGCACCGCTGCTTGCACAGAACTTCTCTGCCAACCTCGAGGTGCTATCGGACCTGGCTTCCAGTCCAACGATGGTTCCGGTTAGCGGTATCGGCGTGGCGCCTGTTATTACGGCTAACCCGGCAGCAGTCAATTTTCCTGGCACAGTGGTTAACTATACTGCCAGTGCTTCTGTGAATGTTAGCAATACGGGCGCCGGTGGTCTTGACATCAGTGGTTTGACTATAACAGGCATGGATCCAGGTGCATTTGCAATCACATTTCAAGATTGCATTGGCAGCACATTGCTTGCAGGAGAAAGCTGTACAGTCAATCTGGACTTCGCTCCAGCGTCGATACAAAATTTCGACGCCGTGCTTGCAGTGCAATCAAATGCCAGTAATGGCGAGTTACAAGTTGCTTTGACTGGTGCCGGTCTTGCCGATGAGGCTGATCTGACAATCACAGCCGAATCGCTGGATCCGTTCGGTGAGCTGGATGCCGAGTTTGGTTACATCGTCGTGGTTGCCAATGACGGCCCGGCAGATGTCACTACTGCTGATGTCACATCAACCTTGGCCGACGGGCTGGATGATGTAACCTGGACTTGCAGTGCAGATACCGGTGCTACGTGCCCGGCTTCTGGCACCGGCGATCTGGATGAGATGCTGGGTTTGACCGCCGGCAGTATGGTGACCTTTACCATACTTGCCGATCTCACTGAAGGCAATGAGCAAGAGCAGGTCATCAGCACCTTTACGGTTACCGGCCCGGCTACGCCGACTGATCCGGATACCGATAACAACACGACCGAGATCATTACGCAATCAGGTGTATTTGCCGACGGCTTTGAAAGTCCGCCGGAGGCGCTATGAATACAGCCATGTAGATGCTGATCGATAAGTGCAACAATGGCGGCCACTGGCCGCCATTTTTGTTGCTGATGATCTGCTCCTTGCTATTCATGCCGGAGTTGATGCGAATGCTTGCGGGTGCAATCTTTTATAATGCCGACATGCGTATTTATTCATGCGATAGGCTTGCTCCATGCATCTGTGCCTGGTAGAAGACGACAGCGCGCTGGCGGCGGCATTGAGTGAGAGCCTGCAGGCGGCGGATTATCGCGTTGCGCAGGTTGCGCGCGGTAATCTGGCGCTTGATCTGCTGGGCAACGGTTCGTTTGATCTGGCCATTGTTGACATCGGCCTGCCGGATCGCTCCGGCATTGATGTTATCAGGCAGTTGCGCCGGCTCGGCAGCAAGCTGCCGATACTGATTCTGACCGCGCGCGATGACAGCGAAGATCGTGTTATCGGTCTTGACGCCGGTGCCGATGATTATCTTACCAAGCCGTTTGATGTCAACGAGCTGCTGGCTCGGCTGCGCGCCATTTACCGACGTGCCAGTGGCAATACGCCGGCGCTGCTGCAGTGTGGCGATGTTTGTCTGCATCTGACATCGCGTGAGCTGAAGGTGGCCGATCAGACGATAGAGCTGGGACGGCGTGAGTTCATGCTGCTGAAACTGCTGCTGGAAAATGCCGGCAGAATCGTCACCCGCGATCGACTGGAGAATGAGCTGTACGGCTGGCTGGACCCGATTGCCAGCAATGCGCTGGAAGTACATGTGCATCATCTGCGCAAAAAAATCGGCGCAGACCGGATCCGCACCATGCGCGGTGTCGGCTATATGCTGGTCAATGTGGACGCCAGCAACGACTAATGTCCTCCATCCGCACGCGACTGCTGCTGGGGCTGCTGCTCGCGCTGTCGCTGGCCATGGCCGTGGTAATGCTGGCAAGCTGGCACGATGCCAGGCGCGAACTGGCCTCCTTGTTTGATGCCCATCTGCAGCAAAGCGCTGCCATCATGCTGCTGTGGACAAGAACCGAGCCTCGCGCTGGCGAGCAGCTCAATGAGGCCAAATTCCGCGCCGAACTGCAAAGCCTGCTGCCACTGATGACCGGCGTTTACCAGCAGCGGCAGGCGGTCATACCAGACAGCAACAGGCGGCGCGAACTGGCCTACAGCATTGTCTGCGATTCAACAGTGAGCGCTGATGATCGGGCAGCATGCCTATCGGTGGCCTCGCCGAACGCGCCGGCTTTTTTGCGCCAGGATGCCGCCGCCGGATTCAGCGAGTTGACCCAGGACGACAACAGTCAGCAGACGCTGTGGCACATCTACACCCTGCCGGACACTGCCGCAGGCATCACCGTGCGCGTGGCTGAGCGCGATGATGTCAGACGCCAGATCATCGCCGGCATCGTGCGGCGACAATTCAGCGTGCTGCTGGTCTTGCTGCCGCTGGCCGGTGTGCTGGTCTGGCTGGTGATTGGTCATGGCCTGCGTCCGCTGCGGCGTTTGTCGGCGCAGATCAATGCACGCCGTGACGATCTGCTGGAGCCGGTGCAAGCCAGCGCGCCGGATGAGGTAAGCGTGCTGGTCGATGCATTGAACCAGTTGTTTCATCGGGTTGCCGCAGCGTTGGATCGCGAACGTCGTTTCAGTGCCGATGTGGCGCATGAACTGCGCACGCCATTGAGCGTGATCAAGACCCGGGCGGATTTGGTCACTGCGCGCGATGTCGATACTGCTACTGCATCAGCCTGTGCCGAGATTGCGCGGCAATGCCAGCGCGCCACGCGCGTGCTGGATCAGTTGCTGCAGCTGGCGCGCATTGAAGGCGGCAGTGAGCAACACTGGCAGCCGGTGGAGCTGGCCGCGCTGGCGCGCGAGGTGATGGCCGATCAGGCGACCCATGCGCAGGCACACCAGGTTGAACTGGTGCTGCAGGCTAAAGACCAGAACAGCATGCTGGCGGCCGAGCCGGTCAGTGTGTCCATCATGTTGCGCAACCTGCTCGACAATGCCATCCGCCATAGTGATGCCGGAAGTGAGGTCACGGTGATCATCCGGCAGCAGGATCGGCGTTTACTGCTCAGCGTAACTGATCAGGGGCCGGGTTTGAACCGTGACCAGCGTGA
>CAZHRH010000006.1:16540-34761 GCA_964534475.1 uncultured Wenzhouxiangellaceae bacterium
GTTTACTGCTCAGCGTAACTGATCAGGGGCCGGGTTTGAACCGTGACCAGCGTGAGCAGTTGCAGCGTTTCATGCGCTCTGGTGACACTAAGGATGTTCCGCCGGAGGTGCGTTCGGACCAGTCCGGTTATGGTCTGGGTCTGCGCATCGTGCAGCGCATTGCTGTGCTGCATGCTGCCGAGGTCGAGTTGACTGATGCCGAGCAGGGCAGTGGACTGCAAGTGCAGGTCAGCTTGCCGCTGACGCAGCGTGATCGCCGCAATTGAGATGGCTGACTTCGACGATCTTACTGGATTGCCACACTCCCTGCGGTCGTTCGCAATGACGGCAGACTTACAGTTTCTGGATTGTCGCGCTCCCTTAAGTCTCTCTTAAGCCAGACTGGGCATAATGGCGCGTTGTATTTTGTTCAGGACATCAGCATGCCCGCCGCAGAACACTGCAGCCTGCTCATAACCCGCGTCAATACAGTATCTTTGTACCATCCCGCAATAGCCCTGTTGTTGTGTTGTGTCGGTATGCTGTCTGTGACATCGCTAGCAGCCCAACAAGTACCTGCTGACAGCGAAAACGCCAGCGAACGCGCGCTGGACAGCATCACCGTCACCGGCACGCGTCTGCGCATGGATCTGCCCGATGGAGCCTATCCGCTGACGGTGATCGATCGCCAGCAACTGGCAACCTCCGGCCAGCAGTTTCTCGGTGAGTTCCTGCAGCAATTGCCGTTCATGCCCGGTTCGCCGCTGAACACCAGCACCGGTGCGCGCGGCGAGGGCGGCGGGCTGTCGCGTGGCATCGCCTCGATCGAACTGCGCGGGCTGGGCGCGCAGCGCACGCTGGTGCTGGTCAATGGCCGCCGCTTTGTACCCGGCGGCAATGGTGCCAGCGGTATCGTCGACCTGAACATGATCCCCATGGCGTCGGTGGATCGGGTGGAAATCTTCAAATCCGGGGCTTCGGTGGAATACGGTGCCGATGCCGTGGCCGGGGTGGTCAACATCATCACCCGCCAGCACACCGACGCGCTGGAGTTGAACGCGCAGGGGCTGACCAGCAGTCGTGGTGATGGTGAATCGGCACAGGTCAGCCTGGTATTCGGCCAACAGCACGAGCGCTGGCAGTATTTCCTCGGAGCCGAATATGTCGATCAGACCTCGGTGGGCAAGGGCGAGCGCGCCTTTTCCGAGCGCAGGTTAAGCTTTACCGGCCCCAGCAACACGCCGATCTTTGACGGCAGCTCGGCACCGCCGCAGGGCAATTTCCGCACTTCGCTGGGTCGGCTGACGCTGATCGAAGGTGAAGATGGCAGTGACATCAGCGATTTCCGCCCGTGGATCGGCGCCAACAGCGCGCCGGACACCGATCGCTTTAACTTCAACCCGTTTGAAGACCTGCAGCAGCCGTCAGAACGGCTGTCGCTGTTTGCGCAGACCCGCTACAGCTTCAATCCGGCACTGAATGTGTTTGCCGAGGCTTTCTACCATGATCGTGATGCGCGCACGCGCCTGGCGCCGCTGCCGTTTTTTACCAACCGCGAACAGGATGTGGCGGTCAGCGCCGACAACGTGTTCAATCCGTTCAATGAGCGGCTGACCGACGTGCGCCGCCGCTTGATCGAGGGCGGTCCGCGTGATTTTGTTCAGGACAACGAAGCCTGGCGATTTGTCGTCGGTGCTGATGGCCTGCTCGGCGGCTGGTTCTGGGACGCCAGCGTCACTCGCGGTCGCAACAAGGTCAATCAGCTGCAGACCGGTGACCTGCTCGATTCGCGCTTGCGCGTGGCATTGGGGCCATCGTTTCTGGATGCTGCCGGCAATGCCGTGTGCGGCTCACCGGATGCACCTGTCATTGATTGCGTGCCGCTGAACCTGTTCGGTGGTGTCGGCAGCATCAGCCCGGAGATGCTGGCATTTGTCGGTGCTGATCTGCAGGATAGCGGCTTCAACGAGCAAACCGTGGCCAGCGCCAACCTCAGTGGCAGCCTGCTGGAGTTACCCGCCGGCAGCATGCAAATGGCGTTGGGGTTTGAATACCGCGAGGAAGAGGCCGCCGATGTGCCCGATGCACAAACGGTGCTCGGCAACACCAGCGGCAGCGCCAGAGCCATCACCGCCGGGCGCTTCGACAGCAAGGAGGCCTATCTGGAATTGGGCGTGCCGTTGCTGAGTGATGTACCGGGCGCGCAGTCGCTGACACTGGATCTGGGCACGCGGCTGGTGGATTTTTCCAATTTCGGCAGCAAGACGGTGTTTGAGGCCGGGCTGTACTGGACGCCGGTGCAGCAACTGCAGTTTCGTGCCGCCTGGTCGGAAGCATTCCGTGCCCCCAATGTCGGTGAACTGTTCGGCGGTTTCACTCAGGCCAACCCCATCGTCAATGATCCCTGCGCCGATTTCAGCAGCTTGACTGATATCCAGATCGAGCGCTGTGTGGCCCAGGGCGTGCCGGCCGATGGCAGTTTCACACAGAACGGTGAGGAAACGCCGGAGCTGTCCGGTGGCAACATCAATCTGAATGCGGAGCAGGCGGAAGTCATCACTGCCGGTTTTACCTGGCTGCCGCCGTCGTTAATGGGGCTGGAGCTGAGCCTGGACTATTACAACATCGACATCGACGACGGCATTGCCAGCCTCGGTGCCAACACCATCCTGGAGCAGTGCCTGGCCACTGGCGCTGCCGCCTTTTGCGAGCGTATCAACCGAGCCAATGATGGTCGCATCATCAATGTGCAGGCACAACTGCAGAATCTGGCCAGCGAAACCGCCAAGGGGCTGGATCTGGATGTGCGTTATAGCCATGCCGGGCTGGGTGGCAACTTCAGTCACCGTGCCTTGATCAGCCATGTGCTGGAACGCGATCTGATCGCTTTTCCCGGTGCCGCCCCGTTTGCCGGTGCCGGCGGTTTTGATCAGGATAATTTCGGTGCCATTCCGAATTGGCAGGGCAATTACCGCTTGAGCTGGCGTCGTGCTGGCTGGAGCGCAGGCTATGAATTGCAGTGGATCGGTGCCATTGAGGAAACCGGCGGCGAGGTGTTTCCCGGCACGGTCAACCGCGTCGGACATACCACTTATCATGATGTTTATGTCGGCTATGAGCTGCCCAGTCGCACCCGCTTGACGCTGGGTGTGGACAACCTGTTTGACGACCAGCCGCCACTGCTGGTGAATGCCGACGAGGGCAATACCGATGTGTCCACCTATCGCCTGCTGGGCACCACGTTCTGGCTGCGCCTGACACAGCTTTTGTTCTGAGCTGTTGCAGTTTTTTTGCTCGGAGCGTTACTCAAGCAAATCTAATCAGGCTTTTTCCACTATCGCGGTCACGCCCATGCCGCCGGCGGTGCACACCGAAATGACCCCGCGTTTGCCTTCGCCGGCGGCGAGTTGTTCCGCCAGCGTGGCAACAATGCGTGCGCCGGTGGCGGCGAACGGATGACCGATGGCGATGCTGCCACCATGCAGGTTCATTTTGCTCTGGTCGATGCTGCCCATGGCCTGTTTCAGCCCCAGCCTTTCTCGACAATAGTCTTCGGATTCCCAGGCTTTCAGCGTGCACAACAGTTGTGCGGCGAAGGCTTCGTGAATTTCGTAGCGATCGAAATCCTGCAGCGACAAATCCGCCGCCTGCAGCATTTCCGCCATGGCCACGGTCGGTGCCATGAGCAGGCCTTCGTCGTTGACAAAATCAACCGCAGCGTGACGGCCGTGGGTAAGATAGGCCAGCACCGGCAGGTTATGCTGCTCGGCGTACTCTTCGCTGCACAGCATGACGGCGGCGGCACCGTCAGTCAGCGGTGTGCTGTTGGCAGCAGTCAGTGTGCCCTTGCCGGATTTGCGATCGAACGCCGGGCGCAGTTCGGCCAGTTTTTTCAGCGTGCTGTCGGCACGGATATTGTTGTCGCGGGTGACCCCGGCAAAGCTGGTCACCATGTCGTCGTAGAAACCTTGTTCCCAAGCCTTGTGGGCACTCTGGTGACTGGCCAGTGCCAGTTTGTCCTGGGCTTCACGGTTGATGTTCCAGGCGCGCGCCATGCGCTCGCAGTGCTGGCCCATGGACAGGCCGGTGCGCGGTTCGGCGTTGGCTGGTGGTACCGGGGCCAGTTCGGAGAAGCTGAAACCCTTGAACAGCTTCAGCTTGTCCTGGAACGAACGCGCCCGGGGCAGCTTGATCAGGCGTTGCGCCAGCTTGCGCTTGAGCACCAGCGGGGCATCGCTGGTGGTGTCGCTGCCGCAGGCGATGGCGCTGTCGATCTGGCCGGCGGCAATCTTGGCGCCGGAGATCAGCGCCGCCTGCAAACTGGTGCCGCAGGCCTGTTGCAGGGTGATGCCCGGCGTCAGCGGCGACAGGTCAGTGGACAGCACCGCCTCACGTGCCAGATTCCAGTCCTTGCTGTGGGTGGTGACAGCACCGCCGACGACTTCGTCGATCTGTTCGCCAGCCAGTTCATAGCGTTCCACCAGACCCTGCAGGGCGGCGCTGAGCATGTCCAGGTTGGTGACATCGGCATAGCTGGTATTGGAGCGGCAGAACGGGATGCGCACGCCGCCGACAATGGCGACTCGGCGTAGTGTTTGCTCACTCATGACTGGTCTCCTGGCTGGTCACTGTCGTTTGGCTTGTTGCTGCCGGCGCTGGTTTCTTTGTTGCTTGGGGACGTTTTGCTGGCGGCTGATTTGCGCACAGTTTTCTTGCTGGCGCTGGTCTTGCCACCGGTTTTTTTGTCGACTGGCTTGCTGCCAGCCTTGCTGACGGCTTTTTTTGTGCTTTTCTTTGTGGTTTTCTTTCTGATTTTCTGGGCTGTTTTTGCAGCGGCTTTTTTCGTGCTCGGTTTTTTGCTGCCGGATGACTTGCTGCTGGTGGTTTCACCGGTTGTTTTGTTGGCTGCTGATTGCTTGTTGCTTGCAGCCCGCTTGCTGGCAGGCTTGGCGCTGGCTGGTTTGGCCTGGTCGCTGCTCGCCGTTGCTTCTTTCGTATCGCTGCTGCTGTCGCCGCTGTCATCCTGTGTGCTTTGCGGTTTGCTCAGCGGCGCCTTGGCGGCAGCGGCATCTTCGGTCGGGCGCTGGTGCAGATAATGCAGCGGGCCGCCCCGAAACGGTGCGAACCCGGTACCGAAGATCATGCCGGCATCGATCAGGTCATCGCTGGTGACGATGCCATCTTTGGAGCAGGCCGCGCATTCTTCCAGGTAGGGCTGCACCAGTTTCAGTCCCAGCGTGTGCAGATCGTGACCTTCAGCCGCGTCCTGGTCGCGCTTGGGTTTGCCTTTTTCCCAGATATAAAAGCCTTCGCCGGATTTCTTGCCCAGCTTGCCGGCATCAACAAAGTCTTTCATGTATTTTGCCTTGCTGCCGTCGCTATCGATGCCGACCGTTTTGATCACCGACATGCCCACGTCCAGTCCCACTGTGTCGGCCAGCTCCACCGGCCCCATCGGCATGCCGAAGCGCACCGCGGCCTTGTCTATGGCCTCTTTGGGGATGCCATCGCGGTACAGCTCAATGGCACCGGCCATGTATGGTGCCAGCACGCGATTGACCAGGAAGCCGGGGGTGGATTTGACCGGCAGCGGATATTTACCGATCTGGCGCACAAAACTGGCACCATCCTCGACCAGCTCCTGTCGGGTCAGCTTGTCGTCGTAGACGATCTCGACCAGCGGCATTTTCGCCACCGGATTGAAATAATGCAGTCCGATCAGCCGCTGTGGCTGCTGCAGAACTTTCGCCAGATCCGCCAGCGGCAGTGCCGAGGTGTTGCTGGCGAGCAGGGCATGCGGCTGCATTTGGGGTTCAATCTGCTTGAACAACTGCTGTTTTGCTTCCAGATTCTCAAAAATGGCTTCAACAACGACGTCGGCGCGTGCGACACCGTCGCCGTCAACATCGGCACGCAGTCGCGACATCGCCGCCATGACTTTGGCATCGGTGCGCAGCTTCTTGCGAAACAGTTGTTTGGCGCGCTTGATGGCCGGTTCGATGTATTTCATCTCACGATCCTGCAGCGTCACTTCCAGCCCTTTCAGTACGCACCAGGCGGCGATGTCACCGCCCATGACACCGGCACCGATAACGTGTACGCGATGCGCCTTGAAGTCGCTCTTTTTACCTTGTGCCTTGAGCGCCTCCATCAGTTTGAATACGCGGCGCAAATTGCGCGAGGTTTCGCCGATCAGCAGTTCCGGCACGTTGCGCACTTCCGCGCGCAGCATGTGATCCTGATCGTTGCCGCAGGCTTCCCAGGCATCGATCAACTTGTACGGGACCGGGTAGTGTTCCGGTGGTGCTTTCGCTGCGGTTTTCTTGCGCATGATGCGTGCCAGCAGCGTGCGTGACAGCATTAGATTGGTGGCGCGCGCCAGCAATCCTGGCTGGCGATACTTTTTACCGGCCAGCACCGCTCGTCTGGCCGCCCAGCGCAGGGTTTCGTGCTCACCAACCAGTTGATTGACCAGCCCCATGCCGCGCGCGGCACCCGGCCGCAGCATTTGCCCGGTGAGCATGATCTGCATGGCGTTCTGGCCGCCTATGCGCTGTGGTGTGCGCGCTGATCCGCCAAAGCCGGGGTAGATGCCAAGATTGACTTCCGGAAAACCGATGCGCGTGTTGTCGTCGTTGCGCGCAATGATCCAGTCAAAGCACAGCGACAACTCCAGGCCGCCGCCAAGGCAAAAACCCTCAAAGGCTACTGCGGTGGGAAAATTGAAGTTTTCAATGCGGTTGAACAGATCATGCACGCGGTTGAGCTGCTTGCGTCCGGTCTCGACATCGCTCATCTGATCGAATTCAGTGACATCGGCACCGGCGATGAACTGCCCGCGCTTGCCGGACATCAGTACCAGCCCGGCGGGGCGCTGTTGTTCCAGATGCTGCACCACGTCCTGCAGCTCGCTGAGTACTTCATTGCTGAGCACATTGGTGGAGGATGCGGCACGATCAATGCTCAGCCACGCAACATTGTCGATATCATGGTCGAGTTGCCAGTGTCGATAAGTTTGCTTGCTTGTTGCATTCATGCTGCTATCCGATTTGATGACTGGATTTTGATTGTTGGCAAGGGTTTCACAGTGAAGCCTTGTCAGTGGTCTATCTTAACAAGAATCCTGCTTTGGCTCATGTCCCAAATGGACTGGTGGCGTTGAATGCTGGCTTCAGGGCAGCTTGATGCCGGCTTTTCTCAGGCCGTGACAAAGACTGATCAGCGGCAGACCGATCAGTGCGGTGGGATCATCGCTGCGCAAGGCAGCAAACAGGCTGATGCCCAGTGCTTCTGACTTGAACGCACCAGCGCAGTCCAGCGCCGGTTCCCTTTCGATGTAGCTCAGGATCTCGCTGTCAGTGAGCTGACGAAATACCACTTCGGTCGTTACCACTGCAGCATCCAGCGTTTGCATGCTGGTGTCCTGGTGCAACTGCAGCAGACTCCAGCCGCAGTTGAAGGTGACGCTGCGGCCGGAGCAGCGCTGCAGCATGGATACCGCTGCAGCGTGATCACAGGGTTTGCTGATGATCTGTTGATCCAGCACCAGCGCCTGGTCGGAACCGATGATCAGGGTGCGTTGTGGTTCACTGCTGCTGGCTGTGGAGCGTTTTTGGGCGATGATTTCGCCCACGCGCCGGGCCTTGGCTTGCGCCAGACGGCTGACGTAGCGGTCTGGCGTTTCGCCGGCGCGCACCGATTCATCAATCTCCGGTGCCAAACAGTCAAAGTCCAGCGCCAGCCGCTGTAACAACATGCGTCGATAGGGTGAAGACGATGCCAGCACCAGCCGCCAATCGGCTGTGCGGGCGTTGTTATGTGCAGTTGGCATGCTGTCAGCTTTGCTGCCTGAAAAAAGAATGCACCGGTATTAATCTCTCTGACTTGGTTTCGCTGTCATGATGCGGGATAATAGCATGTTTGATTGCCGCCAAGCCGATGCGCATCCATGGATCAACTGCTGGAATTTATCAATAATCATCCGCTGCTGTGCGGTCTGTTTGCAACGCTGTTGCTGGCGCTGCTGGTCACTGAAGTGATGCGTTTTGGCAGCAAGTTCAAGCTGGTGGATTGTGCCGCAGCGATACGCCTGATCAACCGCGAAAACGCAGTGGTGGTGGATGTTTCTGCCAAAAATGATCATCAGCGCGCGCGCATTGTGGATGCCATTCATATTGCACCGGGAGATTTGCGCGCGGAACATCCGCAGCTAAAGAAACTGCAGGGCAGGCCGCTGTTGCTGTATTGCAAGACCGGTCAAGCCTCTTATCAAATCGCGGGCAAGCTGGCGGCGCAACTGGAACAGCCAGTGTATGTGCTGCGTGGTGGTTTGCGGCAATGGCAGCAGGAGCAGCATCCGCTGGAAAGCGGTTGATGGCTGCTGTGCCGGTTCAGCGTGCGCTTGCAAGCTTGCCGGTCAGCCCGCACATAGCGTAGACAAAACCTAATTTTCACAAGCAACACGGAACAATCATCATGGCAGAAGAGCAAATGGGCAACGCGGCTGGCGCCGCTGACATGAGTCAGGCGCAATTCAATTTACAGCGTCTTTATTGCAAGGACGTTTCCTTTGAAGCGCCCAACACGCCATCGATCTTCCAGCAGGAAGCATCCATGGAGATGAAGATGAACCTGGCCCAGCGGGTGCAGGAGCTGGGGGAGAATCTTTACGAGGTGGTGCTGACCGTCACTGTCACCGGCACGGTAGAGGAAAAAACCGCCTACTTGTGCGAGGTGCATCAGGCCGGCATCTTTCACATTGCCGGCATGAGCGATGATCAACGCAATGGCGTCATCAATATTTATTGTCCAAATACGCTGTATCCCTATGCGCGTGCGACCATCGGTCAACTGGTGGCCACAGCCGGCTTTCCGCCGGTGATGTTGCAGCCGATCAGCTTTGAGCAGGTCTATGCGCAACGACTGCAGCAGGCGCAACAGAATGGCGAGGCGGGCGCCGGGGACGCTGCTGGCGCTGAGTCCTGATTCAGCAGCGCCAAAACGGTTGCCTGCGGCAGCCTTGAAATCACCCCGGCAATGAATGAGGTCACAGCGTCTGAGGCGCACGCCAACGACGGCCAGATCGCGGTATTGGGCGCCGGCTCCTGGGGCACTGCGCTGGCCATGCAGTTGGCTCGCAATGGCCAGCCAGCGGTGTTGTGGGGGCGCGATGCCGAGTTGCTCAATGACATCCATGAGCACGCCGAGAATCGTCGCTACCTGCCCGGTATAGCGATCCCCGAGCGGCTGCAGATCAGCACCGATCTGCAGCAACTGGTAGCGGCCAGCGATGACGTACTGCTGGCCTGCCCCAGTCACGCCATGCGCGAATTGCTGCAGACCATCAAGCCCTGGTTGCGGCCGGCGGCCGGGGTAAGCTGGGCGTGCAAGGGTTTCGAGCCCGGCAGTGGCCGGCTGCTGCATGAAGTCGCCAGCGAAGTGCTCGGTGCAGCGCGACATCTGGCCGTGGTAACCGGGCCATCCTTTGCCCGGGAAGTGGCGCTGGACATGCCTACTGCAGTGACGGTAGCGGCATCCACGGAAAACTTTGGTGCGCGCATTGCCGGGCGTCTGCATGGCGGCAGTTTCCGCGCCTATTACAGCGATGACATGATCGGTGCCGAGCTTGGCGGTGCGGTGAAAAATGTCATGGCCATTGCCACCGGTATCGCCGATGGCATGGCGCTGGGCTCGAATGCCCGAGCCGGCATGATTACCCGCGGACTGGGAGAAATACTGCGCCTGGGAGAAGCCATGGGCGCGCAGCAGAAGACCCTGATCGGTCTCGCCGGTCTGGGTGATCTGGTGTTGACCTGCACCGGCGATCTGTCGCGCAATCGTCGTCTCGGCCTGGCCCTGGGGCAGGGCATGTCAGCGCATCAGGCGATGCTGGAGATTGGCCAGGTGGTGGAAGGCTACAAGGCCGCTGCCGAGGTGGAACGCCTGCGTCTGCAGCATGAACTGGATCTGCCCATCAGCGAGCAGGTCCACGGCATTCTGTACCAGCACTGGAGCCCGCAGAAAGGTTTGCAGGTGCTGTTGAATCGCGAATTGAAAAAGGAATAACCCGCTCAATCTGCAGCTTGCGCATTGTGTTGCTGCCGCCACGCTTCGTAGCAGCAAATGGCCACACAATTGGCCAGGTTGATGCTCCTGGAGCCGGGCAGCATCGGCAGCCGCACCACGACATCGGCCCGCTTAAGTACCGCATCCGGTAAACCCCGGCTCTCCGGGCCGAACAGCAGGCAATCGCCGGGCGCAAAGCGCGTCTGCCACAAGCTGATGTTGCCTTTGGTGGAAAACGCCAGCGTGCGCACCGGCTGCAGTTGTGCCTGCATCGTCTGCAGACTGACATGCTGCTGCCAGCGACACTGCTGCAGATAATCCATGCCGGCTCGGCGCAGTTGTTTCGCATCCAGCCGGAACCCCAATGGTTCAATCAGGTGCAGGCTGACACCTGTGTTGGCACACAAACGCATGATGTTACCGCAGTTGGATGGAATCTCGGGTTCCAGCAGCGCAATTTCTATGTTCAGCGGGCAGATTGACATGGATTTTGGTGCATTCGTTGCCGCGCTATGATCAGCTTGCCAAGGCTGCCATCAGCGTTTCTGCTGAGACCGTCCGGTGATCAGATTCAGGAACAGTTGACATCATCGGCGGCAGAAGTTAACTTAATCCTTCGACACAATATATTGTGTCTACTTTAAGTATTCTACACAAAGCATTGTGTTTAGGACTGATTTTGAGCCGCGCCATCACGGATTGATCAATGGTTGCAGGCACATTTGACACAAGTTGGTACGGGGCAAGAGACAATATGAGCAGTATAGCCAAAGAAACGACACTGGAAAACATCGCCGAGATACAGATGCAACCGGCTTCCATGGACATCTGGGACAAGAAATACCGTCTTAAGAGCAAGCGCGGAGAGATTCTCGATACCGATATCGACACCACCTGGCAGCGGGTGGCAAAAGCGCTGGCCTCAGTGGAGCAGACCGATGTGCTCCGCAAACACTGGCAGGAGCGGTTTCTGTGGGCGCTGCGGCGCGGCGCGATTCCGGCCGGACGCATCGTCTCCAACGCCGGGGCGCAGGAACACAAGCCGGCCACTTCCACCATCAACTGCACTGTGTCAGGCACCATCACTGATTCCATGGATGGCATTCTGGACAAGGTGCATGAAGCGGGCCTGACGCTGAAAGCCGGCTGCGGCATCGGTTACGAATTCTCCACCCTGCGCCCGCGCGGTGCCTATGTCTCCGGTGCCGGTGCCTACACTTCCGGGCCGCTGTCGTTCATGGACATCTACGACAAGATGTGTTTCACCGTGTCCTCGGCCGGCGGTCGTCGCGGCGCGCAAATGGCGACGTTTGACATCAGCCATCCCGATGCCATGGAGTTCATTCGCGCCAAGCGCGAGGATGGTCGCCTGCGGCAGTTCAACTGCTCGCTGCTGATCACCGATGAATTCATGCAGGCGGTGGCCGATGGTGCCGACTGGCCGATGGCGTTTCCGATTCTGCTCAGCGAAGCTGACGAGCTTGATCTGGAAGACAGCGCACAGGTGGTGTGGCGCGAATGGCCGAGCACAGAAGGTTACGTCAGCCGTGACGACGGCCTGGTGGCCTGTCGCGTCTATCGCAGTATTCCGGCGCAGCGCATGTGGGACATGATCATGTCTTCCACCTACGATTTTGCTGAACCCGGCTTCGTGCTCATTGATCGCATCAACGACCTGAACAATAACTGGTGGTGTGAAGACATCCGTGCCACCAATCCCTGCGGCGAACAGCCGCTGCCACCTTATGGTGCCTGTCTGCTGGGATCGGTCAATCTGACCCGCTTTGTCGAGCACCCGTTCACCTCCCGGGCGCGGTTTGACTGGGATGCCTATCGCGAGGTGGTGGCGATTTTTACGCGCATGCTGGACAACGTGGTGGAGGTCAACGGTTTGCCGTTGGCTGAGCAGCGCCGCGAGATTGAATACAAGCGTCGCCACGGCATGGGCTTCCTCGGTCTGGGTTCGACCATGACCATGCTCGGCATGAAATATGGTGAGCCGGAATCGCTGCAACTGACCGAACAGGTCGCGCGTGAAATGGCCGTCACCGGCTGGCGCGTGGCGCTGGAGTTGAGCCGCGAGAAAGGCCCGGCACCGATCATGGAGGACGATTTCACCGTAACCGCGGAAATGCTGCGCAAGCGCCCGGAAATGGCTACCGACGGCTGGCAAATTGGCGACAGCATCAAGGGGCGCGAACTACATGCGCGCTACAGTCGCTACATGCAGCGCGTGGCCGAAGTTGATGCCGAACTGGTCGAGCAGTTGCAGCAGGAGGGCGCACGGTTTACCCACCACACCTCGATCGCACCGACCGGCACCATTTCCCTGTCGCTGGCCAACAACGCCAGCAACGGCATTGAACCGAGCTTTGCCCATCAGTATTCGCGCAACGTTATCCGCGAAGGTCGCAAGAGCAAGGAAAAAGTGGATGTGTTTTCGTTTGAGTTGCTGGCCTATCGGCAGTTGGTTAATCCATCAGCCAGTGCCATCGCCGATGACGGCGAGCAGCAATTGCCGGATTACTTCATCACCGCCGATGAGATCACGCCGAAACAGCACGTTGATGTGCAGGCAGCCGCACAGCGCTGGATTGATTCATCCATCTCCAAGACCGCGAACGTGCCCACCGAGTATCCGTTCGATGATTTCAAGGACATCTACCGTTATGCCCATGAGCAGGGGCTGAAAGGCTGCACCACGTTCCGGTTCAATCCGGAAGCGTTCCAGGGCGTGCTGGTGAAGGAAACGGATCTGGAAAACACCACCTATGAGTTCACCCTGGCCGATGGCAGCGTGGTGGCGGTTAAGGGCAGTGAGCAGATCGAATACGATGGCGAGATGCATACCGCAGCCAACCTGTATGATGCCCTGAAAGAAGGTTATTACGGCAAGTTTTGAACATTGTGTTAATGCACCGTATGATCGCCATGACAGCGGTCATGAGCATGCCAGAGAGGATAAGCAAGTGAGCGTTAAAATAGAACAGAACATCGTTGGCTACAAGGTACGCAAACCGGAAAGCCAGCAGCAGTCGCCGGCGAAAGATGAAGTCAAGGAAGACGCCAAAGTCATTCGCATGCATGAAAAACTGGCGCGGCCGGAAGGGCTGGAATGTCTGGAAGGCTCCACCTACAAAATCAAGACACCGCTGGATGACCATGCCCTGTATGTGACCATCAACGACATCATCCTTAATCAGGGCACCAGGCATGAGCAGCGGCGGCCGTTCGAGATTTTCATCAACTCCAAGAACATGGATCACTTCCAGTGGATTGTGGCGCTGACCCGGGTCATGTCATCGGTGTTCCGCAAGGGGGGCGACGTCACCTTTATGGCGGAAGAGTTGCAGGCAGTGTTTGATCCCAAGGGTGGCTACTTCAAACCCGGCGGCAAATTCATGCCGTCGCTGGTGGCAGAAATCGGCGCCGTGGTCGAGCATCATCTGCAGCGCATCGGCATGCTGGAAAAACCGGAACTGAGCGAGCAGCATCAGCTTTTACTGGATGAAAAACGCGCCGAAGCCGAAAGCAGGCAGCAGGCTGATGCTGAAAAAAAAACTCTGAATAATGCCGCCAGCAACTACCCGGCCAGCGCCACCTTGTGCAGCAAGTGCCATACCAAAGCGGTCATCATGCTGGACAACTGTGCCACCTGTCTGGCTTGTGGTTATTCGAAATGTGGTTGAGGCATGCGCGGCTGATGCGGGTTATTTTGCATGCGAATCTATCTGTGCATGTGGCGTAATCAACGCTTGTCTCAGAATGTGTTAGCATTGCTATTAGCGAAAATACAGGATGTATCTGTGATCAAGAACCATCCTGTTGCCACAAGCAACAAACGTATCACCTGCCAAACAGTCAGTTCACAAAGCCTGCTGGGGCTACTTGCAGTCTTGCTCATTTGCTCGCTGACCGCCAACGCTAGACCCGAGCTTGGTCCGCCCAGCATCAAGTTGCGCAGCAACATGGCCAATATTGTGCTGGCAGAATTCATGCATCATGCTGAAGACGGTGACCTCATCCTGAAAAAGGTTGAGGACATACACAATCAAGCTGATAACCGCATCCGTTTGCGAGCTCTCCCTAACGCTGAGACCAGCTTGGCAAAAGGAAATCGCTATGTGGTCGCCTACGTTAACTGGCGGGTGCAACGTTTTCCAAGAACCGTCAAGCCCCGGCGCGATGGTGCCGTGATCATACATCTTCCGGGAGCCTCGCCAGCCTTGTTTCCGGCAGATGATAAGCTTATCGCATTGCTGCAGTGGGAGATGCAGACGTCATTACAATCACCGCCTGCTATGTTGCCGATCATCTTGTCGGGCATGAATTCCAAGGATGCGGCACTCAGAGATTTCTTCACCACAGAACTGGTGACTAGAACCTCGCTGCATAAGTTGCTGACGGCAGCGCAAACAGCAGAAATTCTGAAACACCTTGCGAACCCAGCCTATCCTCCTACAAGTCGCCAGTTGATGCTTGGCAATGTCGAATTTTCCAGCAATGTGCTTACAGGCAGTCAACGGCTAAAGGTTGCTAGCGAGATTGTCCGCGATGAGCCTGTACAGTTACCGCCAGGATCCAACAGAACCGGTATGGTCAACGCCGCGCTTGATGTTTTGCAGCAAGTCGAATGCGACAACCACGCAGAACTGGCCCGCCGCTGGTTGCTGGCGGACCAATCAGGCTTGATTGAGTCGGCCGCCGAGGTGATTTACCGCCAGCAAGCTACTGATCTGCTGAGCTGGTTGCAACAGGCAAGCGCACAAACATCTGGCGACAGCGCAACCCGAGAACTGACTTTACAGCATTTGATCAAGCGTTACAGCAGAATGCTGGCGGCGCAATCTGATATTGTGATGAAGCCAGGCAATTGATCGAAACATTACTAAATTGAAAACGACTTCGAGGACTCCAAGATGAGCAATAACAGAACAACCATAACCTTGCTGGTACTCAGTGCCGTGATCCTGAGTGCTCCGGCACTGGCTGCCAATGTGCAGAGTTCGGCGCGGCCGGAGGTCATTCGCGAGGTCAAGCACGATACCTCGCCCCCACTGGCGGAATTGCTGCAGATTGCAGCAGACAATGAATCCCTGGAGCCGGCACCATTGGAGCCACCAGACCACGTCTATCCCAATTTTGACTTTGAAGACCAGGGCAACTCACCGACCAGTCTGGACAAAACGCTGGTCGGTGCTGCTGCTGCCGGTGCCCAGCGCAGCTTTGCAGGTGCCGGGCCGGCACCAGCGCTGGGTGTTTCATTTGACGGCATTGGCCAGTCTGATGCCCCCGGCGGTGGCTTGCCACCGGACAGCAACGGCGATGTTGGCCCGGATCATTTCATCCAGTACATCAATACCGACTGGGTCATTATTGACAAAACGACAGGTGACTTCGTGGCCCCGGGTGTATTGGAAGGCAACACGTTCTGGGCGGGTTTTGGCGGCCTTTGCGAAACCAGCAATGCCGGCGACCCATTGGTGCTGTACGACAAATTGGCAGATCGCTGGGTGTTCACTCAATTTACCGGTACAGCCACCAATCGCCAGTGTTTTGCGGTGACCACCGGCAGCGATCCAACCGGGCCCTACAACCGCTATGAGTTCGACTTTTCCCCAGTATTTAATGATTACCCGCACATCGGTATCTGGACCGATGCCAGTGGTGATCGCAGCGGTTACTACCTGACCACCCACGACTTTGAGCCTCTTGGTGGTGGCAACTTTAATTTTTTACAAAACTCGTTCAGTGTGGTCGATCGCGATGCCATGCTGGCTGGTGATGAAGCAGAACTCATTCGCTTCACCGACACCGGTTTTGCCGGTGCCAGCTCATTCGGCGCGCTGGCAGCACACCTGGAGAGCACGGAACTGCCGCCAGCCGGCGCCTGTGCGCCATTTGTGCACAATCGCGCCGATCTGGACAGCTATCTGGTGTGGGAGATGTGCGTCGACTGGGACAATACCGACAACACCACATTGACCGGGCCAAGACTGTTGGCTGCGAACAACGTGTTCGACAACGCCGTGGACGACATTCCACAGCCGCCACCGGCCCCGCCTGGCTCCGAACTGGACAACTTCACCGGCAACACCATGTATCGCGTCAGTGCACGAGCTTATCCGACTGACAGTGGCCTTCCGGTCGAATTGGTACTGAACCATTCCACCAACGCCGGTGACGGCTTGAGTGGTGTGCGTTGGGTGCAGATGGCGCTGCCTGCCGGCGATACGCTGTTCGCAGGCGGTTTCGAAACCAGCGAGCCACTGCCAAACGGATTGCCAAAGATCGTTGATCAGGGCGTCTATGCACCAGATGACGACTATCGCTGGATGGCGGGCATTTCCATTGATCAGAGCCGCAACATCGGGCTTGGCTATACGGTATCCAGTACCGAGACCTTTCCCAGTGTGCGCTATACCGGCAAAACTCCGGCCGATGATCCGGGAATGATGCGCGACGAGGTAAGTTGCGTCATCGGCAATGGTGTGCAGACCTTTGTCGATCCCGACGGTCGCGCCGGTCGCTGGGGGGATTACTCCTCCATGAGTGTTGATCCGGTTGATCAGTGCACGTTCTGGCTGACTGTCGAGTACATTACAGACACAGGTGTTGCAGATTGGGAAAACCGTATCTGTTCGTTCACCTTTCCTGAATGTGGCGTTGACACATTTTTTGCCGGCACCGACTTTTCACAGGTCATCAAGTACTGCGCCTTGAATGATGATCCGCAGGCGAACATCACCCTGCAATCACTGGGTTTTACTGATCCGGTCAACCTGTCGGTTCCTGGTGTACCGGTGGGCGTTAGCGTGGATCTGGAAAATCCTGTCGTCAACACTTTGCCTGGGAGTTCTGCATTCCTGATCGATGGACTCGAAACTCAAGGCGACGGCAACTTCACTTTCGCTGTCAATGCCAGCTCTGGTGCTGTGTCGCGCTCAATTGACTTTAACGTGAGCACCTCATCAGGCATCGCCGCAGCCCCGGTCTTGCAAAGCCCTGCCGATGGTGGCGAGGACAGTGTGCGGCCCACGTTTTCCTGGAATCCTGTCCCAGGAGCACTGGAATACACGATTGAAATCGCTGCTGATGCGGCGTTCAACGATATCATTGCAACTGCTCTCACCACCGAGACATCATTTGTTGCACCACAAACCTTCGACGAAGACATCACCATCTACTGGCGCGTGACTGCCAGCAACAACTGTGGCGCAGGCGCGACCGCCAGCGCAAGCTTTACCACCATTCCAGCCGGGCAGTGTCCTGCAGGCACGACAGCCAACATCGTTTTTGACGATGATCTGGAATCCGGTGCTGCTGGCTGGACCACCCCTGCGAGTGGTGTTGGCACTGATGAGTGGGTATTGAGTGACGCACGTCAAAACAGCGGTCAGTTCTCATTCTTCGCCGTTGATCCGCCAACACAATCGGATCAGTTCCTGGTATCGCCTGCCATCACCTTGCCGGCCGCAGCGCAGGCACCGATAACATTGAGTTACTGGAACTTCCAGAACATTGAAGCCAATATGGGTGCCGGAGTTGATGCCTGCTGGGATGCTGGCATTCTTGAAGTCAGTACCGATGGCGGAACTACCTTTACCCAGGTTCCTGATGCCCAACTGTTGACTGATCCCTACAATGGCACGGTGACAGCACAGGGTGCGATCACCATCAGTGGCCAGCCTGCCTGGTGCGCTGATGATGCAGTTCCGGCATCCGGTGATCAGGAAGTGGTACAAATTGTTGATCTGTCCGCTTTGGCCGGGGAAACAGTACAGTTCCGTTATCGTTTTGCATCCGATGCTTTCGTAGGTGATGAAGGCTGGTACATTGATGATGTCACCGTGCAGGGCTGTCAGTGATTAACTGACTCGGCTCATCAAACTGTGCTACAACACCCGCCACTGGCGGGTGTTTTTTGTTTGCAAGTGAATGTTCTGTAGTCTTGTTTGTCAGAGTTTGTTAGCCTTATGCAGTATCATATGGCCGAAAGTGTTGCTTTGTTTTTTGACAAGCACGGTGTGCTACAGCAAAGACAAAATGTTTTTTTTCGTAAATTACCACTATGAGGTGACAGTGATGCAACGGATTCCACTACTGTTATGTGTTGTGCTTGTATTGACCAGCTTCAGCGGCGTGACTGCCAATACCTTGTCACGTGCTCCAATGCA
>CAZHRH010000007.1:0-33580 GCA_964534475.1 uncultured Wenzhouxiangellaceae bacterium
CTGGGGCTGATTTTCCGCCCAGCGGCGTTATCATTCGCTCATGTAGAATGACTATACATCGGTCATTCTGCCTTGCTGGACGAAAAATCAGTTCAAGCAGAGGCCATTGGATTAGTGTAAACAGACCCTAAGTTGTTGCGGCATGCTACGCATATGAGTGGCGGCCTCTTTGGCTGGCGGAACGCTGGCGCTCCAATGGCCCGCGCGTGGGGTGGGGCTGTTTGGCCGGCGGGACGCCGGCGCTCCGATTGCTCGCTGCCGCGCGCAGAGGCTCACACTCGCGCAGAGGCTCACACTAAAGCCTCTCCCGCTTGGGAGAGCCTAACTATAAAATTCCCTCCCCGCGCGCGGAGAGCCTAACTATAAAACTCCCTCCCCCGCGTGCGGAGAGCCTAACTATAAAACTCCCTCCCCCGCGTGCGGGGGAGGGTTGGGGGGGGGGCATTCAGGACCGTTAATTTGCTGCTGTCGCAGCCTTGCCCAGACCGGCAGTTTCGATACCCTGCGTAAACACAACATCAACGGCGATACCCTGTTCCGAAAGCCGGTTCAGATCCTGCTGCAGATCAACCGGAATGCTGCCCTGATCTTTCAGCAATGCCGCTGCGGTGGGGTAGTCGCCATCGCCCTGGATGGTCAGAATCAGGCGGCTCAGGTTTTCGCTGGCGGCAGCGAATCTTTCCGCATCAATGCGGTAGTGGCCGTTGTCGCTGTCTCTCGCGAAAGCGCCTTGTTCACGAAAGTAATTGAAGCGCACCAGGTTGGCCTGGCCGTGGGCGCTGGATGAGCCAAACCGCACCGAGCGGAAAATGCTGGCGAGAAAGGTGACGTAATTGTCCATCAGTTCGCCGTCGCTGATTTCGCCACGCTGACGCAACTGCTCGATCATGTACAAGCCGAGCACATCGGCCTTGCCTTCTTCCAGCCACGAGGCATGTTCGCGCAGTGCTTCGCGCACGCTGCCGCTGTTGTTGATAGTATTCTTGATGCCCAACCCGTGCGCCACCTCGTGAAACATGGTGTTGGCGAAAAAGGCATCGAAGGTGACGTGCTGGCGCTGCTCCGGGGCAATCAATTGCTTGGCGATCGGCATAAGTATCTGATCAAACTTGGCGCGCATGGCGTTCTTGAGCTGCAGGCGACGGGTGCCTTTTTGCAGTTGCACGCGCTCGTCGTTGGGCAGATTGATGGCGATGGTCTTGGAGCCGGCGTTGCTGTGGCCGGCGTAGTAGATGACGTCATAGGCGCCCAGGTCGGCATCGCTGCCGGGGGTTTCCTGCTTGTACACATCAGCCACCGGCAGACCGCGCTGCAGTTCGGGTAAATATTCGACAAAGCGGGCCAGCCGCTGACTCCAGTTCAGATCCTTGATCAGTACATAGGCTTCGTAGGCGGCGCGGTATCCGAACAACTGGTCTTCATAGGTTTCTATCGGACCGTAGACGAGTTCGATCGGGTTGTCTTTCATCTCCATCCAGGCCATGTCGCTGGCCAGGTAGTCGTCAGTGAGCAGGGCATCGGCGCGCATGCGCAGGTAGCTGGCAAAGTTTGCGTTGTCGGCCAGCTCGGCGGCATCACGCAAGCAGTCGGCAGCGCGTTGTAGATCTGCCGCCCAGACTTCATGATAGGGCAGCAGCATCAGCTCGTCGTTGCCGTCCCGGCGCACCAGCGTATACAGGCCGGTTTTGTCAGGCTCATCCCAGGCTTCGAATTCTTCCTTGCTCATATCAGCCGGGTAGAATCGGGCTCCGGGGGGCTTGGCACCAGCATCTTTGATGAATGGACGATCGCCGTCAAGACGATCCCACGGGCCATAGTTGATGGCGGCAAAACGACGCAGTGCAGCGTCTTCAATGCCTGCCAGTAGTGCATCTGGTTCGCCGTAAGCCTGCTGCCAGAACAACTGATCCATGATCTTGCTGGCTTCGATCAGTTTCACCAGCATCTGTTGCTGGCGTTCGCTGAGATGGCTTAAATCGGCCTGCAGCTTGAAGGGTGCATAAATGTCCAGCCGCGCCGGATCGAAATCTTCTGCCATCTGCGCTGGTCTTTGCGCTGCTTCCGCTGGCTCGCTAGCGGCGGTGTCGGTGCTTGCAGCCGGGGGTACTGGTTCGCTGGTGTCCGCGGGTTGATCCTGCTGCTGACAGCCGCTGAGCACCAAGCCTGTGATCAGAACAAGGATGAAAGTCACAGACTGGCGGATAAGATCATGTTGCATAAGTGATCACTGTGTATTTGCAAAAGATCATTTTAGCGCATTTGCCAATACGCAAATTGAACTGCTGTCTGGTGTCGCTGAGCTATGACCCAATATGGGTGTCAGGTTACAATATTCGTCTTTACGGTGAGCCAACATGCCAATCTACGTATATCAATGCAACGCCTGTGGCGAGAGAATGGACAAGCTGCAGAAAATCAGTGATCCGGTGCTGGTCGATTGCCCGCTGTGTGGCCAGCCGGCGCTGCAGAAAATGGTCACCGCAGCCGGTTTTCGCCTGAAAGGCTCGGGCTGGTACGAGACCGACTTCAAAACCGAAGGTAAACGCAATCTGGCCGGTGATCAGGAAACCGCGGATAAGAAAGCTGAGAGCAAGGACCATGCCGACAGCAAAACACCCGACGGCAAAGCCGACCATAAAAGCGACAATAAAGCGGACAATAAAGCCAGCAAGCCGGCCAGTGACAGCAAAGTCAAGCCCAAAACTGGTGCTAAGGCTAAAACTGAAACCAGACCATCCACCTGATACCAGAAGCTTCAGGAAACTCATTATGCGTTCTCATTTTTGCGGTCTGCTTGGCGAGCAACAGGCCGGTTCCAATGTCACCCTGTGCGGCTGGGTCCAGCGCCGGCGCGATCTCGGCGGGCTGATTTTTATCGGTCTGCGTGATCATCACGGCGTGGTGCAGGCAGTGATCGAACCGGACAACCAAAAAGCGTTTGCTGTTGGTGAGCAATTACGCAACGAGTTCTGCATCCGCGTCAGCGGCAGCGTGCGGCTGCGTCCGGACAGCCAGCGCAACGCGGCCATGGCCACCGGCGCGGTGGAAGTTGTCGTTGCTGAGCTGGAGATTTTGAATGCGGCCGCGCCCTTGCCGTTGCTGATGTCCGATGATGACAGCGAAGAAATTCGCCTGCGCTATCGCTATCTGGATCTGCGCCGCGAGCGCATGCAGCGCAACCTGCGTCTGCGTACCAGTCTGACGCGGGCACTGCGGCAATACCTGGACAGCCACGATTTTCAGGACCTGGAAACGCCGATCCTGACCCGCGCCACGCCGGAAGGCGCGCGTGATTATCTGGTGCCATCGCGTGTGCATGCGGGCAGTTTCTACGCGCTGCCGCAGTCGCCACAGTTGTTCAAGCAGTTGCTGATCATGGGCGGTATGGATCGCTACTATCAGATCGCCCGCTGCTTTCGCGACGAGGATCTGCGCGCCGATCGCCAGCCGGAATTCACTCAGCTCGACATGGAACTGGCGTTTGTTGACGAGAAAGACGTGCGTGCCAGCGCCGAGGAACTGATCCGAGAGACCTTCCAGCAGGTGCTGAACGTTGACCTGGGCGCGTTCCCGGTGATGAGCTGGCACGAGGCCATGCGCCGTTACGGCTCCGACAAGCCGGATCTGCGCAACCCGCTGCAACTGATCAGCGTCGATGATGTGGTGGCCGACAGCGAGTTCAAGGTGTTTGCCGGTCCGGCAGCCGATGCCAGTGGTCGCGTCGCTGCATTGCGTGCACCCGGTGCCGCCAGCCACAGCCGCAAACAGATTGACGAGCTGGAAGCGCTGGCGAAAAAACACGGCGGCAAAGGTCTGGCGTGGATGAAAATCAACCGCGCCCAAACCGGTGCTGAAGGCGTGCAGTCACCGATTGCCAAATTCTTCAGCGATCAGCAGCTCAATGCCATACAGGCAGCGGCACAGGCGCAAACAGGCGATCTGCTGCTGTTCGGTGCCGGTCCCGAGGCGTCTGTGAATGCATTTATGGGCGCAGTGCGCCTGCAACTCGGGCGCGATCTGGAACTGCTCGAACCAGGCTGGAAACCACTGTGGGTGGTGGACTTTCCGATGTTTGAATACGATGATGAAACGCAGCGGCTGTATGCGCTGCATCATCCGTTCACGGCACCGGCCTGTGCTCTGGAAACCATGCGAGAGGCGCCCGAGCAGGCACTGTCGAAAGCCTACGACATGGTGCTTAACGGTGCCGAGATCGGCGGCGGCTCGATCCGTATTCACCGCCCGGACATGCAGCAGGCGGTGTTTGATCTGCTTGGTATTGCCGCTGATGAAGCGCACGAGCGCTTCGGCTTTTTGCTGGAAGCACTCAAATATGGCTGCCCGCCATTGGGGGGTATTGCCTTCGGCATTGACCGCATCGCTGCACTGATGGCCGGTGAGGCCTCGATCCGCGATGTCATCGCCTTTCCCAAAACCACCACCGCTGCCTGTCCGCTGACCGCAGCCCCATCCCGGATTGATCAGGCACAGCTCGATGAACTGAATCTGCGGGTGGATCAAATCAAGGAATAGATTTGTCGCCGCTGCTTCAGCCACATCACAAGACAAAAACCTGCATCTCACAGCTCATTGCGTGGCTTGATCAAAGTGCTTGCAACAATCATGCCAACGGTCAGCGCAACCGCTGTGAGTATGGCAAGAAAGGCGGTCTGAATACCGGTGATGATGTCGGCATTGAGCAGGTCATGCAGACTGCGAAAACCGACCGAGCCCGGCACCAGCAGCAACAGCCCTGGCGTATGCAGAATGCTGCCGGGCCGGTTCATGATGCGGGCATAGATGTTGCCGGTCAGTCCCACCATCAGGCCACCGACAAAGGCACCCAGCGGCACGCCCAGAAACAGATTGCCCAGGGTACCGGATGCCCAGCTTACCGCGATCACCAGCAGGATCCACGGTGCATCACGAAAGTGGGCATTGAACAAAAACACAAAGCCGATGGTTGAGGTGATCGCGGCGCAGCCGATGACCCACAACGGTAAACTGACGGCTGCGACATCCGGGGCCACACCGAACAATAGTTTGGCCAGTTCGCCGCCCAGCGCCAGACCAAAGCCCAGCGTGGCGAACACCAGCAGCACACTGGCCAGGCGTGAGCTGCCGGAAACCAGATGACCGGTGGAGAGCTCCCGCGTCGAGATGGTGAGGTCCAGACCTGGCAGCAGCGTAATCAATGCCGCCATGGTCGGCGGCAGCAGGGCGGTATGGCCGTGCCAGGCGCACCAACTGAAGGTGGCAAACGACGCCAGCGTCGCACTGATCGGTACAAACAGCCGCGACAGCCCTGCAAAGCTGCGACTGAGTGCCGCCAGCGCACCCACCAGCAAAGCGGCAACACCACCGACGGCTGCTTCCAGCCAGCCGCCGCCCAGCAGCATGGCCACCGGCATGCCGATCAATGCATAGGCAAGGAACGACAGCCACGAGTTGTATAGTGAAGGCCGCTCCAGAATCTGATCGACATTTTCTGCCGCCTGCTTCAGATCGCCGCTGCCGGCGGCCACATCTTCAATTACTGTGGTGATGTCCGCCAGGCGGGAAAAATCCGCGCCTGACTGAGTGATGCGCATCATGAAGGTCTGCTGACGGTGATCCTTGCCCAGCGCCACAAACAGCGCCGACGGGGTGCTGAAAAACTGGGCGGTCAGCCCGAGGCGTTCGGCGATGCCGGTCATGGTGGCCTCCAGCCGGTGCGCCGGAGTACCCAGCGTCAGCAGAGCTCGACCCATGGTCAGAATCAACTGTGCCTGACGCGCCAGGCCCTGACCTTCCAGTTCTGGAACATCACACTGATCAAATTCGCCGATGGGCTTGTTAAACATGCTGCTGTGGTATGGGTAACAGCGCATAGTGTGCCAAAAACGCAGCACGTTGATGCATAATTATCAATACTGTCTTATTCAGATGAGCTCAAGCAATGATTAATTTCAGTCCCGGTCCTGCCATGCTGCCGGCTGCCGTGCGCGCACAGATCGCAGCAGACTGGGCGCGCGCGGTGCAAGACGGTTATGGCATTGCCGAAATCAGTCATCGCGGGCCCGAATTCACCGCCCTGAAAGAACGTTGCAAAGACAAGCTGCGCGCGCTATTGGGTCTGGGGCAGCAGCATCGGCTGATGTTCATGCAGGGTGGCGCCAACGCCCAGTTTGTGCTGCTGCCGATGAATTTCGGCGCCGGCCGCTATGTCCTGAGCGGCCACTGGGGCGAAAAAGCGCTGGCTGAGGCGCAGAAAATCGAGCCTGATTGTGCCTGCTGGCTGCGCGCTGCGGCCGACGGTGGACTGGATCATGCCAGTGCGGACAGCGAGCAGGCGTCGTTTGCCTATACCCACATCACCAGCAATGAGACCATCCAAGGCATTCAACTGCGCAGCATACCGACACAGCTGCAGCAGGGTGCGCCACTGGTGGCCGATATGTCATCGGACATCGGCAGTTACCCGCTCGACTACAGCCAGTTCGGACTGGTTTATGCAGGCGCGCAGAAAAATCTGGGCATTGCCGGGCTCACGCTGGTCATCGCACGCGAGGACTTTTTGCAGCAGGCGCGCGCTGACTTGCCGATCATGTTCAGCTACCGCGAGTTTGCCGCCCGCGATTCGCTGTTCAACACGCCGCCGACCTTTGCCTGGTACGTGACTGATCTGGTGCTGTCGTGGATGCAGCAACAGGGCGGGCTGGCGGCGTTGGCCGAGGTCAATCAGCACAAGGCCGAGACGCTGTATGCCGTGATCGATGACAGTGACTTCTGGTGCAATGGCGTGTCCGGGGCATGGCGCTCGTGGATGAACGTCACGTTTCGATGCGTCAATACCGAATTGGAAACGTTGTTTTTACAACAGGCTGCTGATCACGGCATGCTCGGGCTGAAAGGGCATCGCGCCGTTGGCGGCATGCGCGCCAGCATTTACAATGCCATGCCGCTTGCATCGGTGCAGCAACTGGCCGATTTTATGCGCGAGTTTGAACGCCACCATGGTTGATCATAGCCACTTCACAGCAGTGCAAACAGATGAATGACCGCGACGCATCAAGCAAGCAACCAGGCGACCCGCAGCCGGACAGCTTGAACCAGGTGCGTGCCGAGATTGATGCGCTGGATAGACAAATCCAGCAGCTGATCAACGCGCGCGCCGAGCTGGCCACGCGCGTGCGCAACAGCAAGGGTGAACATTTGCCGGCGATTGACTATTACCGGCCGGAACGCGAAGCCCAGGTGTTGCGCAAGATCCTGGACAGCAATCAGGGGCCGCTCAGTGACGCCGAGATGCTGCGTCTGTTCCGTGAAATCATGTCGGCCTGTCTGGCCCAGCAGAAGCCACTGCGCATCGCCTATCTCGGGCCGGAGGGCACCTTTACCCAGCAGGCGGTGCTGATCCAGTTCGGTCATTCCGTGCAGGCATTGGCGCAAGGTTCGGTGGACGAGGTATTCCAGCAGGTGGAGCAGGCAGAAGCCGATTTTGGCGTGGTTCCGATTGAAAACTCCACCCAGGGCATGGTCAGCCACACGCTCGATCGATTGCTGACCTCAGCGCTGAAAATCTGCGCCGAGGTGGAAATGCAGATTCATCAGAACCTGATCACGACAGCGTCTGCCTTGAACGGTATTGAGCGCGTGTATTCGCATGGCCAGTCGCTGGCGCAGTGCCGCAACTGGCTGCGCGAGCATTTGCCGGCTGTGGAACTGATTGCGGTCAGCAGCAACGCGGAAGCGGTGCGCCGCATTCGCCATGACGAGCGTGCCGCAGCCATCGCCGGTGAGAATGCGGCTGAGGTCTATCAGGTGCCGGTGCTGATGGCCAACATTGAGGACCAGGTCGATAACAGCACGCGCTTTCTGGTCATCGGCCGGCAATTGTGCCCGCCCAGCGGCGAAGATCGCACCACGCTGCTGCTGGCCGGTCATGAAGGCCCGGGGTTGTTGTATCGGCTGCTGGAGCCGATCGCGCGCGCCGGGGTCAATATGTCGCGCATTGAATCCAGACCTTCGCATCAGGGCAAATGGAACTATGTGTTTTTTGTCGATCTCGACGGCCACGTGGACGACCCGCCGGTGCGGCAGGCACTGCAAGAACTGCGCCAGACAGCCAAAGTTGTGCGTGTTCTGGGTGCTTATCCGCGCGCGGTGTTGGCCGATTCAGGCAAACCTGCAGCATAGAAAACCATACAATGTACAACATGAAACAAACCAACCCCACCCAGGACATTGATTTCTGTGAGCTGGCGCAGCCCGGCGTGCGCGATCTGCAGCCCTATCTGCCGGGCAAGCCGATCAGTGAACTTGAGCGCGAACTGGGTATCAGCAATATCATCAAGCTGGCATCCAACGAGAATCCGCTCGGTGCCAGCCCGCGCGCGGTGGCCGCAGCAAAACAGGCGCTGGCTGATATCGAGCTGTATCCGGATGCCAATGGCTATGCGCTGAAGCAAAAGCTGATGCAGCTGCATGGCGTTGACATGGAGCAGATCACGCTGGGCAACGGTTCCAATGATGTCCTGGTGTTGCTGGCCGAAACTTTTCTGGCCGCAGGCAGCAACGCGGTCATGTCGCAATACTGTTTCGCCGTTTATCCCATTGCCACCCAGGCCACCGGTGCGGCGATGCGCATGGTTGATGCACGGCCGGACAACGATGCCGTGATGCCGCTGGGGCATGATCTGGAGGCCATGCTGGCGGCCATTGACGAGCACACCCGGCTGGTGTTTGTGGCCAATCCGAACAATCCCACCGGCACCGGCGTGGATGCCGCGACGCTGCGTGAGTTTGTCGCAGCCGTCCCGGCCAATGTCATGGTCGTTATCGACGAAGCCTATACCGAATATGTGGCCGACGATGAACGCTGCGATGCCAGTCAGTGGCTGCACGAGTTTGAGCATCTGGTGGTGACCAGAACCTTTTCCAAAGCCTATGGCCTGGCCGGTCTGCGCGTGGGTTACGCGCTGTCCAATCCGCAGGTGGCGGATCTGCTCAACCGCATTCGCCAGCCGTTTAATGTCAACAGCGTGGCATTGACAGCCGCTGCTGCGGCACTGGATGATAATGAGTTCATCGCCGCATCACGCGCCATGAACAACAGCGGCATGCAGCAACTGCTGCATGGCTGCCAGCAACTCGGACTGAAGGTTGTTCCCTCGCGCGCTAACTTTGTGCTGGTGGCCATGCCCGGCGCTGCAGAACCCTGGTACCAGCAGTTGTTACGCGCCGGTGTCATCACCCGCCGGGTGGGCAACTATGGCTTGCCCAATCATCTGCGCATCACCATCGGTACCGAACAGCAAAATGCCCGTCTGCTTGAGGCCATGCAGCAGATTGCGCTTGCCGGCAACGCGCGTTCGGCCAGCGGGGCTTGAGTTTGCGGCTGGTTTCCAGCCCGATCAGACGCGGGCTGCACGGGCAGGTGCAGGTGCCCGGCGACAAATCCATTTCCCATCGTGCGGCCATGCTGGCCAGCTTTGCGCATGGTCGCAGCCGCATTCGCGGCTGGCTGCAGGCAGCCGATACCAGCGCCACGCTGCAGGCCTGCGCACAACTTGGGGCGGGCGTGCAGTGGTCTGGTGAAGCACATGATCCGGTGCTGCTCATCGATGGCTGTGGCGGCAGCTTCAAGCCCCCGGAACAGACGCTGGATCTGGGCAATTCCGGTACCGGTGTACGCCTGCTGCTGGGGCTGCTGGCCGGACAAGCCTGTCAGGCCGAGCTGACTGGTGATGCTTCCCTGTGTCAACGGCCGATGGCGCGCATCGTGCAGCCATTGCTGCAGATGGGTGCGCGGTTCACAGATGAGCACGCCATGCCGATTGCTGCTGAGCAGAATTGTCTGCTGCCGTTGCGCAGTCTTGCGCCGGCCGGCGGCCGCCTGCAAGGCATCGACTACCACATGCCCATGGCCAGTGCGCAGGTGCAGGCAGCGCTGCTGCTGGCCGGACTGCAGGCCACCGGCGACACCAGAGTGATCCAGCCGGGCGTATGCCGTGATCACAGCGAACGCATGCTGCAGCATTTTGGCGCCGACATCCAGCGTCTGGATGCAGCCACTGTGGTTATTCGTCGCAGTGATCTGCAGGCAGCCGATGTGGTCGTGCCGGCAGACATTTCATCGGCCAGTTTTCTGCTCGCTGCCGCCACATTGCAGCCGGGGAGTGCAGTGCGGTTAGCGGGCATTGGCGTGAATCCCACCCGCGACGGCATATTGCGTGTACTGGCAGAGATGGGCGCGGCTGTTGGGCAAGATCAGCCGAGCATGGCCGCCGAGCCGGTGGCCAATCTGCAGGCCTGCTCGGCGAGCCTGCATGGCGTCGACGTTCCCGAGCAATGGGTGCCCAACTGTATCGATGAATTTCCGCTTATCATGGCGCTGGCGGCGCTGGCTGTCGGCACCACGCGCATTCGTGGCGCCGCCGAGTTGCGGGTCAAAGAGAGCGACCGGCTGGCGGTCATGAGTACGGCACTGCAACAGCTGGGCGTGTCACTGCGTGAATATGATGACGGCGTTGACGTCACCGGGCTGAGCACAAGCGGCGGAGAACTGCAGGGTGGTCGCGTGGATGCGCATGGCGATCATCGCATTGCCATGAGTCTGGCCGTGCTCGGTATGCGCGCCGCAGCACCGGTGCTGATTGATAACGCCGCACAGATCGCTACTTCTTATCCGCAGTTTGTTGATCATATGAACCAGCTTGGAGCCGATTTGCAATGGCAGTGATTCCGGTGATTACCATAGATGGCCCAAGCGCGGTAGGTAAAGGCACTGCAGCGCGACTGGTGGCCGCGGAACTGGGTTTTCATCTGCTTGACAGCGGCGCGCTGTATCGCCTGCTGGCGCTGAAAACACTGCGTCTTGGTATCGATCAGGTGGCGCAAAATGCCGCGCGCATCGGCGCGCTGGCAGAACAGCTTGATATCGCCTTTGTGGCTGACCAATCCGCTACCCGCATACTGCTGGAAACTGAGGATGTGACTGCAGAAATACGCAGGGAAGCGGTCGGGGCGCGTGCCTCCGAGGTCGCTGCTTTGGCCGATGTACGCGCAGCACTGCTGGATTTGCAGCGGGCATTTCGCCAGTCGCCAGGGCTGGTCGCTGATGGTCGTGACATGGGCACGGTGGTGTTTCCGGATGCCGAAGCGAAACTGTTTATTGACGCCAGTGCCACGGTCAGGGCAGAAAGACGCCACAAGGAGTTGAGCGCAAAAGGTAAAAATGTTAACATTGCCAGTCTTTTGCGCGAGATTAACGAGCGCGATGAACGGGATCGCAACCGCAAGGTGGCGCCTCTGAAGCCAGCCAGCGATGCGTTGCTGATCAATACTGACGAACTTGGCATCAGTGAAGTGAAGGCAAAAATCATGGATTATCTTCACCATTGCCTGCCCGCACAGTATTTTTGACGACAGATTGCAAGCAGACTGCTTTAATTTGTCGGCATGCCTTGTGGTTTCCTGTTCACATAACACAATCAATTTCGTGCCGCTGAACTCAACAGATGATGTTTGGTGGTTGTTTTAAACCGGTCAACAATGACCATAACCAGGGGTGTTCCTGACAGTTCGCCGGCCACTGAAGTCTAGCCGGCACTGCACGAGCATCGGACACTAACTCAATGACTGAAAGCTTTGCAGAGCTGTTTGAAGAAAGCATAGCAGCCCAAAACCTCAAGCCCGGCAGCATCATCACCGCCCGGGTTGTCGACATCCGCAACAACAACGTCATCGTCAATGCCGGACTGAAAACCGAAGGCGTGCTCCCGGTGGAGGAGTTCCAGGACAGTCACGGCGAAATCGAATGTGATATCGGTGACGACGTGGAAGTATCACTGGACGCGATTGAAGATGGCACCGGCCTGACCCGTTTGTCGCGTGAAAAAGCCAAGCGCTCGCGGGTGTGGGACAACCTGGAAAATGTTCAGTCCAGTGACGAAACCATTTCCGGCTACATTAGCGGCAAAGTCAAAGGCGGCTTTACCGTGGAAATCGAAGGCATCCGCGCGTTTTTGCCGGGCTCGCTGGTGGATGTGCGTCCGGTGCGCGATTCGGCCTACCTCGAAGGCAAGGATCTGGACTTCAAGATCATCAAACTGGACCGCGTGCGCAATAATCTGGTGGTGTCACGGCGTGCTGTGGTTGAATCCGAATACAGCGCCGAGCGTGAAGAACTGCTGGAAAACCTGGAAGAGGGCGTGGTGCTCAAGGGCATCGTCAAGAACCTCACCGACTATGGCGCGTTTCTCGATCTGGGTGGCATCGATGGCCTGCTGCACATCACCGACATGGCCTGGAAACGCGTGCGGCATCCGTCCGAGATTGTTGAGGTTGGTCAGGAGCTGGAGGTTCGCGTGCTCAGATTTGACCGCGAGCGCAACCGCGTTTCGCTGGGTCTGAAGCAGTTGGGTGAAGATCCGTGGGACAACATAGCACGCCGTTACCCGGCAGGCAGCCGCATCTTCGGCAAAGTCACCAACATCACCGATTATGGCTGCTTTGTCGAAATCGAGGATGGCGTTGAAGGTCTGGTGCACGTCTCGGAAATGGACTGGACCAACAAGAACGTCAATCCGGCCAAGGTGGTGCATATCGGTGATGAAACCGAGGTCATGGTGCTGGAAGTCGATGAAGAGCGCCGCCGCATCTCGCTGGGCATCAAACAGTGTCAGCCCAATCCGTGGGAAGCTTTCGCCGCCATGTACAGCAAGGGCGACAAGGTCAAGGGCGCGATCAAGTCGATCACCGATTTTGGTATCTTCATCGGTCTGGAAGGCGACATCGATGGCCTGATCCACATGTCCGATGTGACCTGGCAGGAAGGCGGTGCAGAAGTGCTGCGTGATTTCCGCAAGGGCGAGGAACTCGAAGCCGTGGTGCTCGCGGTGGACCCGGAGCGTGAGCGCATATCGCTGGGCCTGAAACAACTGGAGCAGGATCCGTTCGGCAGCTTTATGGCTGATCATCCGCGTGGATCGACGGTGACCGGCAAGATTATCTCGGTGAATCCGAAAGGTGCGCAGGTTGATCTGGGGGATGGTGTGGAAGGCTGGTTACGGGCTTCCGAGATTCGCGCCGATCGCGTCGACGATGCTAGCAAGGAGTTCAAGGAAGGCGAAGCAATCGAGGCCAAGTATGTCGGCCTGGATCGCAAGAATCGTACCTTGCAGTTATCGATACGGGCGATGGAGGAAGATCAGTTGGCCGAGGCGCTGGAAGAGTACAAGGAAGAATCGGAGGCACCAGGCGCAACCAAACTCGGTGACCTGCTGCGCGAGAAGCTAGGTAAAAAGTAATGCCAACAGGCATTGCTGCTGTCGATGAAAAATGACCAGTACCCTGAACCAGGCGACAATGACCGTGCTGCAGGTTGCTGTTATGCAACGATGGGCCGGCGCTGCAGCGCCGGCCATTACCGAATGACAGGGAGATCATGACCAAATCAGAATTGATTGAGCAGTTGGCGGAACAATCGCATCTATCTGTGGGGGATATAGATCTGGCAGTTCGTACCATCCTTGAAACCATGAGTCAGTCCATGGCCGATGGAGATCGTATTGAAATTCGCGGTTTTGGCAGTTTCAATCTGCACTATCGCTCACCACGTATGGGACGCAATCCCAAGACCGGCGAAGCGATCGCACTGCCGGCCCGTTATGTCCCGCATTTCAAGCCGGGCAAAGAGTTGCGATTGCGGGTTGATCAGGCGAAAAAGAATCAGCCTATAGACTGATACACAGCGCGAGCAATCATTTATAATAGATTGTTATGTCAGATGATTGCGTGAGAATTGACATGCACAAAGTGGCTCGTCGCGGTGGCGAGTTGACTGGAAAACTGGCCGTTTCTGATCTGACATTGGTGCATGATCGCCTGGCATCACATGCGGGCAGCATGAACTATCAGCTACAGCCTGCATATCGCCGGGTTGACTGTAGTGACGGTCTGCATACGCTGCTGGTCATTGCTGTGCGGCTGCAGGCAGAGGTGGAAATGCTGTGTCAGCGGACACTGGAGATTTTCACCCAGATCATCAATACAGAATCCAGCGTCGCACTGGTAGCAGACGATGCGACAGCAGCCACACTGCCGTCAGCTTATGAGCCATGGGTGGCCGATGCGCGCAGTGTGGATATGGCAGCCTTGCTCAGCGAGGAGTTGTTGCTGGCCTTGCCGCTGATACCAACAGCTCCGTCCACCGAACCGGTACGGAAAACGTTGACGCCTGCAGCAGGCGTTGACGAAAATGCGTTTGCCGTGCTCGGTGATTTGCTGCGCAAGCATTGATACAGACTAAAACAGTGACTCTGCTTTTACAGGCTCACTCCATGAGTATCCGGTATGCTTCGCTACCGCACTCAAACAGCAAATACTATTGACTTAGAGGAACATGTCATGGCCGTACAAAAAAGCCGAAAAACCCCGTCTCGTCGCGGTATGCGTCGTTCGCACGATGCTATCAATATGCCGACCTTGTCGACCGATCCGACCACCGGAGAAATTCATCGTCGCCACCACATTACCGATGAGGGCTTTTACAAGGGCCGTCGGGTGGTAGAAGAAAAGATCATCGAGACATTTGACGACGATCAGGACTGATCGGCGCGAACGCAGTTTACATGGAGCGTCGCTTCAGCAGGATTACCGCCAGCGGCAGCGCTTTGCCCGAGCGGGTGGTGACCAATCACGATCTCGAGTTGATGGTGGAAACCAGCGACAGCTGGATCCGTGATCGTACCGGCATCACCGAGCGGCGCGTTGCCGAGCTGAGTGAAACCACCTGTGATCTGGCTGAACGTGCCGCCCGCACTGCACTGGGTCGAGCCGGTGTAGATGCTGACACGCTGGATTTGATCATTGTCGGCACCACCACGCCGGACCTGATCTTTCCCAGCACCGCCTGTTTGCTGCAACATCGGCTGGGTGCCGGTGAATGTGGTTCTTTTGATGTCAATGCCGCCTGTTCCGGATTCATTTACGCGCTTTCTGTGGCTGATCAGTATATCCGCGCCGGAAGCGCCCAGCGCGTGTTGGTCGTCGGGGCCGAGACGCTGACACGCATGATCGATTGGGAAGACCGCTCCACTGCCGTGCTGTTCGGTGACGGTGCCGGTGCGGTGATTCTGGAGCCTGCAGATGAACCGGGCATCTTGTCCACCCACATTCACGCCAGTGGCGCGCATGCCGATCTGCTGTGTGCCGACGTGGGTGTTTCGCGGGGGTTTCGCGAAAATGAAAAAAATGCCGGTTTGCATGTGTTGATGAAAGGCAATGAAGTGTTCAAGGTAGCCGTGCGCACACTCGGGCGCATTGTCGATGAGACGCTGGAAGCCAATCACATGGACAAGTCTGAACTGGACTGGCTGATTCCACATCAGGCCAACTTGCGCATCATCAGCGCCACCGCGAAGAAGCTGGAGATGTCCATGGATCAGGTCATCGTCACCGTTGATCGTCACGGCAATACCTCTTCCGGTTCCGTGCCATTGGCGCTGGATGAAGGCATCAGCGACGGTCGCATCAAGCGTGGCGAGATGCTGTTGCTGGAAGCTTTTGGTGGTGGTTTCACTTGGGGTTCGGCGCTTATTAGATACTGATATTACAGTATGTTATGGACGATTTCTTGAAACAAAGTGAGCATCTGGCGCTGGTGTTTCCGGGTCAGGGCTCACAAGCTGTCGGCATGCTCTCTGAACTGGCCGCTGATTACCCGCTGGTGGCCGAAACCTTTGCCGAGGCCAGTCGCGCGCTGGATTATGATCTGTGGCGTGTGGCCAGCGAAGGACCGGCCAACAAGCTCGATGACACCACCATCACGCAACCGGTCTTGCTCACTGCAGGCTATGCCTGCTGGCGCATTTTGCAGGCTGAAAGCAAGCGCACTGGCGCTGAGCTCAGACCCGTTTGTCTGGCTGGTCACAGCCTGGGCGAATATACCGCGCTCACCGCAGCCGCAAGTCTGGACTTCACTGCTGCTGTACACCTCGTCGCCGAGCGCGGACGATTGATGCAGTCTGCCGTGCCGCAAGGCAGCGGCAAGATGGCAGCCATCATCGGGCTGGATGACATGGCTGTCGAAAAAGCCTGTATGCAGGCGCAGTCAACGGGTACCGTCAGCGCGGCCAACTTCAACAGCCCCGGCCAGGTGGTCATTGCCGGTACTGCCGCCGCCGTGGATACTGCCGTTGAGCTGTGCCAGCAGGCTGGCGCCAGACGCGCCATGCGCCTGCCGGTCAGTGTGCCATCGCATTGTGAGCTTATGCGTGATGCGGCAGAACAGCTTGGCAACTCTGTGCGCAAAATGCCATGGCGTGATCCGCTGATACCGGTCGTGCATAATGTCGACGCGCAGACACATCATGCCGGTGCTGATATTACCGACCTGCTGATGGCGCAACTTTACCGGCCAGTGCGCTGGACCCAGAGCGTACAGTCCATGCTTGATCAGGGGGTAACGGTGTTTGCCGAATGCGGACCGGGCAATGTGCTTGGCGGTCTGATCAAGCGCATTGCCAAGGGGCATTGTCCGGATACTGCAATCACTGTGCTCAGACTGGATGATCCGCAGCAGATGCGTACATTGCTGAAACTGTCCTCCATTGCCTGAAAACATTGACGCCTGCTAACATTTGCACAAGGTCCGAATCATGTCTTCACCAGAATCGAGTAATCCTGCCGCAAGCGCAAGCCCACGTGTGGCACTGGTCACCGGCGCCAGCCGCGGCATCGGCGCAGCCATCGCCGCTGCGCTGGCCGGGCAGGGTCATGTGGTGTTTGGCACCGCCACCAGCGCGGCAGGCGCCAGTACCATCAGCGAGCATCTGGCCGCGATCAATCCAAAGCTGGCTGATTCCGGCCTGCAGCTTGATGTCAACGACAGTGACAGTATTGCCCAGGCGCTGGCGCTCATCTCAGAGCGCGCCAGCGCGCCGGTCATTCTCGTCAACAACGCCGGCATCACCTGTGATCAACTGCTGCTGCGCATGCACGAGGACGACTGGCAAAGCGTTATCGATACCGATCTGCGATCGGTGTTCCGGCTCAGCAAGGCCTGCCTGCGCGGCATGATGAAACAGCGCTGGGGGCGGATTATTTCCATCACCTCGGTGATCGGCAGCATCGGCAATCCGGGCCAGGCCAACTATGCCGCCGCCAAGGCCGGGGTCACCGCCTTCAGCAAGTCACTGGCGCGCGAAGTGGGCAGTCGCGGCATCACTGCCAATGTGGTCGCGCCCGGTTTCATTGAAACCGATATGACAGCGGCACTGGAGCAACAGCAACGCGCCGCCATGCTGGCCAACATCCCGCTGGGGCGACTCGGCCAGGTCGATGACATTGCCCATGCAGTCGCTTTTCTGGCTTCCGAGCAGGCCGCCTACATCAGTGGCGCAACGCTGCATGTCAATGGCGGCATGTACATGGCATGATGTGGCGGATAAATCGCGCACACTGTTACCTTTAGCAGTCATCGATGACCGATGGTTTAATCGATAAAAACCAATCAGATCAGAAGTATAGATAAGATAAGCCCAGACATATAGCGGCATGGCATTGGTTCGATTACAATGTCATGTCTTTCTACCCGATCCTTACCACCACAGGAAATGCATCATGAGCAGTATTGAACAACGTGTTACCAAGATTGTTGTAGAACAACTCGGCGTCAAGGAAGACGAAGTCACGCCGAGCGCATCCTTTGTCGATGATCTGGGTGCCGACTCCCTGGACACCGTGGAACTGGTGATGGCCCTGGAAGAAGAGTTCGAATGTGAAATCCCTGACGAAGAAGCAGAGAAGATCACCAATGTGCAACAAGCCATTGATTACGTCAAAAACAACACAGCGAGCTGATTCCAGCAGCCATCGTCGCGCCATCATCGCTCCAATGCCAGCACAGATACAGGTTGTCCATGCGCAGTGATCGCAGGATTGTCGTTACCGGCATGGGCATCATTTCTCCGGTCGGCAATGACATTGACACCGCTTGGGATAACATCGTCAATGGTCGCACTGGCATCAGTGTGCTGGAGGAATTCCCCGCCGATCAGTTTGTCAGCCGCATTGCCGGGCAAATCAGCGATTTTGATGCGGCGGCATGGATCGGTCCCAAAGACGCGCGCAAATATGATCCGTTCACGCACTATGGTCTGGCTGCTTCGATGCAGGCCATTGAGCATGCCGGACTGGATTTTGAGCGCATTGATCGTACCCGCGTCGGTGCCCTGATCGGTGCCGGAGTCGGTGGTATTCTGACCATTGAAAACAACTACGATGCTTATCTGAAAGGTGGCCCCAGGCGCGTTTCCCCGATGTTTGTTCCGGCCACCATCATCAATATCGTGGCCGGGTTGCTGACCATCCGTTACGGCCTGCAAGGCCCCAGCTTCAGCATCGTTTCGGCCTGCACTTCGGCCAATCACAATATCGGCGAAGCAGCGCGCATGATTGCCTATGGCGATGCCGATGTGATGATCGCCGGTGGTTGTGAACACGGCACCACGCCGACCGCCATGGGCGGGTTTGCCTCGGCCAAGGCCTTGTCCACCAACAATGACAATCCCGCCACCGCATCGCGGCCATGGGATCGCGATCGCGACGGCTTTGTACTCAGCAATGGGGCCGGTATTCTGGTGCTGGAAGAGTTCGAACATGCCCGTGCCAGAGGCGCCAACATACTCGCCGAGTTGTCCGGCTTTGGCATGAGCTCGGATGCTCATCACATCACGCAACCTCCAGAAGGCGGTGAAGGTGCGGCCAGAAGCATGCAGAATGCGCTGCTGGATGCCAATATCAACCCCGAGCAGATCGATTATGTCAACGCCCACGGCACCTCTACACAGCTCGGCGATCGAGCCGAATCCGATGGCATCAAGCGCTGCTTCGGTGATCATGCACGGCAACTGGCCATCAGCTCGACCAAATCGATGACTGGCCATTTACTCGGTGCGGCCGGTGGCATAGAGGCCATATTTACCGTGCTCGCCATGCGCGATGGTATTGTGCCGCCGACCATCAATCTGGATCATCCGGGTGCCGGCTGTGATCTGGACTACACCCCGCACCAGGCACGTGAACGCAGCATCGATATAGCCATGTCCAATTCGTTTGGCTTCGGCGGTACCAACGGTACTTTGCTGTTGCAAAAGATCTGAATCGCCTTCGGCTTCATATCCCACCAGCGCGGTCGCAGTCGCTGACGGCGTCAGATGCTGCCATGCTTTATCATCGGTTTTCTTCATGTTAGCGCAACAGTCAGCTTCGCATCTGCAGCAAAGCAGCTTGCCGAGCATGCTCGATCTGACCGCACTGCATCAGCGGCATCCTCAGGCCTTGCCGTTTCTGTTGCACAGTTGTGGCCACAACGACAGGCGCAACCGCTACTCCATGTTGCTGATGCCGGCGGAGCAGTCACCGTTACTGGCGCACGCCAGTTCTGCTGCCGAGCCGGCGCGCCATGCTGTCGGCACAGAAGATTTTCTGCAACGACTGGCCAGTCATTACCAGGCGGCAGCCATCGCGCCAGCCAGCAGCGCGCTGCCGTTTGTCGGCGGTTGGTTCATTTATCTTGGTTATGAGCTTGCCGCCGAGATTGAGCCGGTACTAGAGCTGCCGCAGGCACAGCAGCCGATTGCCGCTGCCTGGCGCTGTGATGCCGCCGTGCTGGTCGATCACTGGCAGCAAAACACGCTGCTGGTGGCAGAGACCGCTGCGGCGCATGACCGCTTGCAGGAACTGGTGGGCAATGCCGCGGAGGCTGATATTGTCAAAACAGCATCAGCTCAGCCCTGGCAATGGCACATAGAAGCAGAATCGGGGCAGCATTTCTGCGCCGGTGTGGAGCGCATCAAGCAGTGGATCGCTGCCGGCGACGTATTCCAGGTGAATCTGTCGCGTGGCTGGTCTGCCCAAACCGACCAGCCCATAGCCACAGAACGTATGGCCACGTCGTTGTACAGCAGTCTTTGTGAGCGCAATCCGGCACCTTTTGCTGGACTGGCGAACATGTTTGGCGGTACTCTGGTCAGCGCCTCACCGGAGCGGCTGGTGTCAGTGCGTGATCGTCAGGTGTCCACCCGACCGATTGCCGGCACCCGCCCGCGCGGAGCCAATCGCGCAGAGGATCAGCAACTGTTGCGCGAATTGCTGGACAATCCCAAGGAACGTGCCGAACACATCATGCTGATTGATCTCGAACGCAATGATCTCGGTCGTGTCTGCGAAGCCGGCAGCATGCAGGTGGATGAATTGATGGTCAGCGAGAGCTATGCTTCGGTGCACCACATTGTCTCCAATGTCAGCGGTCGCCTGCGCAGCGGCCTGACGCCAGTCGATGCCATTGCGGCAACGTTTCCCGGTGGCACCATCACCGGCTGTCCCAAAGTGCGCTGCATGCAGATCATTGCGGCACTGGAACAACGGCCGCGGCATTTCTATACTGGTTCCATGGGTTATCTGAGCCGACACGGCAGCATGGATCTGAACATACTCATTCGCAGTCTCTGGTGCCAGCATCAGAGCATCAACTGGCGTTGCGGCAGCGGTATTGTGGCCGATTCCGTGGCCAGCAGTGAGCTGGCAGAAACCGAGGCCAAGGCAGCCGGCATCATTCGCAGCCTGCAGCATATTCAGGCATGAGCGGTAATGGCAGCGATTCCGTCGCAGCGCGCAGCGCAGCATCAACGGCGCAGATGAGTGCCGCCAGCGGGCGCGACAACAATGGCCTTGATCGTGCCTGTGCCTATGCCGATGGTTTGTTTGAAACCATTGCTTTCTATCAGGGTCAAGCGCCATTCTGGCACTGGCATATGCAGCGGCTGCAGCGTGATGCCGTGCGCCTTGCCTTGCAGCCGCCAGCGGCAGGTGAATTACAGCAACAAGCAAAATCGCTGGCCGCAGGGGAAGATTGCGTGCTGCGCCTGACGCTGTCGCGTGCAGACGGTCGCGGCTATTGGCCGTTGCTGGATGTGGCGGCTGCTGATGGCATGCTGAGCAGCAGCAGAGTGCACTGGCAGCGGCGCAACATGCCGTCAGCCAACAGCGCCGGATATGTGATCGACTGGGCCGAGATGCATCTCGGCGGTCAGCCGCTGTTGGGCGGGATCAAGCACCTGGGGCGTCTCGAGCAGGTCATGGCCGCAGCCGAGGCCCAGCAGCGCGGGCTGGATGAACTGCTGCTGTGTGATGCCGATGGGTATCTGATTGAAGCCATCAGCAGCAATGTGCTGGTGTATCAGGATCGGCAGTGGTTGACGCCGGCAATCAGCAGTTGCGGTGTCAGTGGGGTGCTGCGCGCATGGTTGCTGGCGCAGGGCTTGATCACTGAGGCGCGGTTGCATCGCGAAGATTTGTCGCGGCCGACCGCGCTGGTGCTGTGCAATTCAGTGCGCGGGATCCAGCGCGTCGGCGTATTGGCAGGCCAGGCGATGCCGCAACATGCGGCTGTCGACGCGCTGGAAAATGCCCTGTCCCGCCTTATCCAAGCCGCCACATGAGCGCGGCTCAGCCATCGGCACTGCAGCGAACACTACGCTTGCTGCTCTGGCTGGGCAGTTTGCTGCTGTTGCTGGCGCTGCTCGCAGCTTACTGGGTATGGCAGCAATATCGAGATTTCGGCAGCACTTTACTGCTGTCGCAGCAGGCGCCCGCCGCGACTATCATCATCGAGCCAGGCAGCAATTTCACTGCCATGGTCAGACAGTTGCGCAGCGTTACCGAGGCCCCTGCTGACTGGCTGTGGCGCTTGCATGGACGCTTGCAGCAGCCGCTCATCCGCGCCGGCGAATATCGATTGCAGCCTGGTACGACGGTGTCCGCCTGGTTGCAGCAGTTGCAGCAAGGCATGGTGGTGCAGCATCAGGTGACGGTGGTGGAAGGGCATACCAGCGCTGCTGTGCTGGACAGACTGCGGCAGCAACCGTTGCTGGATGCGAGCAGTCTGTCAACAGCTCCTGCAGCAGTGCATCGGCAACTGCTGGCAGCGACAGATTCAAGTCTGTTGCAACAGGCGGCAAAGACGGTCGCGCAGCAAGCGCTGGATGAGCGCGCCTTGCTGGAGGGCATGTTGTTGCCGGAAACCTACAACTATGCGCGTGGCGAACCGGCACTGGACGTGTTGCGGCGCATGCATAGCGCATTGCTGGAAGTCACCACGGCCAGTTGGGCTGACTATTTGCAGCAATATCCGGATCCGGCGCAGCGCACCTTGCACAGTCCATATGAATTATTGATACTGGCATCCATCATCGAAAAGGAGACTGCGGTGGCGGCAGAGCGCGAACAAATTGCCGGTGTGTTTCATCGGCGTCTGCAACGTGGCATGTTCCTGCAGACTGATCCCACCGTGATTTACGGCATGGGGGACAGCTACGACGGTAACATCAGGCGGCGTGATCTCAGCAGCGACAGCGCCTATAACACGTATACCCGCAAGGGTCTGCCGCCGGCGCCGATTGCCAATCCCGGGGCCGATGCGCTGCGCGCCGCGGCCAATCCGCAACCCGGCGACACGCTTTATTTTGTCGCCAGCGGCGATGGCGGACATGTGTTTTCCAAAACTCTGGCTGAACATCAGCGCGCGGTGCAGGCCTATCTGCGCAAACTGCGGCAACAGCGACAATGAGCGGCGTCTTTATCACCTTCGAAGGCGTGGAAGGGGCCGGTAAAAGCACCCTGATCAGCAGCATCCGGCAGCGCCTGGATGGCCTGGCGGTGGACTATCTGGCCACCCGCGAGCCCGGCGGCAACGCGACCGGCGAGCGCATACGTGATCTGCTGCTGCATCGTCGTGAGCTGCACATATGCGCCAAGTCAGAACTGCTGCTGATGTTTGCCTCCCGGGCACAACTGCTGGAGCAGGACATCATGCCGGCACTGGCGATCAATCGTGTGGTCATTTCTGATCGTTTTACTGACGCCAGCTATGCTTACCAGGGGGCCGGACGTGAACTCGGCTTTGCCGCCGTGGCGACCATTGAGCAGCTGGTACACCCCGACCTGCAGCCGGACCTGACCCTGTTTCTGGATTTGCCGGTGGCCACCGGCATCGCGCGCAAACGCAATCAGCAAGCAGATCGCATAGAGAGTGAAGCACTGGCTTTTTTCGAACGTGTGCGACAAGGCTATGTGCGCCGAATCGAGGCTGATCCGCAGCGCTTTTTGCTGCTGGATGCCGAGCAACCGGCCGAGCAGGTGGCGACCAGGGCCTGGGATGCCATCAGCAAGCTGTTGACTGCCCGTGGCATACTGCCGCAATGAGCCGCAACGACCAGCAGCAAACTGCCGGCCGCGCAATCCAGTCAGCGCAGCCATCTGTGCCACAGGAATTGCCCTGGCTGCAGCCGGCCTGGGCAGCTCTGCGTGGGCGCTTCAGCGCAACCGGCCGCGCGCCGCATGCACTGATGTTGACTGGCACATCAGGTTGTGGTCGTCAGGCAACCGCCATGCATCTGGCGGCCTGGTTGCTGTGTCAGCAAGCAACAGCAGATGCCGCCTGCGGGCGCTGCAGCAGTTGTCGTCTGCTGCAGGCTGGCAGTCACCCCGATCTGCTGCAGGTGCAACCCGAAGAAGATGCCAGCAGCATCAAAGTAGAGCAGATCCGCGACTTGATCACTGCACTCAATCTCACCGCCGGTTTCAACGGCTGGCGCATTGCCATTATCGCGCAAGCGGCAGGCATGACCGACAGCGCTGCCAATGCGCTGCTGAAAACTCTGGAGGAGCCCGGACAGCACACCCTGCTGATGCTGTTGACAGACACTCGCAAGGCACTGCCTGCGACCATTTACAGCCGTTGTCAGCAACTGGTATTGCCGCTGCCGGATAACGATGAGGCCATGCGTTGGCTGCAGCAGCACGCTGATGCCGATAGCGCGAGTCTGCGCCAGGCACTGGCGCTGGCGCATGGCAGCGCATTACAGGCATGGTCTTTGCTGCAGGATGACACTCTCAGTGAGGCACAGACAGTCGCCGACGCCTTGCACGGCATGACCTCTGATACCCGACAGGATGCTGCTGCGGTACTGTCACAATGGCAGGCGCTGCCGGCCGAGCGCTGCTGGTACTGGCTGCAATATCATTTGCACGCGTTTTGTCGCAGCTTGCTGGCAGCAAATGCGGACAAGACATTGCTGCAGGCGGTATGGCAAAGCTACGATCAGGCCAGCAAATCGTTGGCACTGGCTGCCAGCGGGCTGCGACAGGATCTGCAGTTGCAGGCGTGGCTGTTGCAGTGGCAGGCTCTATGCCAGTCTCATGCTATGATAAGATTCATCGATCAGCGCGATTCCGACAGAGCAAACGCATGAATACGCAGCAAAAACTGTTGACCTCTAAAATCACTGATCGGGAACAACTGTATCGTTACTACATGCCGTTCATACGCGGTGGAGGCTTGTTTGTACCGACCACGCATCTGTTTCGTCTCGGCGATGATGTGTTCGTGCTGACCACGCTGGAAGACATCGACGAACAACTGCCCATTACCGGCAAGGTGGTGTGGGTGACGCCGCCGGGTGCTCAGGGCAATCGCCGCGCAGGTATCGGTGTGCAGTTTGCCGACACCACCGACGGCAGCAATGCGCGCAAGGTCATTGAAGCGCACCTGGGTGGTATGCTTAACCGGGAAAAACGCACGGAAACGTTATAGAGACCAGCTTATGAAAACTGAATTCGGCAGGCTTGCTGTATTGGCTCTTAGCGCGGTTCTGATCAGTGCCTGCGCCACCGCGCCTGGCAGCGCCAGCAAGCGCGAAAACCTGCGTGCCAAGGCCGATCAGGCGCTACAGACGGCGCGTTATACCGATGCCTCGCTGGCGCCTTTGCTGGACTCGGCCAAAGGTTATGCCGTTTATCCTTCTGTTGGCAAGGGCGGGGTCGGTGTCGGTGGCGCTTATGGTCGCGGCATTTTGTACGAAAACGGCACTGCCACTGGCTATACCGACCTCAGCCAGGCCACGATTGGCTTCCAGCTTGGCGGGCAAAAGTACACCGAGATTCTTGTGTTCAATCAGCAGAACGCGCTGGAGCGGTTCAAGTTTGATGAACTGACTTTCAGTTCCCAGGCCACTGCGGTGGCGCTGAAATCCGGTGCAGGTGCCAACGCCAAATTCAAGGACGGGGTCGCTGTGTTTACCATGAGCGAGCAGGGCCTGATGTTTGAAGCATCCATCGGTGGCCAGAATTTCTCCTATCAGCCGTTCTGAACCGATCTTGTCAGCGTGCATATTTCATCCTGCCTGCGATGAATATGCCGAAGCGTGCTTGCATGTGAACGACATCCTTAAGTCTGACACCATTTTTATTCGCTTGCAGGTAAGCTGCTATGATCCAGCAGTGATCAATTCTGTCAGACTGCTGTCAGTTGCTACAGGCCGCGCAGATCAATTCCGCAGCTTCTGCAATACGCTCAGGTGACTGATAAAAATGCGGTGACAGGCGAATGCCGTTGCCGCGCTTGGCGCAAAAAACGCCTTGTTGCATCAGTTTCTGGTATAGCTGATCAGCGCTGCAGCGCAGCGGCTTAAAGTTGACGATAGCGGTACGCTGGCGTGGCAGCGGTGGATTGCTGATGGCGATGCCGGCGCATTCGGCCAGACTGCTGCGCAACAGTTCGGCATTACCCAGTGCCAGCTCGGCCACGGTTGACATGCCGGTATCCAGCAACAAGCCCAGCGCAGCGTCGGCGGCAGTGATGCCCAGGGTGTTCGGGCTGCCAGGTTCATAGCGCTTGCCGGTCGTGGACGGCACCCATTCCGGGCGATCAAAAGCAAAGGGGTCTTCGTATTGTTTCCAGCCGTACTGACTGGGTTGCAGTTGCGGCCGCATCTGCGGCGCACAATAGAACACCGCCTGACCTTCCGGACCCAGTAGCCATTTATGCGCATCGGCGCTGACAAAATCGATATGACAGGCCTGCACATTCAGTGGCAGCATGCCCAGTTGCTGAATGGCATCGACGCTGAACAAGATGGCATGCTGATGACAATAAGCGCCCAGTTGCTGCAGATCCAGACGAAAGCCATCGCGATACTGCACCGCGCTGACGGCCAGCAAGCGGGTGCGTTCATCACAGGCTGCCAGCAGCGCCTGCTCCGGCTGTTCGATGTGCTCGGGCGACAGCATCGCGATCTGACGCAGTTCCACGCCGTGGCGGCGCAAAGCATCCCAGGCCAGCCAGTTGGAGGGGAATTCGCAGTCCGGCAACACGATATTATCGCCGGCTTGCCAAGCCAGACCATTGGCGATGAATGACAAGCCTTCCGAGGTGTTCTTGACCAGGGCGATATCTTCGGCAGTGGCATTCAGCAGGCTGGCATAGCGTTCACGACAGCGCTGTTCGGTGGCCACCCAGCGGCCATAATCCAGCGCTCCCTGCATGGCATTTTCCTCAGCAAACTGCTGCACCGCAGCGGCGCTGCAGCGTGGCCAGGGCGAAATGGCGGCATGATTCAGGTAATGCAGACGTTCGCTGCTGGGAAACTGGTCGGAAAAGTTCATCTTCAGGCTGCTCGCTCGACGGTGACTGTGTGTCGTCATGTTAGCACCACGCTGGGTTACTTTGGCCGCTGCAATGGCGCTGTCGTCGATGTCCAATATCGTTATAATAGCAAGTATCTGGCAATCACTATCGGAACCTCTCCATGTACGAAAATCAATCGCAGCAGTCTTCCAGCCAGCCACGATATGCTCGTGGATTTGAACATCTTGGCGTCATCATCGGCATGATCGCACTGGCTGTCGCCACGCGCCTGATCCCTCATCCCTGGAACGTTACGGCAGTGACTGCTGTGGCCTTGTTCGGCGGTGCCATGCTGCGCGACTGGCGTTTGGCTCTGATCGTGCCATTGACCGCCATGTGGTTGAGTGATCTGGTGCTCAACAACCTCATCTACCAGCAGTATTTCGATGGTTTCGTGCTCTGGCACAGTGATCTTGCCTGGACCTACGCCGCCGTCGCCCTGACCGTGCTGCTGGGCCGCTGGCTGTTGTCCTGCCGGCGTGGTGCCGTGCGCATCGCCGGCATCAGCGTAACCGCCTCAAGCCTGTTTTTCGTGCTGACCAATTTCGGCGTCTGGGCCAGCGGCATGTTGTACCCGCTCACGACAAGCGGTCTGATCGCCTGTTATATCGCAGCATTGCCGTTTTACGCGCAACAACTGGTCGGTGATCTGGTCTGGTGCGGCGTGCTGTTCGGTGGTTACGCGCTGATCAGTCGTTACCTGCCTGCCGCCTCTGCACAGCAGCGAAAAGCACTTATCACACCCTCCTGAAGCCCGTCATTCAGTCATCTCCCCGCGCTCGCCGTTGAGCGCGTGACATGCTGCGCGTCAGCCATGGTCTGAATATGCATAATCTGCAATGTCCGGTCGGGATTGCAACAGCAGATCGGGCATAATAAGCGCCAGAGGAATCCGATCATGGCAGAACTGAATTACCAAGAAAAACAGGTACGTCAGATCCATCGCATCACAGAGGCGCTGGATGAGGGCACGTTGGCGCGTGTTCGTCGCATGATCGCGACATTATCTGCCTCGGAAGTGGCCGATTTACTGGAATCACTGCCGCCGGCCAAGCGTCTGATGGCATGGGAACTGGTCGACCCGGAGCTGGATGGTGAAGTGCTCGTCGAAGTCAATGACGAGGTGCGCTCGCAACTGATCCGCGGCATGGACCAACCGGAACTGGTCAACGCCATCGGCACGCTGGACATCGATGATGTCGCCGACATCGTGGATGACCTGCCGGATGCGGTGATCCGCGAAGTGATGACGTCGATGGATCGCCAGAACCGGGAAGATCTGGTGCGGGTGCTGCAGTATGACGAGGATTCCGCCGGCGGTCTGATGAGCACGGATGTGGTCACCGTGCGTCCGGATGTGTCGCTGGATGTGGTGCAGCGCTATCTGCGCGCCCGTGGCGCGCTGCCGGATCTGACCGATCAACTGTTTGTCATCAATCGCAGCGGCAAATACCAGGGCAGTCTCAGTCTGCACGATCTGCTGGTATCCGATACCGATCTGACCGTGGCAGATGTCATTAATAGCGACATGCAGAGCATTCCCGTGAACATGCCGGATAACGAAGTGGCGCGAGAATTCACCCACTACGATATGGTCAGTGCGCCGGTGGTGGACGTTGAAAACAACCTGCTGGGCCGCATCACCTTTGATGATGTCATCGACGTGATCCGCGAACAGGCCGAGCATTCGGTACTGGCGGTGGCCGGCCTGGACGAAGAAGAGGACATGTTCGCCCCGGTATTGAAAAGTGCCATGCGTCGCACGCTTTGGCTGGGCATCAATCTGCTCACCGCGTTTTTGGCGGCCGCAGTGATTGGCCAATTCGAAGCATCTCTGGCTGCAGTGGTGGCGCTGGCCATTCTGATGCCGGTCGTCGCCAGCATGGGCGGTATCGCCGGCACGCAGACATTGACGCTGATGGTGCGCGGCATGGCGCTGGGACAGATTACAGCCAGCAATGCGCTGTACATGCTGCGCAAGGAACTGCTGGTCGGAGTCATCAACGGCTTGCTGTGGGCGCTTGTGGTGGGTGCAGTGGCGCTGATCTGGTTTGGTGATCTGAAACTGAGCCTGGTCATTGCCTTTGCCATTGCGCTTAACCTTATCGTGGCCGCCTTGTCCGGTGTGGGCATACCGCTGATGTTACGACGATTGCGCATTGATCCGGCGTTGGCCGGCGGCGTGGTACTGACCACTGTCACTGATGTGATTGGTTTTGTGGTTTTTCTTGGTCTCGGAACGCTAATCTTATTGCAATGAAAATCTTGTTTATTACGCTGGAACCGCCAATCGACAGCAACATGGCGGTACGCGGGAATGTGGTGCGCGCAGCCCAGTTACATGACACGCTGGTTAAGGCCGGACATCAGGTCAGCCAGATATTCCGCAAGCCGTATGATAAATCTCCGGTAGCAGACAGCAGCAACATGTATTCTGATAGCGCTGAGCTGGAAACTTTTGTGCATGATTATCAGCCAGAGGTGCTGCTGCTGGGGTACTGGGCACTGGCTGAAGATTTGCCGGAAGAATGCGAGTTGCCGGTGATCATGGATTTCATCGCACCGCGACCGCTGGAAGCCTTGTTCGAGGCAGAGGAAACCCGTGATCTTTCATTGCAGCGGCTGGCGGCATGTTTGCGCAAGGCAGATTGTTTCCTGGTCGGTAACCAGCGTCAGCGCCATCTGCTGGTGCCGTATCTGATGCAAGCCGGGATCGACATCAGTTTTACTTACCCGGTGCAGGTGCTGCCGATCGCGGCAGCCGCAGCAGTCAAAAAAGTCAAACCTGCGCCACAGCAGCAATGGGTGATTGCCGGCGGTGGCGTGCAGTGGGCCTGGCGTCAACAACAGGACTATCTTGATGTGCTCAGGTCCTGGCTGCCACAATTCAATCAATCTTCGCTACAGGCGCATCTGGTCATGTTCGGCGGCGATTATCCACTGATTCATCAGCCCGGCAGTGACGAAATCAGTGCATTGGAGCTGCTACAACCGGTACATAGCCTGGGACTGCAAAGCTATGCTGATTACTGCAGCTTTCTGGCCAAACATGTGCACATCGGACTGGAACTGGCAGAATTCAATATCGAGCGTTATTTCAGTCAGTCATTTCGTGCCATGGAGTATTTGCGCCATGGCATACCGGTGATCTGTAATGATTACAGCGAACTGGCAGAAAAAATTATCTCTGCAGAAGCCGGCTGGGTGCTGCAATCCCCCAGGCAATTGCCCGATCTGCTGACGCAGATCATCCGTCATCCCGAGCAATGGCAGCAACGTGCCAACAACACGCTGCAATTGCTGCAGGATGCATTCGATCCGCAAGCATGCGCGACGGATTTACTCGCCTGGCTGCAACAACCGGTCAAGGCTGTTCGTTGTGAGCCACTGCTGATGACGTCGTCATCGACTCAGTCAGCCGATGACGACAGTGAAGACAGCAGCAACATTGCAGCAGACGATTCAGGTGCATCTGCAATAGAGCAAGATAACAAGTACGAGCAGAAGCTGGCTGGTAGCAATGAAACAACCGAAGCTGGGGAATCGAGTGAGCCTGCAGCACTGGCGGCAGAGATTGCAACGGCGCAGTCGCAAGCGCTGGCAGCAGATGAGGCGGGTGAAAACTCACCTGCGACAGTGGATGAAGAACAGTCCATTTATGACCGCAAGCGCAGTCTGGGCACCATCAGTTGGCGTCATCTTTACCAGCAAATACGGCAACGACTGCGACAACGCATTCCCTATCAGGGATCGCTGAAGCAACTGCCGCGGGTGCTGTTTTATCGCGGCATGGTTAAGCTGGCCTCGCTATTCGCCGGTAGGGCAGACAGCGCGGAGCCGGGTAACGTCGTGATTATCACGCGCGCAGATTTGTATCCCACTGATCATGGCGGCGCGGTGAAAATCGTTGAAACCGCCAAAGCACTGTCAAAATCAGGCCGCGATGTCGCCATCGTGACCAGCGAGCGCAACCGTTACTGGCTGTATCGCAACGGTGTGCGTCACGAGCGCAAGCTGCCATTCTGGCTTAAGCTTTGCAGTCTGCCGCAGCGCTTCAGCAGCTTGCTGCATCTGTCCTATGACGTGCCCAAAAGCAATCAGTTTCTGTATCTGGCGCTCAGCGACAACAGCTTCCTCTGGCGCAGTGTGCACGTTGCTCGCCGCATCAATGCCAATGTTTATCAGGCCGAATTTCCGGCCTATGCCCGGGCGGTTTTTTTTGTGCGTCGCGTGCGCGGCGGCAAGGCGGTTATCGTTGAGCATAATGTCGAGTATCAGCGCCTGCTGGCGCAGGAAAAAAAGCTCACTGCCGAACAGTATCACCGGCTGCAAGCGATGGAGGTTGATTTTTGCAACTTGAGTGATGCGGTGATCTGCGTGTCGCAGAATGATCGCCAACAACTACTCAACGATGGTGTTGAGAAGCACTTGCTGCATGTCATTCCGCACGGGGTTGATCTGGCCAGCTTCGATGCCGCGCAGGCAATTGATGTGCGCCAGCAGTGCGGCTGGCAGGTCGACCGCAAGGTGCTGGTATATCACGGCACCTACCAGTATCCACCGAACCTGACCGCGATGAAGGTCATGGCCAGCGAGATATTGCCAAGACTACACGCGCGCGGCATGCATCCAGCAGTGCTGGCGGTGGGCAAAATGCCGCCCAAACAGAGTTTGCATGAAGACATGGTTTTTACCGGCAGTGTAGAAAAAGTGGCCGGCTGGCTGCGTGGTGCTGACCTGGCCGTGGTGCCGCTGCTGGAGGGTGGTGGTACGCGCATGAAAATCATTGATTATTTCGCCTGCAGCGTGCCCGTGGTCAGCACTGCCAAAGGCATTGAAGGCATCGAGGTCAGCAATGGCGTGCAGGCAGTCATCAGCGATGATTGGGATGATCTCGCTGATGCCATTGTCGAGTTGCTGCAGAATCCAAAACAGCATGCAGCGATGGCCGCTGCCGGGCGCGCATTCGCTGAACAACTGGACTGGTGCATGCTGGCTGAAGACTACGTGCGCGTTTATACTGCCGCTTGAAATCCCGCGGCCATAGCAAGGCGATAGCAACAAGGGCAATACAGATGAACAATACAATAAACCGGATAAAATTACTGCTGCTGATGTTGTCGCCACTGGTCAACAGCGGACATGCCGAATTGCTGATACAGCCGAAGCAGACCGTGACAGGCGCGGGTATGCAGATTGATATGCAGATCTATGCGCACGACGATGCGGAAATCAGTACCTCAGAGGATTTTCCAGCGCAACTGGAATTGCGCTTGCGCAGTGAGGCAGGCGAAGCTGGCAAGGTTGTAGCCGAGCTGTTGCAGCGTCATCCGCAAGCGCCTGTCGCCAGTGCCAGCTATCGCGTCAGCCTGCCAACGTCCGCAGCCCAGGGCATGCTGGAGATGCTAATCATCAATGCTGCCGGCAGCAGTCGCAGCAAACCGGCTTTTGTGCTCATCGACGCTGTGGCGGATGAGCGAACAGATGCTGTTGCCAACAACACGAGCGCCGACAAGCCAGGGCAGGGTATTGACGCAGATACCGAACCCGCTTTGCTGCAGGTGGCCAGTGCTGTCGAAAACATCGATGAAGAAGCCACTCGTAATCCGTTTCGGGATAACATCATGGCTTACGAGCCGGTTTATTTCATCGCCGGTGCCAGCCCCTCCAATGCCAAATTCCAGCTCAGCTTCAAGTATCGATTTCTGCACCCCGATACCGCCATTGCCGATCACCATCCGTGGCTGACCGGCTTCTACATGGCCTATAGCCAGACCTCGTTCTGGGACCTGTCGACCGAATCGATTCCGTTCACGGATACCAATTTCAAGCCGGAACTGTTTTATCAGTTTAACGATGTGCGCTTCAATTTTCTTCCAGATTCGGCCTATGTCGATCTACGCACCGGCATCAAGCATGAATCCAACGGCGAGGATGAAGATCGTTCACGCAGTCTCAATATGGCGTATATTGAGCCGGCCATGCACTTTCGTCTGGCAGATGAGTACCGTTTGTCGCTGATACCCAGGTTGTGGGCTTTTGTTGGCAGCAAGGAGGACAATCCGGACATCCGTCGCTTTCGCGGTAACAACAGCATCACCGCCACCATCAGCAAGCGCGAAAGCTGGCAACTGCAAACCATGCTGCGCGGCAACATCGGTACCGGTCGCGGCGCACTGCAGATGGATTTGAGCTATCCGGTGAATCAACTGATCCCGGGCCTGGATTTGTACCTGTACAGTCAGTTTTTCACCGGCTTCGGCGAAAATCTGCTCAACTACAATGTCAAGGATACGCGGCTGCGGTTTGGTATTGGTATTTTGCGCTAGATCACGTATACGGCGATTAGTGTAAACAGGCCCTAATGCATCAACTTGCCGGTAAAGCGGTCGCGATTTTTCCAGTAAGGGCATTGCGGGCAGGCTTCGTTCTGAGGGTAGTCGATGCCTTCTTCATGCGGGCAGCCAATGATCTTATCCACCATGGATACCGATCTGACCTCATTGTCGCGCAAAAAAGCCAATACTTCAGTGAGCACCTCAGCGTCGTGCCGCACATCGTTCTCTGTAAACCACTTGCGCATGGGCTCAGGCTCTGAGTCTTTATCAACAAAGATGCTGACCACCATTTTGCTGGCCTTGGCGGCAGTCGGGCCGTAAAACGCCACCGCAGCCTGCGGGAAGCCTCTAAACCCTTTCTTTGCCTTTTTGTACAGTGCCTTTTTGGCTCTGTCGCGCAACATCGCCGAATTCCTTACCCAAATTGATAAGAAATATTATAATGCTAGGAGGCTGTCGGGTTTAACCGATCGTAGCGAGGGAAAGTCCGGTTGGAGTTAGATTTTTCGATGTTTTGAGGCGAATAGTGGGCCTATTTAACGACAAATCGGCAGGATTGCCGATTTGCACGGCTGCAAGCCGCCCTGCAGGGGTGGGGCACACGGATGTGCCCCATGAAACTCAGCGGGAAATCTGGCCCAATCCGGCTTTTCCGCAGTAGGTCAGTGTTAAAAGCGACAGGCTCCTAGCCCGGATTATTCATGAAGCGCGCTGACCTGGCGCATTTAGA
>CAZHRH010000008.1:0-5451 GCA_964534475.1 uncultured Wenzhouxiangellaceae bacterium
ATCTTGCGTGCTTTGCTGCTGGTTGGTTGGAGTATGGATGTCCTGTTTCTTCTATTGCTGCTGGTTGGTTGCTGGTTGGCTGAAGTATGGATGTCCTGTTACTTGTGGCTTTTAGCGTAGGGCTATCAATCATGATTCTGTTTTTGTTAGTCCTGTTACAGATAAATATGCTCTCATTTTGGCTTGATGTTCTAATTCAAGCTCAGTGATGTGTTCAGCTTCAACTTCGGCAATAAAAATTTCTATAAACTCAAAATCAATTTCACCTTCTTTAATTGGAAGTTGAATTTTTGTATCATAAAATACTGTTTCAAAATTACGAACCAACACACTTTGAAAAACTTGTTGATATTTATTCAACATACTAATGAAATAGCTTGCTCTTCTTTTGTTCAAAGTGAAAGATTTTGGAATTGCTCTTTTTGTAAACTGCCCTGCATAAAAATCTTTTTCCATGTAAAAAAACTGCATTCCTAACATACCAACAGCGAGGCAATTTCCATTGATTTTATGTTCTTCATCTAGGTATTCAACATAACCTGCAATTCCATTATTGAGTACAGTTCTTGTGAAATATGGATATTCAGCATCTTCTTTAAAAACAAAACTATCCTTATTTAATTGCGAGTTTCCTTTAATTTCGAATAAATCACTCAACTTAAATTCTTTCCATTTAATATCTTTGAGTTTTTTATCAAGTTGAATATCTATTTTATCTAATTTTTTCTTATCAAAGTATTTTTGTTGTTGTTGCTGTGTAACTTGCCATGCTAGATAATCGCTTATCGTGTTTTTAAAATCTTGTAAACTTGGATTTGTATCTACAGGCTTGGATTGATTCCAATCTTCTCCGCTTTTTGGGTTTATTGTGTTTTCATAATATTCATTTTCAGAAAATATCCTAAGTTTACTTTTGCCAAAAAGAACCAAATTCACTAATTCTTCATACCGCTACTTTGCTCTATCAGTATCTCTAAGATTGGTACTTGCTTTTTTACGATTTGTTCTAGTATATCCGTCATTTGAAAAATCTATAAACTTAACCATTTCATCTGACCTGTGTGCTTCATTAACTCTGAAAACATAGATATGTGTTTGGACTATGGATTTTCCAATAAACAAGTCAGCAGGCATTTTAATACTTGCTAATAAAGTGTGTTTTTCAAGAATATTTTTATTGTAAGATTTAGCTTTACCCGTACCTGTTGAACTTTGAATAATAATAGCAGCATATCCTTTGTTCATCATGCCTAAAGCCCTTTCTACAAAGTTCATTCCGTTGCCTTTTGCTGAATAAGGTGGATTAAGCACAAATGCATCAGCTGGAAACTTATCTTTTGGTCTGCCAAAACCATATTTACCATCAAAATCAGCTAAAGAATCTTTGTTTAATATGTTGGAACTTCCGTCACCCATTAAAATCATATTGAGTATGGCTAACATGTATATACTTGAAAGCAATTCTAAACCAAGTATTTGTTCATTCTTAATTTTTATTTCTTTTTGTGTATGTCCATTTGGTGAAGTGATTTTATTTTTGGCATCATTTAGCATTTCATTCATTGCAGCTACTAACAAGCCTGCCGACCCTGTAGCAAAGTCCCACACATACGAGTCTTTATTTACCCTTGCTAATTTTACCAAAAGGGTGGCAACATGTGAGGGTGTAAGAACAACATCATTCAGTTTGTCTTGTGAAAATCCAAGCCAACCGTACATTTCATTAAATAGCTTGCCTGTGAAATCCGTTGTCAAGCCAATTTTATAGTAAATACCTAAATCATCTACGACTTTAGAAAAAACCCTTTTTAGTTGACTTTCACCATTTATGACTTTGTTTATATTTTCCGTTGTAAGAGTATTTTGTAATGTCCTTGCTATAAGGTTTTTTTTCTCTTTTGGTAAGTTCTTTTCGCTCAAAAAAAGCTCTAATTTTCCTTACCATGATTTCGCCATCAGTATTTCCTTCTTCAGTTGAAGATTTCAAATCAGCTTTTTCAAGGGGTTTAACTTTATCAGGAATGCCAAGTGTTGCAATAATTGAAGCCGCAACAAGATATACACGGTCATTTTCTCCAAGACCTTTTTCATTTTGATATATATCCTGATTTAACTTTCTTAAACTATTGTCAATTTCCTTTTCTCGTTGTTCTTTAAGTTTGTCAAGTTCTTCTTGCGTAAGATGAAGCGTTTTAACCCTTTCAATAAATACATCAAAATTTTTAGGTGCTAAAAATGAAAAATCAGAATAATCTCCTACTTTTTGTCCTACCCCAAAATTGCTTTTTGAAACATAGTAAACACCTATTTCATGCTGTATTTTGCCCGCTTCATCCTTGTGCCCCGTCATTCCAATAGCGATAATGTCAGTATGACTAGTGTGATGTAGTAATGCGTTTGCATAATGAACAGCACCATTTACTGCATACGAGTTGATGTTCTTAAAATGAGGTTCGTTTTTAGCAGTTCTATTTTCAACTTGCCCATCTTTGTCAAGTTTTACAAGTTTGTCCTTGTAACCTTTATACTCTATCAAAATTGGGTAAAGGCTTAGATTTTTACCTTTTAGTAATAATTTAGCGTCTGGTCGATTTGCACCTGTTCCACCGTTTTTAGAGAAATAATCTGATAGTGCTTTGTCAATCTCAGTATTCAGAGATTCTTGTTCTAATTTATAGTCAAGTTTATATGATTTCAGCCATCCGTTTGCTAAATCTGCAATATTTGGTTCTATTGACTGTGCCATTATTTCTTTCCTTCAATTAGCAGGCCTTTGTATGGTCTCATTTTTATCTCTCTTGCTCTCTTAATGTATAACTAATAAATATACAGCGTTTTGACATTGTAGCGAATAAAAACGCAGTTTGCCTCGATATCACTCTATCCGATGTGGTTTCTGGTCTTAACAGCCTGATTAATAAGTAATCATTCTGTATTTGATTTGTAGATAAACAATATTTCTGTCATATATCACCGCGTTTTCCTACATACATGCGAGCGCTTTTACTGTTCATATCCAGTTGCTTTGACGATCTTATATGTATGATTATACAGGAGATTAAATCATGTCCGGGAAGCTGCTTGATCGAGTGCGCAGGATTATTCGCTTGAAGCATTACAGTCTGCAAACGATGATCTATACGCATGTCATCGAGCATGGTGCGCTCGGCGCTTGCAGTCCACTGGATCGACTTGGCTGAGATTAGATCGAGTGCTTTCAGAGCTGAACCCCTGTTTGAGCAGGACTCTGATCTTAATACTTTGTGGGCTATGGGGCAAGGATTGTTGCGGGCATGGCCCACGCTGCTGAGGTCTTATCGGGCGTCATTCGATGCAGCCTCCTGCAGCATTTCCTGCGCATGCTGCAGGCTGCTTGCGCTGATCTTGCCGCTGAGCATTCGCGCCAGCTCTTCGCTGCGCTGATCGCCTTGCAGGTAGGCATGATGGGTGCGGGTGGCCTGGTCAGTGCTGGATTTGCTGACCAGAATATGGTGATCGGCATAGGCTGCCACTTGTGCCATGTGGGTGACGCAAAAGGCTTGCCGGCCCTGCGCCAGCGTCGCCAGCATGGCGCCGACGGTGGAGGCCGTGGCACCACCGATGCCGGCATCGACTTCGTCGAATATCATCGCCGGCAGGCCTTCCTGCTGCTGCGTGGCCACCATCAGCGCCAGACCAATGCGCGATAGTTCACCGCCCGAGGCAACTTTTGCCAGCGGCCTGGGTGCCTGTCCGGGGTTGGCGGAAAACAGGATTTCGACGCGGTCGCGGCCGTTGGCGGCGGGTGCCTTGTCGGCATTGTGGCTGACCTCGATGTGCAGTTTTGCTGCGCTCAGAGCCAGTTCATGCAGCAGTTGTTCGACTTTTGCCGACACTGCCTGGGCCACCTTGGTGCGTGCCTGATACAGCGCTGTCGCTGCCTCATCGTACTGCTTGCGGATGGATTCCAGCGCCTGTGTCAACTCGGCCTGCTGTTGCTCGGCATCGGCACCGCTTTGCCATTGCTGTTGCAGACGCTGGTGGTGTTCGGCGAGCTGGCCTGGTTCAATGCGATGTTTGCGGGCGAGGTCATGCAATCGGGTCAGTTCGGCTTCCACCTGCTGCAGGCTGGCCGGATCCAGTTCCACCTGATCCAGTTGCTGTTGCAGGCTGCTGCTGGATTCGTGTACGTTGATGCTGGCCTCTTCCAGCATTGTGGTGATCTCGCTGAGGTCGCTGTGGTAGCTGCTGGCGTTGTCGAGCTCGCTGCTGCACTTGCGCAGCAGATCCAGCACGCCGCTGTCGTCACTGTCCAGATAGTGTTGTGCCGTCGCCAGCGCCTGCTGCAGTTGCTCGGCATGGGCCAGTTGTTGCTGGCGCTGATACAGTTCATCCAGTCGGGCGATGCTGTCGGCTGCGGCATCCAGTTCGTCCAGTTGGTAGCGCAGCAACTGGCGCGCTTCGTTGCTGCTGTTGCCGTGCTCGGTTTGCAGTGCCTGCAGTTGCTGCTGCACGGAATGATGGCGGCTGGCCAGCGTGCTGACCTGGCGGCGCAGTGCCTCATCCACGCCGGCACTGTCGACCAGCGCCAGACAAGCCAGAGGATCGAGCAGGCGCTGCTGCTCATGCTGGCCGTGGATGTCGATCATGTGCTCGGCAAACGCCTGCAGTTGCTGCACGGTGACCGGCGTGCCGTTGATCCAGGCGCGCGAGCCACCGGCAGCATTCAGCGTGCGGCGCAGCAGGCACTCATCGTCGGCATCCAGTGCCTGCTGCTGAATCCAGTTTTGTGCTGCTGGTGCGCGGCTGAGATCAAAGCCGGCATTGAGTTCAGCGCGCTCGGCACCGGTGCGCACCAGCTTGTTGTCGGCGCGCTGGCCGAAGATGATGCCGAGTGCGTCCACCAGGATGGACTTGCCGGCACCGGTTTCACCACTGATCACGGTAAAGCCCGGTTGGAAGGCCAGTTCCAGATCATCAATAATGGCAAAATCGCGCACGCGCAGGGATTGCAGCATGAAACAGGTCAGCTTGTGGCAACAATGTGCCAGTTTAACCTGATGCGCTGGTTTCCGACAGGCTGCTTGCGTTGCGCGCAAGCTTGAATCAAAGGTTGACAACCCAATATGCCAGCCAGACAGACACTATTGCAAAGCTGAAGTTATGAACGACAAACGCAACGACACCGCCAACAAAGATGCTGTTGATGCTGAGCGTAACGCCGGGTCATCGGCAACTGATCGGCCCGGGCAGACCGAAGACTCACACGACACCGATCAGGCTGCGCATGGAGATTTTTCCCAGGCAGAATTTTCCCAGGCAGATACTTCGCCGGCAGGTTCTGCAGCGGCAGATGCTGGCGAGAACGATGAGCAAACAGTCACGGTAACAGCTTCGCAGTGGCAGCAACTGCAGCTGCAGTTGAATTCCCAGCAGGAACAGGTGATGCGCATCAAGGCCGAAGCCGACAAC
>CAZHRH010000008.1:5551-20132 GCA_964534475.1 uncultured Wenzhouxiangellaceae bacterium
GCAGTTGAATTCCCAGCAGGAACAGGTGATGCGCATCAAGGCCGAAGCCGACAACCAGCTCAAGCGCGAGCAGCGGCAACTGCAGCGGCACCGGCAACTGGCACTGGAATCGGTCATGCGGCAACTGCTGGAAGTGCGCGACAGCATGGAAATGGGCTTGCAGGCCAGTACGGCGGCAGCAGAGGCCAGTGCGCCAGAGCAGGATTCAGCTGCTGCACAGCAGCTACAGGCCCTGCGCAACGGCATGCAGATGACGCTGAAACTGCTGGACAAGACCATGACCGACAACCATGCCGAAATCATTGACCCCGACGGCCAGCCGTTTGATCCGGAGTGGCATGAGGCGGTTTCCATGCAGGCGGACAGCGGTCAGCCCAAAGACACGGTGGTCAAAGTCATGCAGAAAGGTTGTCGTTTGCATGACCGCCTGTTACGGCCGGCCATGGTGATTGTCGCGGCTGGTTAATGCTTCAGCCTGCCGCTGTCATTTGAAATGACGCCGTGACAACCCCACAAATGTATTAACTATGCAGTCGCCGGCAGCAAATGGCTTCGGCGCTGCAGCACGGAACTTAACAGTATCCGTGCGACGAATTTAAATTTGAATTGAATTGCAAGGATACGGAGTAAGCAATAATGAGCAAAATTATCGGAATTGACCTGGGTACCACCAATTCCTGCGTGGCGATCATGGAGGGCGGCAAGCCGAAAGTGATCGAGAACGCCGAGGGTGACCGCACCACACCATCCATCGTTGCCTTTACCAAGGACGATGAAGTGCTGGTGGGGCAGCCGGCCAAGCGCCAGGCGGTGACCAATCCGGAAAACACACTGAATGCGGTCAAGCGATTGATCGGCCGCAAGTTCGATGAAAAAGTCACGCAGAAAGACAAGGATCTGGTGCCATTCAAGATCATCAAGGCCGACAATGGCGATGCCTGGGTCGAGGCTGGCGGCAAGAAAATGGCGCCGCCGGAAATCTCCGCGCGCGTGCTGATGAAAATGAAGAAGACAGCAGAAGATTATCTCGGTGAAGAGGTCTCTGAAGCCGTCATTACCGTGCCGGCCTATTTCAATGATTCCCAGCGCCAGGCAACCAAGGACGCCGGCAAGATTGCCGGATTGAACGTGCGCCGCATCATCAACGAGCCGACCGCGGCTGCGCTGGCCTATGGTCTGGACAAAAAAGGCGGCGATCGCAAGATTGCCGTATACGATCTGGGCGGTGGCACTTTTGATATTTCCATCATTGAGATTGCCGATGTCGATGGCGAGCATCAATTTGAGGTGCTGGCCACCAACGGCGATACTTTCCTCGGTGGGGAGGACTTTGACAACCGTCTGCTGGACTACCTGATCGATCAGTTCAAGAAGGATCAGGGCATGGATCTGAGCAATGATCCGCTGGCGCTGCAGCGTCTCAAGGAAGCTGCCGAGCGCGCCAAGATCGAGCTGTCTTCCAGTCAGCAGACCGAGGTCAATCTGCCCTACATCACCGCCGATGCTTCGGGTCCCAAGCACCTTAACATCAAGGTTTCCCGGGCCAAGCTGGAAGCGCTGTGTGAGGATCTGATCAAACGCAGCATCGTACCTTGCCGCACCGCGGTGGACGATGCCGGTCTCAAGGTCAGTGACATCGACGATGTCATTCTGGTCGGTGGTCAGACGCGCATGCCAAAAGTGCAGGAAGCCGTGGCCGAGTTTTTCGGCAAGGATCCGCGCAAGGACGTCAACCCGGATGAGGCAGTGGCCATCGGCGCTGCCATTCAGGGCGGCGTGCTGGCCGGCGACGTCAAGGACGTGTTGTTGCTGGATGTGACCCCATTGTCGCTGGGTATCGAAACCCTCGGTGGCGTCATGACCAAGCTGATCGAAAAGAACACCACCATTCCGACCAAGGCGTCACAGACTTTCTCCACCGCCGACGACAACCAGGGCGCGGTTACCGTACACGTGTTGCAGGGTGAGCGTGAGCAGGCCGCAGCGAACAAATCGCTGGCGCGGTTTGATCTGTCCGGTATCCGCCCGGCGCCGCGCGGCGTACCGCAGATTGAAGTCACCTTCGACATTGATGCCAACGGTATCATGCACGTCTCGGCCAAGGACAAGGACACCGGCCAGGAACAGAAGGTGGAAATCAAGGCCGGCAGCGGTCTCGATGAAGGCGAAATCGAGCGCATGGTGCAGGATGCGGAACAACACCGCGAAGAGGACAAGAAGTTCCAGGAACTGGTCACCACACGCAACAACGCCGACGCTCAGGGTCATGCCGTGCGCGGCATGCTCAAGGAGCATGGCGACAAGCTGGCCGATAACGACAAGGCCGAGCTGGAAAGCGCGCTGGACAAGCTGGATGAAGCCATCAAAGGCGATGACAAGTCAGCCATTGATGGTGCCGTTGAAGCAGTGCAGAAAGCTGCCGAGAGCCTCTACCAGCAGGCCTCGCAAAGCGCCCAGCAGGATGCTGCCGGCAGTGAGCAGGGCGGTGAGCAAAGCGGTCCGTCGGCTGATGAAGACGTGGTCGACGCCGAGTTTACTGAAGTCGACGAAGACGATAAAAAGTAATTCGGCACTGACCTTACCCGGCCGGCACTGCCGCCGGGTGACTGGTCGCTCAGGACATGTCGCAGTGTCGTGCTGCCTGAGACATGACTTGATATCACCATCTGCAGCCCCATTTCCCACCACAACCCCCGATTCAGCACCAGGCGATTATGGCACGAGATTACTACGACATACTCGGCGTGAGCCGGGATGCCAGCGATGCGGACTTGAAGAAAGCCTATCGACGACTGGCGATGAAGTATCATCCCGACCGCAACAGCGATGATGCGGACGCCATGGACCGCTTCAAGGAAGCCAAGCAGGCTTACGAGGTGCTGAAGGATCCGCGCAAACGCTCGATCTATGACCAGTATGGCCACGACGCCGTCAATGGTGCCGGCGGTGCCCAGGGCGGTGCCGGTTTTGCCGATTTCAGCGATGTATTCGGTGATATTTTCGGCGACATCTTTGGTGCTGCGCGTGGCGGCGGCAGACGTGCCAGTCGCGGTGCCGACATGCGCATTGCCGTCGAGCTGGATCTGAAAGAAGCGGTTCAGGGCGTCACTCGCGAACTCAATATTCCCAGTATGGTGGCATGCAAAACATGTGATGGCAGCGGCTCCAAGAGCGGCCGCATGGAGACCTGTGGTACCTGCGGTGGCGCGGGTCAGGTGCGTATGCAGCAGGGCATATTTTCCGTCATGCAGACCTGTCCAAGCTGTCGCGGTACCGGTCAGCGGGTTTCCGACCCGTGTCAGGATTGTAATGGCCAGGGCCGGGTGCAGGAGCAGCGCACGCTGTCGGTGAAAATCCCCGCTGGCGTCGACAGCGGTGATCGCATTCGTCTGGCAGGTGAAGGTCAGGCCGGTGCACAGGGTTCGGGTGCCGGTGATTTGTATGTGGAAGTGCAGGTGCGATCGCATCCGCTGTTCCAGCGTGACGGTGACGATCTGCATTGCGAAATACCGGTGCCTTTCACCACGGCTGCACTCGGCGGTGAAATCAAGGTGCCGACGCTGGATGGTTCGGTCATGCTGAAAGTACAAGCGGAGACGCAAAGCGGCAAGGTGTTCAAACTGCGCGGCAAAGGTGTGCGCTCGGTGCGCAGCAATCATACTGGTGATCTCATGTGTCACCTGGTGGTGGAAACACCGGTCAAGTTGAACAGCAAACAAAAACAATTACTGCACGAATTTGAACAAACTTTTGACCATGGCACCACCGACCACAACCCGCGCAGCCGCGGCTGGATGGACAGCGTGCGTGATTTTTTCGAACGCGTCACCGGTTAATTGACCGCGTGTCAATGACTTTGCCATGGCCGGTGCTGACATGCTGAAGCTGGCATTGCAGGGTCGCAGCGGGCGCATGGGTCAGACCCTGGTCGGGTTGATCAAGGCAAGCGATGATCTGATCCTGCTTGACGACATCAGCAAGGCGCAGGTGGTGATAGATTTCAGTTCTGCTGCGGGCTTGCTCAAGCTGCTGCAAACGGCGGTAGAACACGGTACTGCCGTGGTCAGTGGCAGCACCGGCCTGCAAACTTCTCATTTTCAGGCGCTTAAACAGGCTGCTACACACATTCCGCTGTTGTGGGCTGCCAACATGAGTCCGGGCATGAATCTGTTGTACCAACTGGCAAGCGATGCCGCCAGTCACCTGGGTGTGGATGCCGATGTTGAAATCAGTGAATCGCATCACCGTGACAAGCGCGACGTGCCGTCCGGCTCGGCGTTGACTATCGCTGGCGACATCGCTGCCAGTCGTGGTCAGTCACTGGATGATGTGATGGTGCAGCGCACAGCCGGCACCGATGGCGCCCGTCAGTCTGGAGAGATAGGTATCAGCTCCATGCGTGGCGGCAGCATGCCCGGTGAGCACACGGTGCTGTTTGCCTTAAAGCATGAAAGCCTGGTGCTGGCGCATCGGGTGGAAAACCGGTCAGTGTTCGCCCACGGTGCCATCAGCGCGGCCAGATGGTTGGTCGATAAGCCGCCCGGACGCTATGCTTATCATGACCTACTGATGCAATCGAGAACAGCCTGAATCAACCGCCGCTGGCATACATATCATCAACAATAAATTCGCGTTTGACGCTGACGCTGCGCAACAGATAGTTGACGTAGGTCCAGGTGTCCTTGGCGATGACGGTGCCCATGCGGCCACGTTCATCCATGGCGCGCGATTCAGTGCGATTGATGATGGCGCCAGTGCCGCCCGGTGGCATATGTTCCGGACTGCCGGTCAGGCCGGGATCGATTGGCATCAAGCCAGACGCAACAACTGCATTGTTTTTAACAATGGCAATAGCGTATTCACCAGTGTCGGTGGCAAGTGTGCTGATATCGCAGTCGTCATAGCAATCTGCAATGAGATTGACTTTCGGTTGCTGTTGCAGATTTGCTGGTAGATTCAGACCTGATTCAGTATAGGCGGGCTCGGCATGGGCATCCGCCATGCATACTGCCGAGATCAGACCGACAATGACGGTAGAAAAGATAAGCTTGTGCATTGGAACCTCCATGTTGCCAATCCGTATTCAGTGGTCTGGAAAAGATCGCTCAGTAGCAATCTTCTACATTTCCCCCAATATCTTCCATAATATCCTAAAACACTGATGTTTCAATATTCTTACATTCATCATGCGATCTACAACGTTACTTGTCAAGTGCTCATAAAGTATTACTGCGTATGGTATTTTCTAATTGTGTGAATATTTAATCACACATGGCGCTGGCGATGGCGCTCGCCGTGGTGGTAATGGCAACAGAATTGATCTGGATCAATATCCTGGTGCCATGTTTTCTCTAGCATGTGAGCCATCACACTGACAAGCGCATGACGCGCGCTAATGCCATGGCCAATAAACGAGCACAGATTGATGACCGACTGATTACAAAGTACGGCGGTCCGGGACCACGCTACACCTCCTACCCTACGGCGCTGGAATTCAGCGTCGAGCATGCTGCCGATGATCTGGTGGCGGCCTTGCATGCCGGCAACCACGAATTGATTCCGGCCGATCTGTCGATTTACGTGCATGTGCCGTTTTGCGCCAGTCCCTGCTTTTACTGTGGCTGCAACAAAGTCATCACCCGCTCGACCAGCATCGGCGATGAATATCTGCAGCATCTGGCGCAGGAGATTCAGCGACTTTCGGCACACGTGGCCAGCGATCGCAAAGTGCGCCAGATTCATCTGGGTGGCGGCACGCCGACGTTTCTCAGCATCGATCAGATCGAGCAACTGCTGACGCTGATCAGCGATCATCTGGTGATCGCAATGGATGCCGAGGTCAGCCTGGAAATTGATCCGCGTTCGGTCACCGCAGGTGGCATCGGGCAGCTCGCGAGGATGGGCTTCAATCGCTTGTCCATGGGCGTGCAGGATCTTGCTGAGCGCGTGCAGCGGGCGGTCAACCGGGTCCATGATGAGCAGTTGATCCGGCAGCAGATCGATGCTGCGCGAGCAGCCGGCTTCAGCTCCATCAGTTTGGATCTGATTTACGGCCTGCCGCATCAGACCAGATCCAGCTTTGCGGCGACCATGGACAAGATCATCGCCATGCGACCGCATCGCCTGTCGTTGTTCAATTACGCGCACATGCCGCACAAGTTCAAGGCGCAGCGCCAGATCCGCGCAGAAGATCTGCCGGATGCAGATACCAAGCTGGATATATTTCATCATGCCATGGATCAGTTGCTGGCCGCCGGCTACGACTATATCGGCATGGATCACTTTGCCTTGCCGCAAGATGCGCTGGCACAGGCACGCCAGGACGGCAGCATGGTGCGCAACTTCCAGGGCTACAGCACGCTGGCTGACCTGGATCTGCTGGCGTTTGGTCCCAGCGCCATCAGTCAGGTCGGTGATACCTTCAGTCAGAATGTGCATGAATACCGCAACTGGTGCCAGGCGCTGATAGATAATGATGGCGCCAGCCACGGTCTGCCGGTATTGCGCGGAGTGACCCGCAGCGCCGAAGACCGTCTGCGCGCTGATGTCATCAACAGCATCATGTGCCGCGGACGGCTGGACTATGCCGCCATTGAAGCTGCGCATGATATAGGCTTTGAACTGCATTTTGCTGCCGAACTGGAGCGTCTGCATGAACTGCAGAAAGACGGTCTGATACGCTTTGTCGGGCGCGGTTTTCGCATCACGCCAGTGGGTCAACAACTGCTGCGCGCCATTGCCATGGTGTTTGACAGTTATCTCAATACGGCGAAGTCACGACAACCGGAAGGGCAGACTCAGCGCTTTTCGCGGGTGATCTGAAACGACTCCAGGGGACATTAACGCGCCACAGTTGCAAAGGCATGATCCGTTACAATAACGGCATGGTTACAAATCCGACGGCAGCACTGCCCGAGCTGCACTTTGACAACGCCTTCGTGCGAGAACTGCCCGCCGATCCCGAGCGCAAGCCGAATCCGCGCCATGTTTTCGGCAGTTGCTATTCCCGGGTCATGCCGCAGGCAGTCGCTGCACCGCAATTGATCGCCTGGTCGGCGGAAATGGCGGCAGAGCTTGGGCTCACAGCAGAGGCCATGCAGTCGCAGGCGTGGGTGGAAACGCTGGCCGGCAACCGGCTGTTGCCGGGCATGCAACCCTTTGCCACCTGTTACGGCGGTCATCAGTTCGGCACTTGGGCCGGCCAGTTGGGCGATGGCCGCGCGCTGTCGCTGGGCGAGATTGTCAACGCACGAGGACGGCGCTGGGAGTTGCAACTGAAAGGTGCCGGCTTGACGCCGTATTCGCGCAGTGCCGATGGTCGTGCGGTGCTGCGCTCGTCGCTGCGCGAGTTTCTGTGCAGCGAAGCCATGCACCATCTGGGCATTCCCACCACGCGCGCGTTGAGTCTGGTGCTGACCGGTGACAGCGTGGTGCGCGATATGTTTTACGACGGTCATGCGCAAGCCGAGCCCGGCGCCATCACCTGCCGCGTGGCGCCATCGTTTATCCGCTTCGGCAACTTTGAGCTGTTCGCCGCGCGCAGCGAGCATGATGTTTTGCGCCAGTTGGTACTGTTCACGCTGCGCCGCGATTATCCGCAATTGATCGGTGACGCCGACGAGCTCGATGATGCACTGCTGCTGGTCTGGTTTGATGAAATTGCCCGGCGCACGGCACTGATGGTGGCACACTGGATGCGCGTGGGTTTTGTGCATGGCGTCATGAACACCGACAACATGTCCATCCTCGGTCTGACCATCGATTACGGGCCCTATGGCTGGCTGGAAGAGTTTGATCCGGAGTGGACGCCGAACACCACCGACGCTGCCACCAGGCGCTACTGCTTCGGCCAGCAGCCGCGCATCGCGCAGTGGAATCTGATGTGTCTGGCCAAGGCGCTGGCAGCGCTGATGCAAGAACCTGATGCGCTGCAGCAGGGGCTGCAGACCTACGCCGATGCCTACAGTGAACATGCACTGCGCATGACCACCGATAAGCTGGGTCTGGCCGAGTGGCAGGCTGGTGATGAAAAACTGATCGAACAACTGTTTCCGCTGCTGCAGCAGGCGGAACTGGATATGACAATGTTCTGGCGTCAGCTTGCCGAGCAGGATACTGATCAGGCCGATGCTGCGGCATTTGCCAACGCCAGCTACAACCAGTTGGCGTTTGCGCAGCAGCAATCAGCGTTGCAGGAATGGCTGCAGTATTACCTGCAGCGTCGCCAGCAGGATGGTCGTGAGCGGGCGCAAATCAAGTCACAGATGCACGCCGCCAACCCGAAATATGTGTTGCGCAATTATCTTGCCCAGCAGGCCATCGACCTGGCCACTGCTGGCGACTACAGCGAAATCGACAAGCTGCTGCAGATCATGCGCAAGCCCTACGACGAGCAGCCCGAGCACGCTGACTATGCCGGCAAACGGCCGGACTGGGCACGCAACAAGGCCGGCTGCTCGATGCTGTCCTGTAGCTCATAGGGTCTGCCTGAGAATTCATGCTGGTAAACGTACCAGGCTCCAGTGTGGCAGCGAGGCGATGCTTTTATTTCAAGCAGGATCGTATATAATCATAACTACCTGATAACGATAAAGAGTTTTGACAAGGAAGTCATTATGAAGTACAGCAAACTGCTGCTGGTAATCGCACTATTCGTTCCCAACTGCCTGCTGGCGCAACAGCAGATCATCCAGCAGCATTGGCCGGCACAACTTGCCGCACCACGCGCCGACGACAGCATGCAGCTTGAACTGCTGTTCGAGCAACAGCGGCTGCTTTTGCGGCTGCAACCCAACCGGCAATTGCTGACAAGGCTTGCCAGCGACCAGCGCAGTCGTCTGCGCCAGCAGGGCGCTCGCTATTTTTCCGGTTACGTCGAGGGCGACCCCCGATCCTGGTTGCGCTTATCATGGCTGAATGGCGCCTGGGAAGGCATTGTGTACAGCGCCGGTGTCACCTGGTTGCTTGATCGACGCGCTGTGTTGCAGCCCCTGCTGCTGCAGGCCCAGCGCAGTGATTCCGTGCAGGTGATTTACCGCGCGGCAGATCTGCAGTTCCTGCAGCCGATCGATGAGGCTGGTGTGCGCGTGCCAGGAACTCAGCACGAGCATCATGCCAGCATGAGCGGTGAGGACATACTGAACCAGTTGCGACAAGTCCTTGCCGGCGATTTTTCGCTCATGCCCTTCACCGTGGTCGCCGACACCGAATTCAGTGCCACACACGGCAGCGACAGTGCTGCAGTGATCGTGTCGCGGGTGAACCTGGTCGACGGCATCTACAGTAATCAGGTCGGCGTTGGCATTCAGTTACAGACACTGGAATTGCTGGACAGCAACGATATACTCACACCCACTGATCCAAGCGATCTGCTTAACGCTTTTCGCGTCTACATGACCACTGGTAACGGCAGTGGCATCGAGCATCCCGGACTGGCGCATCTGATGACCGGCAAAAACATGGATGGCTCAGTGATCGGCATTGCCTGGCTGGGAGTGCTGTGCAGTCAGAGTTTTGGCTTCGGCGTGAACCAGAACCTTAGCAGTGGCACCACCAGCATGCTTGTTATCGCCCATGAAATGGGTCATAACTTCGGCGCCCCGCACGATCGTCAGTCCGGCAGTGTGTGTCAGAACTCCAACATCGCCGGCATCATGAACCCGTCCATCAACGGTTCGCAGGAGTTTTCCACCTGCAGCCTGGATCAGATGGCCGATGATATCGCATCTGCAAGCTGCCTGGTGTCGGCGCAGGAGATAGTGTTTGTCGACGATTTCGAGCAGTGATCAGCAAATGAGCAGGAGTCACTGACCAGCGCTTTTGTTACAGCATGCGGTTATCAGCTCTGGTCATGGCGCAGCCATTTCGGCACTTCCGGCGGTGTGTAGTCGATAAACTGGTCCAGCAACTCGTCTGCAACAGCGGCGGTCAGCAGCATCTGCCGGTGAACCAGCTTCACGAATTGCTGTTCCACGGCATGATCAATAAAGCTGATCAGCTTGTCGTAGTAGCCATGGCTGTTGACAATGCCGCAGGGCTTGCGGTGCAGTCCCAGTTGTGCCCAGGTGAGAATCTCGAACAATTCCTCGGCCGTGCCCAGACCTCCAGGCAACGCAATGAAGCCATCTGACAAAGCCTCCATTCTGGCTTTGCGCTGATGCATCGAATCCACCACCAGCAGTTCGCTGAGACCATCGTGGGCGATCTCGCGCGTGGCCAGCGCGCGCGGAATGACGCCAATGACGCGCCCATCATGTTGCAGCACGCTGTTGGCCACCGCGCCCATGATGCCCAGACTGGAGCCGCCGTAGACCAGGCCGATGTTGCGCTGCGCCAGCGCCTGTCCCAGTTGTGTGGCGGCCTCGATATGGGCCGGGTCGGTGCCTGGACTGGAGCCGCAGTAAACACAGATATTATTGATTTCATGCATCGAACTGAGGCCGCTCAATCAGATACCGATGTTGGCCAGCGTGTTGCCGATTTCGCGCAAGACTCGTTCCGCCAGTGGATGCCGGCTGGCAAAGTCGGCTTCCATGCGCCGTGACAGTTGCAAGAACGGATCCGGATCCTGCACTTCACTTTGCTCATCGAGCAATTGGTGGATGCCGCTGTCGAGTTGACGCGCCAGGGTGACCGTTTCCTCATCAATGTCCGGGTCATCCAGCGCTTCCTGCAGTTGGGTCAGCAGTTGCTGTAATTTCTCTTTGTCCATGGCTGGTCTCGTGCTGATAAAGATACAGGATAATGCAAATTACGGATAATGTCGCTGCTTCCACTCGGCGCCATGTCCACGCCAGTGCTGGATGGCCGACAGCCAGGTGTGCTGCAGATAGAACACGGCGATCAGCGGTAACAACAGCGCATAAATACTGGACAGGCGATAAAAACGCAGCAGCGGCAGATAGCTGGCCAGCATGCAGGCAATGGCCAGCGCGGCGATCAGCTTGCCGCCGGTAGCAGCAAACAGCAAAGCCAGAACCGGTGCCCAGAACAGCACCAGCATGGCCATGCTGGTCAGCAACAGCAGCAGGGTGGAATGCCGCAACTGGGTGAACGCGGTGCGGCTGATCAGCTTGCCGGTCTCGCCCGCTGAGTCGCTGCTGCGACAACTCCTCACCGCGCGGCTCAATCCCAGCCAGATGCGTCCACCCTGGCGCTTGATCGCTGTCGCCAGCGTGCAGTCATCAATGATTGCACCGCGCAGTGCCCGATAAGTACCCATATCCAGCAACGCCTGCCGCCGCAGCAGGATGCAGCCACCGGCAGCAGCGGCAAAGTGTCTGCTGGTGCTGTTGACCAGGGCAAATGGATACAGCAGCTTGAAAAACCACACGTAGGCAGGCAGCAGTACTCGTTGCCAGAAATTGGACGTTGGCAGCAGGGCCATAATGCTGACCAGCGTCAGTTGCTGTCGGGTCATCTTGTCGTGCAGCGCAATGAGCATGCCGGGAGCAAGCTGGATGTCAGCATCGAGCTGCAGGATATAGTCGCTGCGGACCTGCTCCAGACCCTGCTGCAGCGCCCACAATTTGCCCGTCCAGCCATGCGGCAGCGCCTGTCCGGCGATCACTTCAGCGCCGGCTTCTGCAGCCAGTTGTGCGGTTCCATCGCCGGATTCATCGTCGATGACAATGATGCGCAGGTTGTCGCCCTGGCTGGCGGCGGCGCGCACTGTGGTTGCAATAGTCTCGGCTTCATCGCGCGCCGGAATCAGCACGGTGATGGCGGACAGATCACGCTTCGCTGCGGTTTCCTCGGGTGACAGTTGTTCCCGTACCGACCATGGTCGCCACGGCAACAGCAGCAGTAGCAGCCAGCAGGCCGCCGCTACCGCAGCGGCTGTGGTCAGCACCGGTCAGGCGCGTTTCCTGGATTCCTCGGCCACAGCTTCGGGGGCGGCTTCATTCTGTGCTGCAAACGGCGTGTCCACATGCACCGGGATGGCCTGTTCCGCGCGCTGCTGCTTATAGATGATGGGCAGTTCGGGCGCAAAGTCGCCTTCCAGTTTCGGCCCGCGCAGCGACGTCCACAAGGCTTTCAGCGGGTGGCGGAAGGCGTCGTTGACCGCGGTGCCCTCATAACCGCAGTGAGCCATGCAATTATCACACTTGGGATTGCGACCGGTGCCGTAGTTGTCCCATTCGGTTTCTTCCAGCAAGGCCTGATAGGAATCGGCATAGCCTTCATCCACCAGCAGGTAGCAGGGTTTTTGCCAGCCGAAGATATTGTAGGTGACATTGCTCCACGGCGTGCACTGATAGCTCTGGTTGCCTGCGAGAAAATCCAGGTACAGGCTGGAGTGATTCAGTGCCCACTTGCTGGCGCGTTGTTTGCCTTCGCGGAAGATGTCGCGGAACAGTTGCTTGGATTTGTTGCGCGGCAGAAATACGTCCTGGTTGGGGGCGAACTCATAGCTGTAGCCTGGCGAGACGGTGATGCCTTCCACGCCCAGTTCCATGCAGTAGTCGAAAAACTGCGCCACGCGTTCGGGCACTTCGCCATCAAACAAGGTGCAATTCACCGTGACGCGGAAACCGCGTTGCAGTGCCACCTTGATCGCCTCGGTGGCCTTGGTGAAGATGCCGTCCTGGCACACCGACTTGTCGTGTTCTTCCTGCAGGCCATCCAGATGCACCGACCAGGTGAAGTAGGGCGAGGGCTGGTAATCGTCCATCTTCTTCAGCATCAAGACGGCATTGGTGCACAGGTAGATGAACTTCTTGCGCGCCAGAATGCCGCGCACGATTTCCGGCATGTCTTTGTGGATCAGAGGTTCACCGCCGGGAATGGATACCACCGGCGCGCCGCATTCATCCACAGCCTGCAGCGCTTTGTCCACGCTCAATCGTTGCTGCAGGATGTCCTTGGGATATTCGATTTTGCCGCAACCCGCACAGGCCAGATTGCACTGGAACAAGGGCTCCAGCATCAGCACCAGCGGATATTTTTTATTGCCGCGCAGTTTCTGGCCGATGATGTATTTGGCAATGCTGTATTGCTGTATTGCTGGTATGCCCATGGTCTAAAGTCCCGTATGTTTGAGTTTCAAAAACATCTATATACTAACTGAATCGATTCTAAATAGATCGAGGCTTGCGCGTGTATTGATTCAATCTGGCAGCATGCGTGTTGTTGAGTTCCTGCCATTCCAGCTTGAACCAGGGAGTGAACAATTCCGGCTGTTGCTGCAATTCGGCATTGAGCCGGCCCACCGAGACATAACGCCAGTCTTCAACTTCGTTGGCATTGGGCACAGGATCAGCCGCGCAGCGACCAAGATACACCCAGCATAATTCATGTTCTGCGCCAGTGTCATCATATTGTGCCTGATACTTGAACTTGTACAAGAATTCAGCCTCGGTGGTCAAGCCCAATTCCTGCTGCAGGCGCCGGTTGACGGCAAAGTCCACGCTTTCGCCTCGACGTGGATGGCTGCAGCAGGTATTGGACCAGTACAACGGCCATAACGGTTTATCGGCGCTGCGCTGTTGCAGCAGCAACTCGCCAAGCTGGTTGAACACAAACAGCGAAAAGGCGCGATGCAGTATGCCGCTGCCCTGATGGCAATGCAGCTTGTCCAGATGACCGATTTCCTCGTCCTGATCATTCACCAGAATCAGATCCTCGTCCGGAAAAGAGACGATTTCGTCGCGCACAGCGGCACCGGCTGACTTGTTCACTTTGCGCCTCCCCCGGATACGTTGACCTGCATGGCCTGGTAGCCGGCATCGCTCAGAGCATCGATAACTTCCTGCTGCCGATCCGGACACAGTGCAATAAAGGCACCGCCGCCACCGCCACCGGTGACCTTGGCACCAAGCGCACCGTGCTGACGTGCAATCTGGATCATTTCCTCGATCTCCCAGCAGGAAATCTGCATGGCATTGAGCAGCCCCTGGTTGACGTTCATCAGTTCGCCCAGGTGCTGCCAGTCACCTTTTTGCAGCGCCTCTTTAGCTTCCAGCACCAGCCCGTCAATGCCATGAAACATGCGCCGGTAAATGGCTGGATGCTTGGCCTGGGCATCGGCAACCCGTGCCACCATCTTTGCGGTCAGCGATTCCACGCCGCTGAAACCGATCACCAGCGGCAGATCAGCGCCGATCTGCATGGCCTCCATCAACGCCGGTTCGCCTTTGCGATAGAGCATTGGAAAGCCATAGGTGGCCATCGTATTGTCGATGCCCGAAGGCGTGCCATGGGCGACTTTCTCGCATTCAAACGCCAGTGCGTTGATCTGCTCGTCGCTGAGACCGAGCTGGAAATGCTGATCCAGCGCACGCGTGATGGCCACCGCCACGGCGGCCGAACTGCCCAGGCCAACGGCGCGCGGCACGTTCGGGAAGATCTCGATTCTCATCGCTTCATCGAGCAATTCGAGCTGCTCCAAGATCAACGCGATGGGTTTTTCGAACGAATGTCGCTGTTCCGGCTTGCGGTGTAGCCGTTGCTCGGCGCCCCAACGCGGAATGATGATGTCGATGCCTTCATCGTTGTCGGCGATCTTGGCCTGGATCGCCAGTGGCACCGGCACCGCCAGGGCATGGCTGCCGTAGACCACGGCATGTTCACCGAGCAGAAT